>NZ_BAABDJ010000002.1:0-143831 GCF_039539565.1 Hymenobacter fastidiosus | reverse complement strand
CTACTTCGCGACGAGTATAATCATGGATAGCGAGGTAGTACTGCCCAAACCTAGGCACCACACCTACCTTTTGCCAGCCCGATCCGACCAGCCGCAGCGGAAGCTGCCGGGCAGCAGTTTCCGCCGGCCAACGGATGCGGGGCTACCGGACCGTCGTCCTGGCTACGCCCGTCAGATAGGCGGTGATGATGGTAGCGGCCAGCCGGGCGGTCTGGTTGTCGCGGTCGAAAACCGGGTTCAGCTCCACTACTTCAAACAGCCGAACGCCGGGGTTTTGGCCGGCCAGCAACGCCGCCTCCGTGGCCTGGCGCGGGGTGAAGCCATCGGCGCTGGGGGCCGAAACCGCCGGCGCAAAAGCTTCGGCGCAGCCATCGATATCGAAGCTCACGAAGGCGGGGCCGGCAGCCGTGGCCCGGCGTAGGGCGCGCGCCTGAAAGAGCGGCATGCCATCCTGCTGCACGTGGGCCAGCGGCACGATGGTCGCGGCGTGCTGGTGGAGAAAGTCGATATCCTCTTTGGTATTGAGGTTGGAATGCAGGCCGATTTCGGTGAAGCGGCTCCCGGCCAGCTGTCCTTCGCGCAGCAGTTTCCCAAACGGGGTGCCGCTGCTGATAGCCGGCTGGTCCTTCACGTCGGCGTGGGCATCGAGGTTGATGCCGCCTACCGGCTGCCCGCCCGTAGCCTCATACAGGCCGCGCACGGTGCTGTAGGTGCCGTCGTGGCTGCCGCCGAGCACGACTACGCGCGGGTACTGACGCAGCAGCTCGCTCAGGCGGCGGCGGATGGTTTCGTGGTTGGCGGCGTGGTCGGGGTGGCGCAGGTCGAGGTTGCCGGCGTCGGCGATCCGCAGGCGGCTCAGGTCCACGTCGTGCTCCAGATTGTAGGTTTTGTGGTAGCGGCGCAGCTCCCGACGGATGGCGTCGGGAGCGTGCGTGGCCCCGGCGCGGCCGCCTTCGAGCACGGTGCCGAAGTCGAGGGGCAGACCGACCAGGCACACGTCGGCTTCGGGCAGCTCGGCGGCGGGCTGGATGAGTTCACGAAGGAAGGTGGGCATGGCACGAATGTAGCAGACCGCGCCGAACCACCCCCGGGCCGCCGTCAGCCCGGACGGCATTCCTTATCTTTCGCCATGCGCTACCGTTTGTTTTTCCTGCTTGTGCTGCTGTCCGCGGGCAGTTTTTCCGGGGTTGCCCAACGAGTGCAACCGACCAAAACGGCTAAAATCACCCCGCCGGCCACCTCATTTTTCACCACCTACACCTACCTGAGCTACGCCATCGTGGACCGGGAAACCAAGGCTACGCCCATTGCGGCCCGCGGCGTGGGCGGCACGCTCAGCCTCCACCCCGACGGCACCTTTCAGAAGCGCCTCACCCTGCAGGGCAACGGCGGCACTATCCACTTTGATCAGGATGGCCGCTTCACCTTCACCGGCACCCAGATTACCTTCACCTACACCGACGCCAAAGGCCAGCCCCGCACCGATCAGGGTTCCTTCCGCCTGCAGCCCGCCGTGCAGCTACTCACGCTCACGCTCGTCGGCTTTCCGGCCGGCAACCAGGGCATCTATACGTTGCGGGCGCAGTAGCCAGGCGGCCTGAGTAGGGCATAAATCGAATGCCGGAATCCGGCTAGCTTGCGGGCTATGCACTCATCCTTTCCTACCATCCTGATTACGGGCGTATCGAGCGGCGTGGGCCTGGCCACGGCCCGGGCGTTTCTGAGCCGCGGCTACCACGTCTTCGGCAGCGTCCGAAACCCGGCGGATGCCCGGCGCCTGCAGGCCGAGCTGGGCGCGGCCTGCACGCCCCTGCTCTTCGACGTGACCGATGCCGCTGCCATTGCCCGGGCGGTGGTGGCAGTGGAGCAGCACCTGGAAGGCAGGCCGTTGCGGGGCCTCATCAACAACGCGGGCGTAGCCTTCGGTGGGCCGCTCCAGCACCAACCCATCGACGTAGTACGGCAGCACTTCGAGGTGAACGTGCTGGGGCTGGTGCAGGTGACGCAGGCGTTTTTGCCGTTGCTCGGGGCCCGGCCGGACTTTCGGGGGCAGCCCGGGCGCATCCTCAACATCGGCTCGGTGAGCGGGCAGGTCGCGGCCCCGTTTATGGGCGCGTACGTGGGCACCAAGTTCGCGCTGGAAGGCCTCACGGCCAGCTGGCGGCGGGAGCTGCAGCTGTTCGGCGTGTCGATGGTGCTCATCGGGCTGGGCGTGACCCAGACGCCCATCTGGGACAAGGGCATCGACCTGACCGCCTACCGCGACACACCCTACCACCGCCCGGCCGAGCGGTTCGTGCGCTTCATCAACAAAACCCGCACCGAGGCCCTCACCCCCGAATACGTAGCCGGGCGGCTCGTGAGCATTCTGGAAACGCCCCGGCCGCAGGTGCGCTACACCATCGTGCCCAACTGGCTGCGCACCGCGTTTATTCCCCGGCTGCTGCCCGCGGCCGTGCTCGATAAGCTCATGGGCCGCGGCATCGGGCTGGTGCCGCCGGCCCGTTGAGACCTGTGCATTGCGCCCGGCCGGGCTTTCTGCTAACTTGCGGCCCCTTTCCGGTTGCGGGCTCCTGCCCCCAGAGCAACTCACAGTTTCACACTCTCACAATTTCACCATAGATGGGAAGAGCATTTGAATTCCGCAAGGGCCGTAAAATGAAGCGCTGGGACAAAATGTCCAAGGACTTCACCCGCATTGGCCGCGAAATCGTGATGGCCGTGAAGGAAAATGGCCCCAACCCGGATACCAACTCCCGCCTGCGCACGGCCATGCAGAACGCCAAAGGCGTGAACATGCCCAAGGACCGCGTGGAATCGGCCATCAAGCGCGCCCACAGCAAGGAGGAAAAAGACTACCAGGAAGTGGTGTACGAGGGCTATGCCCCCCACGGCATAGCGGTAGTTATCGAAACCGCTACCGACAACCCCACCCGCACCGTAGCCAACGTGCGCATGTATTTCAACCGCGGCAATGGCGCCCTGGGCACCGCCGGCTCCTCCGACTATACCTTCACCCGCAAGGGCGTGTTCCGCCTGGCCGCCGAAGGCCTGGAAGTAGATGAGCTGGAGCTGGAGCTCATTGATGCCGGGGCCGAGGACGTGTACGCCGCCCAGGAAGAAGACGAGCACGGCGCGGTGAAAGACTTCATCGTGGTCGAAACGGCCTTCACCGACTTCGGCCAGATGCAGCGGGCGCTGGAAGAAAAGCACCTGAACGTGGTATCGGCCCAGCTGCAGCGGGTACCCAACACCACCGTCACCCTCGACGGCGACGAGCTGGAAGAGGTGATGAGCCTGATTGAGAAGTTCGAAGAGGACGACGACGTGCAGGCCGTGTACCACACGCTGGGCTAGACCACGGATTCCTCCGGATTTTTCGGATTGGTCGGATTTTGTAGCCGATTCGGGACCTACAAAAGCGGGCTGCTCCTCACCGGGGCGGCCCGCTTTCGTTGGCAGTGCCAGGCAACGTGACGCCGGCTGGTCCCATCTTGCCGGACAGACGCGCCCTTTTGTTTCGACCTACCTAGGACTTACGCAAAACCCTCCTGGTGCCATTTCACGCAGTGTTTCGCAGTGTTAAACCGCAGGGTTTCGCAGTGCGAGGACGTTAAACACTGCGAAACCCTGCGGTTTAACACTGCGAAACACTGCGTGAAAGCATTTTGCGTAAGTCCTACTACCGCTTTTATAGTATCCCGCTTGAAAAATCTGCTCCTATTAACCTTCCTCCTGCTAGCCGGCCTGACCGGCCAGGCCCAGCAAACCGGGCTGGCCGCCCTGCTCCGGCGGGAAAACGTACCGGGCATCCAGCTGATTCACACTAAAAGCGGCAAGTCTACCGTCTACAACCTGGGGTTGCGCAAGGCTGGTAGCACGGCGGCCGTAGATGCCCGGACTGTCTTTCAGGCGGCGTAGCTGGGCAAAGTCGTGCTGGCCTATACCGCCCTGCGCCTCGTGGACCAGGGCCGGCTCAGCCTGGATAAGCCGCTGCTGACCTACTACTCCTACCCGCGCCTGCTGGGCCAGCCCCGCGCCGACCGAATCACGGCCCGCATGGTGCTGGGCCACACGTCGGGGCTGCCCAACTGGGCGCAGCATCCCCTGGCGGCCGGCTGGAAAACGTCGGCGCTGCCGCTGAAATACGCGCCCGACAGCTGCTGGAACTACTCCGGCGAAGGCTACGTGTTCCTGCAGAAAACGCTGGAGCACATCACCGGAAAGTCGTTTGAGGCGCTGGCCCGGCAGGAAGTATTCGGGCCCCTGCAAATGCCCAACAGCAGCTTCGGGTGGCAGCCGCGCTTTGCCGCCCACGCGGCCATCGGGCACGATAAAGCCGGTAAGCCCACCGAAATCCGCCGGTTTGCCGAGCCCAACGGCAGCTTCAGCCTGCTTACCACGGCGGCCGACTACAACCAGTTTCTCCAGGCCCTGCTGCGCGGCCAGGGCCTGCAGCCGGCTACTGCCCGGCTGCTCACCACGCCCGCCAATGCCGCCAACCGCGGCGGTCAGCCGGTCACGCCCGCCGATGCCGCTATTGCCTGGGCCTGCGGCGTGGGGCTGACCACTACCAGCCGCGGCCCGGCCCTCTGGCACTGGGGCGACAACGGCGACTTCAAAGGCTTCTTCCTGGCCTTTCCCGATACCAAGGAAAGCCTGCTGTTTTTCACCAACAGCGCCAATGGCCTCCAGCTAACCGACGACCTGCATGGCCTGGTCATCGGCCCCGGCGAGTACCAGCCCATGCAGTGGCTGGACGCGGAGAAATAAACGCCGCGCCGTCGCGTTAGGCACTTATGAAGCTGTTTGACAATGCATTTTTTTTGAGCAGTTGTCATCCTTCATCTGGCGTACGCTTGCGAAGGACCTTCCTGTTTCCGCACGGCAATCTTTTTCAACGAGCAAAGCCCTTTGCTGTTTGCGCGATGAAGGGCTTTGCTCGTTGAAAAAGGCATAGTCAGTTAGTAGAGGAAGGTCCTTCGCAAGCGTACGCCAGATGAAGGATGACAGACTTTTTGGATTAGTAAACAGCTTCAACATTTCCTTCTAAACCCCATTTATGAAAGCAAGCCGATACCTGCTACTCACCCTGCTGCTGCTTACCCGACTATCCGCCCAGGCCAAGGGCCCCGACAACCTGCGGGCCTGCTGGAAGCAGCAGGTCGAACCCATCCGGAACGCTTACATGGCGCTGCGCTACCAGGAAACCCTGGCCCAGCTTGAGCACAGCTTCCAGCCCTGGCAGCCCACCAACTACACCGGTACCGGCCGCGTGTGGAGCAAGGCCGACAGCTTCCTGAAATCCGACACGCTGCGCAAAGGCCCCACCACCTACTTCTCCCAGACCCAGCGCACGCCCACCACCCTGCTTTTTCAGGATTACGGCGACAAGCAACTGACCCGCGTGACCCAGGAGGCCTTTCTGGAACACCCGGTGCAGTCCGCCCGCTACGCGCCCGGGCAGCTTATCCAGCTCTTCGTTGATCAGAAAGTCCGGCCCGCGCCGGAAAGCACCCGGGAGCTGGTGGTCTACAAAATCACGCTGCACCGCACCATCGTCCGCCTCTTTATCCGGACCGCCGACAACCGGCTGGGCAAGGTGACGGCCCTGGGCCCCGACGAGCTGTTCGGCGACGTGCTGACCACCTACACCTACCAGGACTACGCCACGGTGGGCAAGCTGGCGTATGCTAAAAGCATCACCATCGACAAAATCAACGGCAAGCTGACCGACCAGGTCACCATCACGGCGGCCGAGCTGCTGCCGGCCGCGCCCAACCTGCTTACTGCCCCGGCCGACTACAAGCTGGCCCCGGAAACGGCTCCGGCGCCCCAGGTGAGCGTGACGCACCACAGTCCGCACCTGCACTTCGTCGAGCTGAAGCACACCGACGACAAGGTGCTGGTGGTGGAATTCGACACGTTTCTGCTGGTAGCCGAGGCGCCGCTGAACAGTGAGAACGGGGAGCTGATTATCAGTGAAGCCCGCAAAATCGCGCCCGGCAAGCCCATCCGCTACTTCGTGGCCGGCCATTACCACCCGCACTACCTGGGCGGAATGCGGCCCTTCGTGCACAAAGGCGCTACCGTGCTGACTACCGCCGCCGACGTACCCTACGTGCAGTACCTGGCCGCCGCCCCCCACACGCTCCGCCCCGACAGCCTCCAGCGCCAGCCCCGGCCGCTGAAAACCGAGGAAATCAAGACCAGCAAAACCATTGCCGAGGGCGGCTTCGAAATGCAGATTCACCTGATCGGCAGCCAGTCGGAGCACACCAACGACTACCTGATCTACTATTTCCCCAGCGAGAAGCTCCTGTTTGAGGACGACCTGGTCTGGATTGCCCGGCAGGGCGCCATCAAAAAGGCCGGGGGCCGGCAGGCGGGCCTCTACCACGCGGTGAAAGCGCGGGGCCTCGACGTGCAGACCATCGTGCAGTCGTGGCCGGTGCAGGACTACGGGGTGAAAACCACCATTCCTTTTGCGGATCTGGAAGAGTCGATGCAGGTGAAGTAGCAGCCGGCCGGCGCGGGTTTGGTGCCGGCCCGGATTATGGCTAGGTTTAGCTCCCTACTTTTCCCCGCCCCGATGCCAACCCTGACCCGCTTCCTCGGTACCTGCTCGCTCCTGGCCGGCCTCCTGACCACCGCCTGTACCGCACCGACCAAACCCGAATCCATGGCTTCGGCGGGCCGCGCTTACTTCCAGCCCGATACTACCCTTGCCGTGCAGAACGGCGGCGTGCAGATGATTCCCATCAGCACGCCCAGAGGCAAATTCAACGTCTGGACCAAGCGCTTCGGCCACAACCCGCGCATCAAAGTGCTGCTGCTGAACGGCGGGCCGGGGGCTACGCACGAGTATTTTGAGTGTATGGAAAGCTTTCTGCCCCAGGAAGGCATCGAGTTTATCTACTACGACCAGCTCGGCTGCGGCAACTCCGACAACCCCCGGGACACGGCCCTGTGGAGCCTGCCGCGCTACGTGGAGGAAGTGGAGCAGGTGCGCCAGGCGCTGAAGCTGAATAAGGACAACTTTTACCTGCTGGGCCACAGCTGGGGCGGCATTTTGGCCGCCGAGTACGCCTTCAAGTACCAGCAGAACCTGAAGGGCCTCATCATTTCGAACATGATGATGAGCTGCCCCGCTTATGGCCAATACGCTCAGGACGTGCTGGCTAAGCAGATGAAGCCGGCGGTGCTGGCTGAAATCCGGCAGCTGGAGGCCAAAAAGGACTTCGCCAACCCGCGCTACATGGCGCTGCTGCTGCCCAACTTCTACGCCGAGCACGTGCTGCGCCTGCCCCTGGATCAGTGGCCCGAGCCGGTGAACCGCTCCTTCGCCAAAATGAACCAGTCGCTCTACGTGACCATGCAGGGGCCCAGCGAATTCGGCATAGCCGGCAAGCTCCTCACCTGGGACCGGACCCCGGACCTGCCCAGGCTCACGGTGCCGGTGCTGAGCATCGGCGGCAAGTACGACACCATGGACCCCGAGCACATGCGCATGGTAGCCGCCAAAGTGCAGCACGGCACCGCCCTGATTTGCCCCAAAGGCAGCCACATGAGCTTCTACGACGACCAGCAGACCTACATGGCGGGCCTGACCAGGTTTATTCTGGGCGTGGATAAGGGGGAAAAGGAGGTGAAATTGTAGTTTGACCGCTGCTTCAACAGTCTGGCCCAAATGTTTCTTCCCTCACCCGATGCCGACTATTCTACTGGCTTCTTTGGTAGCTTATCTGGTTGCCGGAATCCTCTACTTCGGAGCACGCCGGGGCGGCTACTCTCATCGGCGCGACACCATCAGCGAGCTGGGAGAAGATGGGGCTCCCGACCGCCAGCGGGTAAGCTGGGGGCTGTTTTTTCCGGTCGGCCTGGGCCTGGTGCTGCTGGGCGGGCTGCTCACCGGCGCACCAGCCCTGGGCGGCCTGCTGCTGTGCCTGGGCACCGGCTACCTGATAGCAGCCGTGTTTCCCTGTGACGTGGGCTCGCCGGCTACTGGCTCCGCGAAACAGACGCTGCACAACTTTGGCGGATTCGTAGAATACGCGGGCGGCATTTTCTTTCTGAATCAGGCCCAGGATCAGCTACTGCTGCGGACGAGTATCCCGCCTGCTGGGCAATGTGGGCTACTTTTCGGCTGTCTGGTGCTTATGTCTGTGCCTGACTTCCGCTTCCGGGGTCTGGCCCAGCGCTTAGCTGAAGGGCTGCTGTTTGGGCAGGCGCTGTGGCTCAGCTCCCGGCTCTGGTAGGGAGCTGGCCGCTCTTCCGGCCGCAACCTCACTCCGCTTCTGCGTAACTTGCGGCCTCGTCCGCGCCATATGCGGACCGGTTCACCCTTTGCCGCCTGCCTTATGCCCAGTTCCGATTCGACCCGCCTCAACAAATACATCAGCGAAAGCGGGGTCTGCTCCCGCCGCGAGGCCGACAAGTTTATTGCCGAGGGCAACGTATTCGTGAACGGCAAGCGCGCCAAAATCGGCGACCAGGTGAGCCCCAAGGACCGCGTGATTGTCAACGGAGCCCATATTGAGCCCCGGGCCGAGGAAGACGCCATCTACATTGCCTTCAACAAGCCGCCGGGCATCACCAGCACTACCGAAACCAGCGTCAAGGGCAACATCATCCGCTACATCAAGCACAGTGAGCGGATCTTCCCCATTGGCCGCCTCGACAAGGACTCGCAGGGCCTGATTCTGCTGACCAGCAACGGCGACATCGTCAACAAAATCCTGCGGGCCGGCAACAAGCACGAGAAGGAGTATATCGTGATGGTCGATAAGCCCATCAACGAACACTTCATCGAAGGCATGCGCGGCGGCGTGTCCATCATGGGCATCATGACCCAGAAGTGCGAGGTGCAGAAGGAAACCACCTTTATCTTCCGCATCACCCTGATTCAGGGCATGAACCGCCAGATCCGCAAGATGTGCGAGGCCTTTGGCTACGAAGTGGTGCAGCTTGAGCGCATCCGGGTGATGAACATTACCCTCAAGGGCCTCGGCGTGGGCGACTGGCGCGAGCTGACCGAAAAGGAGCTGGCCGACATTCTGCAGATGACCGAAAAATCATCCGGCACCAAGGAAGCCTCCCTGCCCAAGCGCCGCGCCCCGGTCGAGAAGCAGCTGGGCTGGGACGTGAAGCCCAACCGGGCAACGGAGGGCGAAGAAGCCCCCGCCCGCGAGGCCCGCGCCCCCCGCGAAGTCCGCGCCGCTGACGGCGGCGGGAAGCCTGCCCGCAAACCCGCAACGCGCCCGGCCAAAGCAGCGGGCACGGCTGCCGGCAATACCAAGCCCGCCCGCAAAGCGGCTCCCGGCAAAGCCAGGCCCAAAGCAAAAGCCAGTGCCGCCCCGGATTACTTCGAGGAGAAGCCCACCAAGAAAGCCGCCGCCAAGGCCGCCCGCCCCAGCGTGGCCGGGGGTAAATTCAAGCCCGCCGCCAAAACCCTGGCCCGCGCCCCCAAAGGCAACGCCGGTCGGCGCGGCGGCAGCCGGTAACGCGAAACTAAACATAGCCGGTCATGCTGCGCTTGTCGAAGCATCTCGCCCACTTCGTTGAGTTACTCCTCCAACTTCAGCACGCGAGATTCCTCGGCTTCGCTCGGAATGACGTTCTTTTTAAGAACATTCACATGCCCATCTTCGTCGAAACCGAGCGCCTGATCCTGCGCGAGCTGCTGCCCTCCGACGACGCGGGCATGTTCGAGCTGGATTCCGACCCCGAGGTACACCGCTACCTGGGCAACAAGACCGTGCAGACTATCGGACAGAGCCAGGCGCTGATTGCCTTCGTCCGCCAGCAGTACGTGGATAACGGCATCGGGCGCTGGGCCGTGGTGGAAAAGCAGACCGGGGACTTCGTGGGCTGGTCGGGGCTGAAGCTCGCGCCCGGGCCCACCAACGGCCGCACCAGCTACTACGACCTGGGCTACCGCTTCATCCGCCGCTACTGGGGCCGGGGCTACGCCACCGAAACGGCCCGCGCCTCCGTCCGCTACGGCTTCGACACGCTCCGGCTGCCCCTTATCTGCGGTATTGCCGACGTGCGGAATCTGGCCTCCAACCAGGTGCTGCAGAAAGCCGGCCTGCGCTTCGGCAACACCTTCGACCTCGACGGCGTGCTTCATCACTGGTACGAGCGGAAAAAGCCGGCTCAGTAGCCCACGCAAGCCGGCCACGAGGAAATTAAAAGACCCGGCCACCAATGTGGCCGGGTCTTTTAATTTCCTCGTGTCCGATACGACCGGACTGGGAACAGGCGGCATTATTCCACCACAACGCGGGTGCTGCTGGGGGCCAGTCCCGGGGCCTGCACGGTGAGCAGGTATAGTCCCGCCGATAGTCCTTCCAGGCTCAACGCCGGGGCGGCGGCCTGGACCCGCACCACCCGGCCCTGCCCGTCAATCAGCCGCAGCCGGGTGCCGGCCGGCAGCGCCGGCAGCTGGCAGCGCGCGTGCGCCGGGTTCGGATAGACGGCTAATGCCGGCGCCGTGGCCGCGGCCCGGGTGGCCAGCACGGGGGCGCTGCTGGCAATGAAGACCAGGGTGTTGGTGGTGCTGCCATTGCCCAGCTGGCCGAAGGCGTTGTAGCCGGTACCGAAGATCAGGCCCGTGCCTGCCTGCACGGCCAGGGTGTTGTTCTGGCCGGCGGTAAGCTGGCCCCAGGTGCTGTTGCTGGTCTCGCGCACCGGCGTCGAGCGATTATTCTTGGTATTGTCGCCGATCTGGCCGTAGTTGTTGTAGCCCCAGGCCCAGAGGGAGCCATCGGAGCGCAGGGCGGAGGTGTGGTCGTCGCCGGCCGTTACCTGGGCCCAGCGCGTACCCGCACCTACGGTCCCGGGTGTGATGACGGCAATGGGCACCCGGCTGATCGTGGTGGAAGCATCGCCGAGCTGGCCGTAGGCATTATAGCCCCAGGCCCAGAGCGTCCCGTCGGAGCGCAGCGCCAGCGAAAAGTTGTCGCCGCCGCTGATGCTGGTCCAGCGCGTACCGGCGGCGGCCCCGGCGGGCGTGATAACGGCGGTGGGCACCAACCGCGTGGTGCTGCTGCCGTCGCCCACGGTGCCGTAGGCATTGTAGCCCCAGCCCCAGAGCGTCCCATCGGAGCGCAGAGCCAGGGAGTGTACCCGGCCCGTGGTAATCTGCGTCCAGGTGGTGCCGGCCGCCGCCCCCGCCGGCGTGGTTACGGCCACCGCCGACAGGCGGTCGGTGGTAGTGTTGTCGCCGAGCTGCCCGTAAACGTTGTAGCCCCAGGCCCAGAGCGTACCGTCGGAGCGCAGCGCCAGCGTATGAAACTCCCGCGACGATACCTGCGTCCAGGTGGTGCCGGCCGCGGCGCCCGCCGGTACCGGCACCAGCACCGGGCTGACGCGGGTGGTCTTGGTGCCGTCGCCGAGCTGATTGTAGCCGTTGTAGCCCCAGGCCCAGAGCGTGCCGTCGGTGCGCAGCGCCATAATGTGGTTGGAGCCCGACGTGACGCCGCTCCAGCGGGTACCGGGCAGGGCGGCAACCGGGGCCGCTACCTGGGCCGGCAGGGTGCGGCCGGTGTTGTTGCCGTTGCCGAGCTGGCTGTAGCCGTTGTAGCCCCAGGCCCAGAGCGTCCCGTCGGCGCGCAGGGCCGCCGTATGGTTCTGTCCCAGCGTGATCTGGGTGTAGGGCGAGGTCTGAGCCCGCAGCTCGGACACGATCAGCAACAGCACGACCGGGAGCAGAAGCCGCCAGGCGCCGCCAACCACCCGGGCCGGCCGCACCAGGCGGGGGAGTCCGAAGTAGGGAGCAAAGAGGGAAGAGGGGTTGGGGACGAACTGTTTCATAGCCGGAAAGGAAATAGTTGGCACTCAAGAAAGTTTGCTTAGTAAATTTACCAGTCAACTCCCCTGCTGTCAACACATATACATGTGATAATCTTGAAGTTATCAGCCCCGCAGCGCCTTTAACCGGCGCCGGCTCCAACGCCGGACGCCCAATACCGGCGGCGGGCGGCGGGGGTGGTAATGCAGCCCCGGCGCCATATCCCAAATAGCGGCTACGTGGCCGGCCGCACCGCCGCCGGCCGGCCCCGTGGGGGCCAGCCTGGGCCCGGTGCAGCCCAGCGAAGCATCTACGGTGCGGCAAGGCCGGATCTGGCCGGTGGCGCAAGGCATTGCCTGCTGATGGGCCTGCCCCAGCGGTAGTTCGCGGAGTAGCTCAGCTTGTGGGCCTCGCCGCTGGCGGTCAGGTCGTACATATGCTCAGACGTGTTGCAGAAGGTGCGGAAGCCGGTGGGCAGGTTGCTTTTTTTCAGCACGTTGAGCGAGTGGTTGCCGCCGATGTTCAGCGCCTTGGCCGCGTAGCAGGTCAGGCCGAACATAGCCCCCGGGGTGCGCACCTGCTGGCGGTTGTGGGAGGAAGCGAAGATGATGCGCGGCGGCGACTTGGTTGGGGCAGTGAAGCCCGAGGGCCGGCCCCCGTAAAACTGCACGGCGGTGGGGCGGGGGCCACCGGGCAGTACCGCCGCCCCAGGCACCGTGGAAGCCTGGGGCCACGCGGCCGACAATCCGGTGGGTGGCTGGTACGGGCTGAAAAAGGGCCTGCGGGGTCCATGCGGGGTCGGTTTGGCCTGTACATTCCGCCACCGCTGGAAGCGCCGGGCCGGGCCGGAGTGGAGCACAACCCCAAAAACACCCGGCTGCGGGCCATTTGATGGACTTCCGCCTCCCAAATCCCGGTTGAATCGGCTTCTCTTGTAACTTGCGGCCCGCGGGGGTAGTTTTGCCTAGCCCTGCCAGCCCTATTCCGGCTTCTCCCCACCACTCCCACCGACCCCTCCTATGCTCCGTACCGACTGGACGCTCGACGAAGTAAAAGCTATTTATAACCAGCCCGTGCTGGAACTCGTGACCCAGGCCGCCGCCATTCATGCCCGGACCCAGGCCACCGGCGAAGTGCAGGTCTGCACCCTGCTGAGCGTAAAAACCGGCGGCTGCCCCGAAGACTGCGCCTACTGCCCCCAGGCCGCCCGCTACCACACCGGCGTGCAGGCCCACAAGCTGCTGCCCGATGCCGAAGTGCTGGCCTCGGCCCAGCGGGCCAGGGATTCGGGCAGCACCCGCTTCTGCATGGGCGCCGCCTGGCGCGAAATCCGCGACAACCGCGACTTCGACCGGGTGCTGGGCATGGTGGAGCAGGTGAATGGCCTCGGGCTGGAAGTGTGCTGCACCCTGGGCATGCTGAATGAGTACCAGGCCGAGCGGCTCAAGCAGGCCGGCCTCTACGCCTACAACCACAACCTCGACACCAGCCGCGAGCATTACGACGACATCATCACTACCCGCACCTACGACGACCGGCTGAACACGCTGGAGCACGTGCGCAAGGCCGGCATTTCGGTGTGCTCGGGCGGCATCATCGGCCTCGGCGAAACCGACGAGGACCGCATTGCCATGCTCCACACCCTGGCCACGCTGCCCGCTCACCCCGAAAGCGTGCCCGTAAACGCGCTGGTACCCGTGCCGGGCACGCCCCTCGCCGACCAGCCCCGCGTGAACGTGTGGGAAATGCTGCGCATGATTGGCACGGCCCGCATCCTGATGCCCAACACGATGGTCCGCCTCTCCGCCGGCCGTCAGGAAATGGACGTGACGGAGCAGGCCCTGTGTTTTCTGGCCGGCGCCAACTCCATCTTCAGCGGCGAGAAGCTGCTCACCACCCCCAACCCCGACTTTGACGCCGATAAGCAGATGTTTGCTTTGCTGGGTTTAAAGCCCCGCAAGTCGTTCAAGGACGTGCCGGAAGGCGCGACGGTGCTGGGGTAGTCGCCTCCCCCCTAACCCCCTACGCCGCTTGATGCGCGGAATGAAAAGGAGAGGGGGCACCAGATAGTAGCTTCTTGCTTTTCGACCATAGTTTTTGTTGCCCGCGCAGCCCCAGGCCATATCTGGTTTTAGAAATTGCTCTAAAGCTAGTGCCCCCTCTTCTTTCGGAGAGGGGGCTAGGGGGTGAGGCCTCCCGCATGAACGACCTCCACCACCGCCTGCAAGCCGAGCTGCGCCAGCGCGAAGCCGCCGGCACCCGCCGCCGCCTCACCCTGCCCGCCGCCGGCCTGGCCGATTTCAGCTCCAACGATTACCTGGGCCTGAGTCGCCACCCGGCGGTGCGGGAAGCCGTGCAAGGTGCGGCCACTGAGCCCGCCGGCAGCACTGGTAGCCGCCTGCTTACCGGCAACTCGGCAGCGGCCGAAGCGCTGGAAGCTACGCTGGCCCATTTCCACCGGGCCGAAGCTGCATTGCTGTTCAACTCGGGCTACACTGCCAACCTGGGCTTCTTCAGCGCCGTCCCGCGCCGGGGCGACACGATTCTGTACGACGAAGCCAGCCACGCCTCGGTGAAGGAAGGCATCCGCGCCAGCTTCGCCACCGCCTGGAGCTTCCGCCACCACGATCTGGCCGATCTGGAGCGCAAGCTGGCCCGGGCCACCGGCACTGTCTTCGTGGCGGTGGAGGCGCTGTATTCGATGGATGGCGACGAGGCGCCGCTGGCGGAGCTGGCCGTATTTTGCCGCACAAAGGGCCTATACCTGGTGGTCGATGAAGCCCACTCCAACGGTATCTACGGTCCGCGCGGCGAAGGACTGGTAGCGGCCCTGGGCCTCGAAAACGACGTTTTTGCCCGCATTTTCACCTTCGGCAAAGCCCTGGGCAGCCAGGGCGCCGCCGTGGCCGGCCCCGCCGTGCTGCGCGACTACCTGCTCAACTTCAGCCGCCCGTTTATCTACACCACCGCGCTGCCCCCGCTCACCATTGCCGCCCTCGCGGCCGGCTACGCCCTGCTGCCCGCGTTGGGGCCGGAGCGGGAAGAGCTGTTCGGGCTGTCGGACTACCTGAAAGCCACGCTCAACGCCGTGCCCGGCCTGCGGGTACCGCTGAACAGTCATATCATTCACCCGGTGTTCTTCGCCGATAATCCCGGTCCGGAAAAGGTCCGGCAGACTGCCGCCGCCGCCCAGGCCGCCGGCTTCGACGTGCGGCCCATTGTGGCACCTACCGTGGCGGTGGGTACGGAGCGGCTGCGGCTGATTGTGCATAGCTACAATACAGAGGCGGAAATTGACGGGCTGGCGCGGGTGTTGAGCCGGGCGGGAACGGGCACAACCGTATGCTGACCGGTAGAAGCAGGCCCGCGAGGCGCATCTTCGCCGCTCGTCGTCCGCGGTGCCCGTCCGTTGTCGTTCAGGATAATGGCGCAGGGATGCGGCCCTACCTACTGCTTACCGAGTCCTCACCGTTGTACCTATGCTCGCCACCGACACCTTGCTTCCGCACGTTGAACAATACATCCGCGTTTCGGAAGCGTTGCGAGAGGCGCTGCTGAACCGGGTGCGGGTGGCCAGCTATGGCAAGGGCCAGCTGCTGCACGACGCCCGGCACGTGTGCACCCGCAGCGACTTCATTCAGCGGGGCCTGGTGCGGCTCTACTACCTGCGCGACGGGGAAAAGGTAACCGAGTCTTTCAGTGCCGAAGGCGAGTGGGTGAATTCGCCCAACAGCTTCATCAAGCGCGTGCCCGACATTTACTACCTGGAGGCGCTGGAGCCGACGCATACCCTGAGCCTGCAGGTGCAGGACCTGGGCTACCTCTTCGATACTTTTCCGGAAATGGAGCGTTACGCCCGGCTCTCGATGGGCTCGGTGTTTGGCCACCTGATGGACCGCATCACGTCGCTGCGCTTCACTTCCGCCAAGGAGAAATACGCGCATTTCTGCGACACCCACCACGATATCCTGCCCCGACTGCCACTGGGCATGGTGGCCTCCTACTTGGGCATCACCCAGGAAACCCTGAGCCGAATTCGGGCTGAGCGATGAGAATTTGATCTACATCAAAGAGGTGAAGGCCAATCGCAGCTAACCTTTGCAGAAATCAACCTCTGCTATGCGCCAACTCCCCCTCTCCCTCATGCTGTTTCTGGGTGTACTACTGATGGCGGCTTCCGCGGCCACGGCCCAGATTGATTTAAAAACGCCTGGTGCCCAAAGCCTGCTCTATGTAGGTCCTGGTCGGCAACAACCCCTGCTGGTCGGGCTGGGCGGTTCGGAAGGTGGCAATGCCTGGGCCAGCCACTACTGGCAGCCCACCCGCGACCAGCTGGTGGCCGATGGCTACGCCTTCCTGGCCCTGGGCTATTTTAAGACCCAAGCCACCTCGCCCCTGCTGGACCGGATTTCGCTCGATACGGTGTACGCGGCCATTAAAGCCGCCACGCGACACCCACAAGTGAACGGCCGGAAAATAGCGCTGGTGGGCGGTTCCCGCGGTGCCGACCTGGCGCTGCTGCTGGCCAGTCGCTACCCCGACATCCAGTGTGTGGTGAGCATTGTGGGAAGCCACGTGGCGTTTCCGGGAAATACCAACCACTTCACTACATCGGCGTGGTCGTACCGGGGGCAGCCGCTACCGTTTGTGCCCGTGAATGAAGCGGCGGTACCGTTCCTAATAAAAGGCGACTTGCGGGCTACCTTTGCGGCCATGCTCACGGACACGGCGGCGGTGCGACAGGCTCGTATTCCGGTCGAAAACATCCGGGGAGCGGTGCTGCTGGTATCGGCGACTCAGGATGAGGTGTGTCCCTCTACTCCCATGGCGGAGCAGATGCTGGCCCAGCTAACGCGCGCGGGCTCCCGCTACCCCAAGCAGCACTTGGCCATTGCGGGCGGGCATGCCGAGCCGCTCAAGCATTTCGATGAGGTAATTCGCTTTCTGCACACGAACTTTCCGGCTCGCTAGGCGGCTTCCGCCCTTTCTCTATACCCATTCTTCGCTTTGGAACAACTCTTCATCACCGGTATCGGCACCGACGTAGGTAAAACCATCGTCTCGGCTATTCTCACCGAAGCCCTGCAGGCCGACTACTGGAAGCCCGTGCAGGCCGGCCTCACCCCCACCACCGATGCCGCCACCGTGCGCAGCCTGGTGCAGAACCCCGTCAGCCGCTTCCATCCGGAGCGCTACCGGCTGCAGCTGCCGGCCTCGCCCCACGCCGCCGCCGCCGCCGAAGGCGTCACGCTGCGCCCCGGGGACTTTTCAATTCCCGCTACTGCTAATCACCTCATCGTGGAAGGCGCGGGCGGACTGCTGGTACCGCTGGCCCCGGGCTTTCTGCTGGCCGATCTGATCGGGCAGCTCGGACTGGAGGTGGTGGTGGTGTCGCGGAATTATCTGGGCAGCATCAACCACACCCTGCTTACGCTGGAAGCTTTGCGCACCCGGGGCATTACGGTGCGCGGCCTCGTGTTCAACGGCGAGCCCAACCCGGCTACGGAGGACTTTATCCGGGAGCATTCCGGTGTGCCGGTAATGCCGCGCCTGCGGCCGGAAGCCGAAGTGACACCCGCTGTGGTGAGCCGGTACGCGGCGGAGTTTCGGGCATGGCTGGATCACTGATGCCGCTGATTTTTCGCTGATTGCCGCTGATTTATTTGCCGCACCCGCCCGACTCTGCGTAGCTCCGCGTCCTCTGCGAGAAATACCGGCAGAGAATGCCCGCGCCTCCAGAATCCGGCTGCTACCTTTGCCCCATGCCCACCCTTTCCGAACGGGACCACGCCGTATTGTGGCACCCCTACACCCAGATGCAAACCGCCCCGCTACCCATTCCCATCGTACGGGGCGAAGGCAGCTGGCTTATTGCCGAGGACGGCACGCGCTACCTCGACGGTATTTCTTCCTGGTGGGTGAACCTGCACGGGCACGCCCACCCGCACATTGCCCGGCGCGTGAGCGAGCAGCTCAGCACGCTGGAGCACGTGCTGTTTGCTGGCTTCACCCACCCCACCGCCGTGGAGCTGGCCGAGCAGCTGCTGGCAATTCTGCCCGCTAATCAGGCCCGCGTATTCTATTCCGACAATGGCTCGACGGCCGTGGAAGTGGCCCTGAAAATGGTGCTGCAATACTTCCACAACCAGGGCCAGCCCGGGCGCCGCACCTTCCTCTGCTTCCGCGACTCCTACCACGGCGACACCTTCGGGGCTATGTCGGTGAGCGGGCGCGGGGCCTTCACCCAGCCCTTCTGGCCCCTGCTGTTCGAGGTCGAGTTTATCGACGTGCCGGTGCCGGGCCGCGAGGCGGAGGCCTTGGCCCAGCTCGATGCCCTGCTGCGGCGCCCCGACGTGGCGGGCTTCATCTTTGAGCCGCTGGTGCTGGGCACGGCCGGCATGGTGATGTATGAGCCCGAAATTCTGAGCGAGCTGCTGCGCCGCTGCCACCAGTGCGGCGTACTGGCCATTGCCGATGAAGTGATGACCGGCTTCGGCCGCACGGGGCCTTTGTTTGCCTCCGAATTGCTCACCGAGCAGCCCGATATCATGTGCTTTTCCAAGGGCCTCACCGGCGGCACGCTGGCTATGGGCCTCACCACCTGCGCCGCCGCAATCTACGAGGCCTTCCTCAGCGACGACAAGATGCGGGCCCTCTTCCACGGCCATTCCTACACCGCCAACCCCGTGGCCTGCGCCGCCGCCCTGGCCAGTCTGGAGCTGACCCGGGCGGCGGCCTGCACCGGGCAGCGCCAGCGCATTGCGGCGGCCCACGCCGCTTTCCGCCGGGAAATCGAGGGCCAGCCGGGTATCCGGGCGGTGCGGCACCGGGGCACCATTCTGGCCGTGGAATACGACCCCGGCGAAGGCACCAGCTACTTCAGCCGCCTGCGCGACGCCTTCTACCAGCTCGCCATCGACAACCAGGTGGTGCTGCGCCCGCTGGGCAACGTGGTGTACCTGCTGCCGCCCTACTGCACCACCGACGCCGAGCTGGAGTTGCTCTACGCCGTGCTGCGCCGGATGCGGACCCTGGTGCTCGATTTCCTGCCCGCCCCCACCCTGCCCGAATACCTGCATGACTAGCTTGCCCGACGCAGAAAGCCTGATTATCATTCGCGGCCGGGGCCGGATTTCGGCGCTGGGCCTGGCGGCAGATGCTTACAACCCGGGCCACCCTGGTTTTACCGCCCGCCTGCTGGGCGACAAATCCATTGCCGTAGCCGCCCTGCCCACCGCTTTAGAAGACCAGCTGGCGGCCCTGCGCAAAAGCCAGTCCGCCTACCGCCAGCTCGACCGCACGGTGCTGCTGGCCATCGTGGCCGCCCGCCAGGCCACGGCGGCGGCCGGCTGGAGCCTGGGCTTGAGCAATGATCAATTAGCAATGAGCAATGAGCAATTGCCTGTTGGCCTTGATTCTCCCGGTGAAAAACCAGCAACCAGAAACCAACAACCAACAACCAACAACCAACAACCAAAAACCACCCTCGCCGTCAGCATTGGCTCGTCGCGGGGGGCCACGGGGCGCACCGAGCACTACCACCACGAATTTGTGACCACCGGCGACGTGGCCGCCGCGGCTTCGCCGCTCACCACGCTGGGCAACGTGGCCAGCTGGGTAGCCTTCGACGCGGGCAGTACGGGCGGCGCGGCGCTGAGCCATTCCAGCACCTGCAGCAGCGCGTTTCAGGCGCTGGGCAACGCCATGGCCTGGCTGCGGGCGGGCATGGCCGAACGGTTTCTGGCCGGTGGCACCGAGGCTCCGCTCACCGGTTTCACCCTGGCCCAGATGCACGCGCTGGGCATCTACTCACCTTTTGCTGCCACCGATTTTCCCTGTCGGCCCGGGGCGGGGCGGCCTTCCACGTTCGTATTGGGCGAAGGCGCGGCCGTATTCGCGCTGGAGAAAGTAAGCCGGGCGGCGCTGCTGGCGGAGCAGCGGCAGCGGCCGGCGCACCCCTTGTTCGGGCTGGAAAGCGTGGGCTTCGGCTTCGAGGCTCTGGGCAGCAAAACCGGCCTTTCCGCCGACGGCCGGCACTTCCAGACGGCCATGCGGCAGGCGCTGGCCCAGGCCGGCTGCGGCCCGGCCGATGTGGACGCCATCGTGCTGCACAGCCCCGGCACCCCCGCCGGCGACGCGGCCGAGCGGCAGGCCATCCGGGCCGTTTTCGGGGAGCATACGCCGGATCTGGTTTCCAATAAATGGCTATTGGGCCATACGCTGGGCGCTTCGGCCGCGCTGAGCCTGGACTTTGCGTGTACTATGCTGGCCACCCAAGCCTGGCCCGCGCCGCCCTTCGTCACTTACCTCATGCCTGCTCCCACCCGCCCGATTCGCCGGGTGCTGGTAAATGCCGCCGGCTTCGGGGGCAACGCGGCTTGTGCCTTGGTAGCGGTACTGTAACGCGAAGTTGTACTTCGCGAGGCGTTGAACGGTCTCATGGTTACGGCACGCCCGCCGCGCGCAGTACAACTTCGCGTTACAGCCACTCAGGCCCGAATCTTTTTATCGGCCTTCCCGCGGCCCTGCCTAACTTTCGCTGCCGCATCCGTAGATGCGCTGCTATTGACTGGCTAATTCCCTCCGTATGAAATCCACCGCTGCCGCTTTTCTTACCCTCGTTTCCCTAACTGCCGCCGCCCAGACGAAGGCCCCCACCACCAGGCCCGATGCGACCATCAAGCAGATGGTGGAAGCGCTGTCGGCTAAAAACCTGGAAGCGGACGTGCGCAAGCTGGTGAGCTTCGGCACCCGCCACACGCTGAGCGATACCCAGGACCAGAAGCGCGGCATCGGCGCGGCCCGCACCTGGGTGGAAGAGGAGTTCCGCAAGTACGGCAAGGCCAGCGGCGGCCGCCTGCAGGTGGCCCAGGATACGTTCACCATCAGGCCCGACGGCCGCCGCATCAACAAGCCCGTGCTGATGGCCAACGTGATGGCCACCCTGCCCGGCACCGACCCCACCGATACCCGCGTCCTCATTGTCAGCGGCCACATCGACTCGCGGGTAACGGACGTGATGAACGCCACGGCCGACGCGCCCGGAGCTAATGACGACGGCTCCGGCACGGCCGCGGTGATGGAGCTGGCCCGGGTGATGAGCAGGCAGAAATTCCCCTGCACCATCATCTTCGTGGCCGTGCAGGGCGAAGAGCAGGGCCTCTACGGCTCGACCTACCTGGCCAAGCGGGCCAAAAAGGAAAACTGGAACCTGACGGCCATGCTCAACAACGACATCATGGGCAACTCCCTGGGCCACGACCCGGAAATCCGCGACGACAAGCACCTGCGCGTGTTCAGCGAAGGGGTGCCGGCTAATGAAACGGCCGACGAAGCCAGGCTGCGGCGCACGCTCAGCTCCGAAAACGACTCGCCTTCGCGCCAGCTCGCCCGCTACTCCCAGACCACGGCCAAACAGTACGTCGATGGCCTCGAAGTAGTGCTCGAATACCGCCCCGACCGGTTTCTGCGCGGCGGCGACCACACACCCTTTAATCAGCAGGGTTTTACGGCGGTGCGTTTCACGGAGATGAACGAGGATTTCACCCACCAGCACCAGGATCTGCGCACCGAAAAGGGCCGCGCCTACGGTGACACGCCCGAGGGCATGGACTTCCAGTACCTGCGCAAAAACACCGGCGTAAACCTGGCTACGCTGGCCAGCCTGGCCCTGGCCCCCGCCGCCCCCCAAAACGTAGGCGTGCTCACCGCCGACCTTACCAACCGCACCCAGCTCCAGTGGGAAGCCCCCCAGGGCGGCGAAAAACCAGCCGGCTACTACGTGCTGATGCGCGAAACCAGCGCTCCGCAGTGGCAGCAGAAGTTCTTCGTGACGGATACGAAAGCCACCCTGCCCCACAGCAAGGACAACTTCCTCTTCGGCGTGGTGAGCGTGGACGCCGAGGGCCACGAGAGCCTGCCGGTGCTGCCCAAGCCGGTGCGGTAGAGCACGGATTGGGTCGACCCAGTTATAGCGGTTTCGCAAACGATGTATGACCCGGTCCGGCGGCTGAAAAAGCTGCCGGACCGGTTTCCGTTAGCTGACGCTGTTCAGGCGGCATGGCTCAAGCGACGACCGGCCCGACGGCTGGTAGCCGCCGGACCGGCAGCCACACCGTTCGCGAAACCGCTATAGCTTTAATTCGAATTCTGCGGCGATGAATATTAACCCGGTTTTAAGCCCCCAAAACCACTTCTTCATTCCCCTACAGTGACAGCTACTGGTCTTGGCACGGCGGGTGCCCCTCCCGGAGCGAACCAATCAACTCCTGCTTTTCTTCCCCGCCATGAACCGGCTTCTTATCGTTGCCATTATCGTCGTTTTCCTGCTCCTGGGTTTGCGCATTGCCCAGAAATACGAGCGGGCCATTGTGTTTCGGCTAGGGCGCTACGTGGGCCAGCGCGGCCCCGGGCTGTACTGGATTATTCCCTTCATCGAGCGCCGCGTCACGGTAGACATCCGGACCAAAACCGTGGAGCTGGAGCAGCAGGAAACCATCACCAAGGACAGCGTGCCATCAAGGTGAATGCCGTGCTCTGGTTCCGCGTTACGAACCCGGCCCAGGCCATTATCCAGGTGGCCAACTTCAACCAGGCCGGGTACCAGCTGGCCGTGACGGCCCTGCGCAACGCGATTGGCCAGCACCAGCTGGATGAGGGGCTCAAGTCGCGCCGGCAGATCAACGCCATCCTGCAGCAGCTCGTCGACGGCGCAGCCTCGCCCTGGGGCGGGCAGATTGAGATGGTCGAAATCAAGGACGGGGAAATCCCCGCATTCATGCAGCGGGCCATGGCCCGGGAGGCCGAAGCCATCCGCGAAAAGCGGGCCCGTATCATCAAGGCCGAGGCCGGGCTGGAAGTCGGCATCAAGCTCCCCCAGGGCGCGAAGGAAATGGAGGGCAGCCCCCTGGCCCTGGAGCGGCGCCGGATGCAGATGCTGTCGGAAATCGGCATCGACAACAATACCACGACCATTGTAAGGATACCCGCGGAGTTCAGCAATGCCGCCCGCAGCTTCACCCGGATGATGCAGCCGCCGGAGAAAAGTTAAGGGGCCGTTGCAATAGTTTACCGCCGATACCCTTACTTGCGGCAGCAAATCCGGTTCGGCCAACCCTGGCGGCCGGCATTTCCCCGGGCATGACTCCTCCTTTCTTCCTTTCGGCTTCAGCGGGTTCGGTGGCTTCGGCCGGCCGCGCCGCTATGCCGACGCTGCGGAAGAAATGCTGGAAACGAGCCTCGACCTGACCGTCGCAACTCAGCCTCCCATCTTCCCTTGAGCATTGAGCGCCGGTCCTTCCAGACCGGCGCTTTTTTTATTCCGCCCGCGGCCCTTCTTCCGCCGTTTACCCTCCGTGCAACTCCCAGCTTCTGTCCGATGAAAGTTCTCAAATTTGGCGGCACGTCCGTCGGTACCGCCGAGCGGATGCGCGCCCTGCCCACCCTGATTCAAGGCCCCGGGCGGCGCATCGTGGTGCTGTCGGCCATGTCGGGTACTACCAACGCGCTGGTTAGTATTGCCCGCCTGCTCTACGAGGGCGAAACCACCGCTGCCACCTACCAGATCGAGATTCTGCGCCAGCACTACCTCATCGTGGCCCGCGAGCTGCTGCCCGAGCCGGCCGTGGCCAGCGAAGCCATCCAGCACCTCGACGCCTCGTTCAAGAGCATCTTCGGGCTGACGCGCAACCCGCTGTCGGCGGCCGGGGAGCGGCTGATTCTGGCCCAGGGCGAGCTGCTGAGCACCCTGCTGTTTCACCGCTACTACACCGGGATGCTGGGCGAAAAAGCCACCCTGCTGCCCGCGCTGGACTTCATGCGCCTCGACCAGAACGACGAGCCCGACGCCGACTATATCGCGCAGCACCTGGCTACCGTTCTGGCTCCCTACTCCGCCGAGCAGCTGTTCATCACTCAGGGCTACATCTGCCGCAATGCCCAGGGCGACATCGACAACCTCAAGCGCGGCGGCTCCGACTACTCCGCTTCCCTGATCGGGGCCGCGGCCCAGGCCGATGAAATCCAGATCTGGACCGACATCGACGGGCTGCACAACAACGACCCGCGGGTGGTGAAAGGCACGTATCCGATTCGGGAGCTGTCGTTCGACGAGGCCGCCGAGCTGGCGTATTTCGGAGCCAAGATTCTGCATCCCAGCTCCATCCTGCCCGCCGCCCGGCACGGCATTCCGGTGCGCCTGCTCAACACCATGCAGCCCGAAGCCCCCGGCACGCTGATTTCCGACAAAACCGGCACTGAGGCCATCAAGGCCGTGGCAGCCAAGGATGGGCTGGTGGCCATCAAGGTGAAGTCGAGCCGGATGCTGCTGGCCCACGGCTTTCTGCGCAGTCTGTTCGAGGTATTCGAGCGCCACCGCACCTCCATCGACATGATTACGACCTCGGAAGTGGCCGTGTCGCTCACCATCGACGACGCCACGCACTTACCCGAAATCCTGGAGGAGCTGCGCGGCTTCGGCACCGTGGAGGTGGATGAGAACCAGACCATCGTGTGTCTGGTGGGCAACCTGATTCAGGCCGACCACGGCTCGGCCCGGCTCGTGTTCAACGCCCTGCAGGATATTCCGCTGCGCATGATTTCCTACGGCGGCTCGCCCAACAACATCAGCATCCTGATCAACACCGCCGACAAAGCCCGCGCCCTGCACGTACTGAACGAAGGCCTGTTCCGGCAGCCCGCCGCCCAGTCGCAGATGGCCGAAACGCACTAGGGTCGGCAGGCGGCCCCGCGCGTCCTGCTCATTGCTCATTGCTCATTGCTCATTGCTCATTGAAAAGAATGTCCTTTCCCCTTCCGGCGGACGCCACCACGCGCGACACGCCCTTTTACCTCTACGACCTTGGCCTGCTGGCCCGGACGCTAACCGCCGTGCAGCAGGCCGCCAGGCCGCGCGATATTCAGGTGCATTACGCCCTCAAGGCCAACGCCAACGTGCCCATCCTGAACCTGGTCCGCCAGCACGGCCTGGGGGCCGACTGCGTGAGCGGGGCCGAAGTGCAGCGGGCCCTGGACACCGGCTTCGCGCCCGGTCACATCGTGTTTGCGGGCGTGGGCAAGTCGGACGCGGAAATCCGGCGGGCCCTGGCGGCGGACATCTGGTGCTTCAATGCCGAATCGGCCGAGGAGCTGGTGGTGCTGAATGAGCTGGCCGGGGCCCAGGGCCGCCGGGCCCGGGTGGCGCTGCGCATCAACCCCAACGTGGATGCCCACACCCACCACTACATCACCACGGGCCTGGAGGCCAACAAGTTTGGCATCAGCCTGCCGGATCTGGGGGCCGTTATCGACCAGCTCGGTACGCTGCCGCACCTGGAGCTGGTGGGGCTGCACGCCCACATCGGCTCCCAGATTACCGACCTGGGGGTTTTCGCCGAGCTGAGCCGCAAGCTGAATGAGCTGCAAACCTGGCTCGAAAGCCGCGGCCACCACCTGCCCCACCTCAACGTGGGCGGCGGCCTGGGCATCGACTACTATGCGCCCGACGCCAACCCGATTCCGGACTTTGAGGCCTACTTCCGGGTGTTTGAGCAGCACCTCGTGCGCCGGCCCAATCAGCGGGTTCACGTCGAGCTGGGCCGGGCCATTGTGGGGCAGAGCGGGGCGCTGGTGAGTCGGGTTTTGTACGTCAAACGCAGCCAGCAAACCAATTTCGCCATCCTCGACGCGGGCATGACCGAGCTGATCCGGCCGGCGCTCTACGACAGCTTCCACCTGATTCAGAACCTGAGCAGTCAGGGCTCCCGGTACCTCTACGACGTAGTAGGCCCCATCTGCGAGTCGTCGGACACGTTTGGGCGGGAAGTGGCCCTGCCCGAAACCAAGCGGGGCGACCTGGTGGTTATCCGCTCCACGGGCGCCTACGGCGAGGTAATGGCCTCCAACTATAACCTGCGGGAGAAAGCCGAGGCCGTGTATATCGGGTAGCCCAACCCCCGGCCCCGCTCCCCGGGCGCGGGGTCATCGCCAAACGCTGTAGTAGATAGTCCAGGGGCCGATTCGCTCCTGCTGCGGGAAGTAAGGCAGCATCCAGGCCCGGAACGGCTCCAGCTCGCCTTTCACAACCAGCACGGGGTGTTGGGCCAGCAAGCTTTTCAGGTAGGGCTGCTGGGTTGAATCGTTAACATCGACCAGCAGCCGGTGCCAGCTGTTGGGAACCTCAAACTGGGTTTCGCGCCTTGCCTGATGATTGTCGTGCTGGAGCGTAATGGGTAATTGGTCCAGCTCGAAAGCCAACGACGGCAGCAGCTCATCATAGACCAGCACGAGGCCCTGGTCCAGGTGCCGGGTGCGCAGCCACTCCGCCAGGGGCCTGGTGCTGTTGCCGGCCAGCTCATTCTGCCGCAGGATGGGCTTAACGGTAAGCAGCAAAGTAGCGGTGAAAATGACGGCGGTGACCAGCAACCGCGGGGCTACCCGCACCTCGTCCCAGAGGGCGTGCTGCAGTACCAGCAGAATGATTCCGGCCGCCGGCCCCAGGGCGACGCCGGGGCTTACGGCCACCGGCACGGGCAGCATCCCGACAAATACCGGCAGCAGACACAGCGCCGCCAGCACCAGCCCGTAGAAGCCCCCGATGCCGATGTACCAGCGGTTTAGCGCGGCATCGGTCAGCCGACCCAGATAGTACACCGTGAGCAACGCCACGCCCGGAAAGATGGGCAGCACGTAGAGCAGCAGCTTGGAGCCGGAGAGCGAGAAGAACCCCAGCGGCAGCAGCACCCAGAAAAGCAGCACGTTGCGCCAGGCCCGGGGCAGGTCGGCCCAGCCCGTCCGGATGGCCTGCGTGATAAGCGCCACCGACCACGGCAGGCTGGTAGCCGGGGCCAGCACCAGGTAAAACCACCAGGGCTTCGAGCGGCCGAAGGTTTCGGGGTTGGCAAACCGCTCCACGGTGTGCTGAAACAGGAAGTACCGGATGAAAGCCGGGTTTTCGGCCATCAGATACAGATACCAGCTCAGCCCCAGCAGGGCAAACAGGCCCAACCCGAGCAGATGATGCCCGGTAAAAGGCCGACGAACCTGCTTTTCACGGAAATAAAACCCCGCAATGGCCATCAGCGGCAGCACGAAGCCCACCGGGCCTTTGGTGAGAAAGGCCAGCCCCAGCCCTCCCCAGAACAGGTAGAGCCAGCGCCGCCCGCCGTCGTGATAGTAGCGCAGGATGCCGTAGGTGGCGGTCAGCTCCAGCGTCTGCAGGTAAACGTCCGTGGTCACGTTCAAAGCCGAAATCAGCACCACGGGCAGCGTACCGTAGACCACGGCGGCGGCCAGGGCGCGGCCCCGGTCCTGGGCGAACAGCAGCAGGCCCAGGCCATATACTAATCCAATCTGCCCCAGCACCGCCAGCACCGGTAGCAGCCGCACGCCCAACGCCGTGGGGCCGGCCAGCGCCAGCCCCGCCGCCGTGAGCCAATAGGTGAGCGGGGGCTTATGGAAGTGCTGAATGCCGAGCAGGCGCGGGTGCAGCCAGTCGTGGCCGGTCAGCATTTCGCGGCCTATTTCGGCGTAGCGGGCCTCACTGCTTTCCAGCACGCCCCAGCTGCCGAGGCCCACAAAGAGGCTCGCACCCAGCACCAGCACAAACAACCACAGCCAGAAACGGGACGAAATAGAAGCCGGCATACGGAGCGGAGCAAGGAAGGACGACCGCAAAGCTACCACAAAGCCCCGCTTTCCGCCGCCTCGCCCCACCCTAGGGCACCCGGCTCCACACTTCGCCGGTAATGCTTTCCATGCGCACGATGCCCGCGTGCCGGTCATACTGCAGCCGGTACACGTGGGTAGTGCGGTTGACGAACGGGTAGGTGCACAGGCCGGCACGGCGGGTGGGCACCTCCATCGTCAGCACGGCCGGATACGTCTGGCCGCCCACGGTAAGCGGGGTGAGCGGGGCGCGGTTCAGGTCGGGCGGGAAGTTCAGCACCTCGCACTGCACGCCGTCGGTAATGGTTTCGGGGCCGATGTAGTCGTACCAGAAGCCCTGGGCCATGAGCGTGGCCGCGGCCGACTCGGTGGTGCGGGCCTTGGTGAAGGTAACTACGCCCACCTGCTGCACCGAGTCGGTACGCTCCAGATACATGGCCCATTCGTCGTAGTAGAACTCCCGGGCAATGCCGCCCAGCAGTGTGGTGCTGATCGAAGCAAGGTGGGCACGCTCCTCCACCTTGCCCACCCGGAAGTGGCGGCGCGTGCCAGCCTGATTTTCAAACGTCAGCTCGTCGCCGGGCCGGGCGGTGAGCCAGGCGCGGTCCTGCGCGTCGAAGCGGTAGTAGGTCGGCTCCGGGGTTTCTTTTTCCTCGCAGCTGGTCAACCCGGCCCCCAGGCCGAACAAACAGATAAGTAGCGTCAGGGGGCATTTCATAAAACGAATCGGTTGGTAGCAGGAGGTGAGGGAATTCAGCAGGTCCAAATATAGCCGCCCCCGCCGGCGTCTCCCAACCCCATTTGCGGGCTTTTCAGACCTAAATCCCGCCGAAACCATCCTGTAACCATGTGCAAATAAGATATTTGAACCCAAAGCATTAGACTTCTTCGGCGAATCGGCACCCAACCCGGCCCCATAACTTCTGCGGCCGCCCGGGGTTGTTTCCTCACATGCCGATCTGACTCTCCCGCCAATGAAAATTCTGCTCACGGGTGCCAATGGCTACATCGGCCGCCGCCTGCTGCCGCTGCTGGTTGAAGCCGGGCACGACGTAGTTTGCCTCGTGCGCGACCCGCGCCGTTTCGAGCTGCCGGAGCGGTTGCAGGGCTGCGTGCAGGTAGTGCAGGCCGACTTGCTACAGCCGGCCTCGCTAACGGCCCTCCCCACGGATCTGGACGCGGCCTACTACCTGGTCCACTCCATGAGCGGCCACGACCGGGACTTTTTCCGGGCCGAGCAGCAGTCGGCGCAGAATTTCACGGCCTACCTCGACCGCACCACCGCCAGGCAGGTTATCTACCTCAGCGGCATTGCCAACGACCGGGCCCTGTCGGCCCACCTCCGCTCCCGCAAGGCGGTAGAAAAAGTATTGCACAAGGCGCAACGGGCCCAGCTTACGGTGTTGCGGGCCAGCATCATTATCGGCTCGGGCTCCGCTTCGTTCGAGATTATCCGGGATCTGGTGGAAAAACTGCCCGTGATGGTGACGCCCCGCTGGCTGAACTCGCGCTGCCAGCCCATCGGCATCCGCGACGTGATGCACTACCTCACGGCCGTACTCGACAACCCGGTTTGCCTGGGGCAGAACTTCGACATCGGCGGCCCCGACGTGCTGACCTACAAGCAGATGCTACTCGGCCTGGCGGCCGAGCGCGGCTACCGGCGCTACATCGTCACGGTACCGGTGCTCACGCCGCGGCTGTCGTCGTGGTGGCTGTTTCTGGTCACGCGCACCACGTTTTCGCTGGCCCAGAGCCTGGTGGAAAGTCTGCGCAACGACACCATCGTGGCCACCAAGCGCAGCATCGACCAGGTGCTGCGGCACCCGTGCATGACGTATGCCGAAGCACTGGCCCTGGCCTTCACCCGTATCGAGCAGAACGAAGTTATCAGCAGCTGGAGCGACGCGTTGAGCAGCGGGGTGATGGAGCAGAACTACATGGACTTCGTCCAGATTCCCCAGCACGGCATGCTCACCGACCGCCAGACCCTGACCTTCACCCGGCCCCCGGAGGATGTGGTGCGCAACATCTGGAGCATCGGCGGTCAGCGGGGCTGGTATAAGGTCGACTGGCTCTGGCGCCTGCGCGGACTCATGGACAAGGCCGTGGGCGGCGTGGGTCTGCGCCGGGGCCGCCGCTCCCCCACCGACCTGCGCGCCGGCGAACCGCTCGACTTCTGGCGGGTGCTGGTCGCCGACCGCGCCGGCCGGCGCCTGCTGCTCTATGCCGAAATGAAGCTTCCCGGCGAAGCCTGGCTGCAATTCCGCATCCTGGCCAACGACGACGGCACCCACACGCTGGAACAGCTGGCTGCGTTTCGGCCCCGCGGGCTGGCGGGCCGGCTGTACTGGTACTCGCTGGTCCCGTTTCACTTTGTTATTTTCAAGGGCATGGTGGAAAATATCGTGCAGTATGGCAACCCGGCAGCGGTGGCACCCGGCGTATCGGCGTAACCGACAAGAGGCAGCCCAACGCTGTTGCCCGGTTCAGGCAGGTGCTGACCAGCTCTTCGGGGAAGCCGCGAAACCAGTTTATTCCCCGCCAAAAACAATCATATCGATATAAACGTGTGCAGCCCAAGGCCCTGCAACATCTGCCATTTCAGACATAATCATATTTTATCCAGCTACTTACGACCCGCAAAGTCAAAACAGAAAGTCTAACGGCCACAAATTATGGTCAGGCTTTTTAGTATTCTTGGGATAAGTTCGGGACAACGACACGCCTGGCCAGCGGCGGCGGTACTCCCGCGCCAGAGGTGGGCCGTGATTTACGCTGGCAGTTAATTATCGATGACGAATTTTCTACTTCCTCTCCCGTTGCGCTGGGCCGTACCGGCTGATTCCGGGTACGATTTCTATACCCTGTTCTACGTGCTGGCATTTGCCCTGAATCTGGTCCTGCTGGTTTGGGAAGGGCATCGGCGAAACTACCCCATGCGTACCTGGCTGGTGCTGCTGGCCTGCACTACGCTCACCTTTATTCTGGGCACCAAGCTGCTGGCGTTGTCGGGCCCGGAGTGGTCAGCGCTGCTGAGCACGGGACAGTGGCCGGACTCGGAAGCCCGCACGGTGCTGGGCGGGGCCCTGGCCGGCACCCTGACGCTGCTGGCGCTGCGGCGCTCCTTTGGCTTCAGCTGGCACGTATTCGATGCCTTTACGCTGCCCATGTGCGCGGCCTTGGCGGTACAGTGCGTGGGGTGCGTGCTGACGGGCTGCTGCTTTGGCGAACCGACCGCTGGCAGCTGGGGCCTCACCTACGCTCCCCATACGCTTCCCTACGTTTGGCAGGCGTACCGGGGGCTGATTCCGGTTGGGGCGGCCCAGTCGCTGCCCGTGCATCCCACGCAGCTGTACTCGCTGGCGCTGTGCGCGGCCGTAGCAACGGTACTGCTGCTCACCCGGCACCGGGCCTGGCCCGGCGGTAGTCGTCGGCTGCTGCACTTGGGCCTGCTGCTGACCGGACGCTTCCTCATTGAGTTCTGGCGCGACCCGGCCGGCGAGCAGGTGGGCGCGGCCTTGCACACGCATGGTGGCATGGCGCTGAAACAGGTGCAATGGGCACTGCTGCTGCTGGCTCCGCTGGCGTTGGGCGGGTGGGGCTGGCTGCTGCACCGCGCCCGGCTTGCGGCACTACCGCCCGAGCAGATTCCGGGGCCAAACCCCGGGCGCAACCTGCTGGCGGTGGCCGCCCTGCTGGCCCTCACGGCCTGGCTGGGACCTTTCGCTCTTACTTTACCCGAAATATTGGTGGTGAAGACGTTGCTTCTGACGGTAGTGGTGCTCGAAAGCGGCGCCCTGCTGCTGGGCGCCGCCGATGCCACCCGCCCGGCCCGCGTAGCGCTGCCCCTGGGCCTGGCCTGCGTGGTGCTGGTGCTGACCAGCCAGGCCCCGGCTGATTCCGCTCAATCCGATAATTCGGCCTACTTCTCTTTCACGCCCGGCGTGGTGGCCGGCCGCTACGATGAGGACGTCAGCTACACGCCCAGCGGCGGCTGTTCCGGGTCGGGCGGAACCCCCGTCCGGGCCGGCTACTACCACCGCTACCAGGCAATAGGTGGCGATTTTGCTTACACCCGGCCCAGTCGGCACACCCCCGGGCGCACCACCTACGGCATCGGCATCTGGAGTGGCCGCGAATATGTGAACGCGCAGCCGCTGCTGCCGGGCGGGCCTTTCCTGACCGCCAACGCCAACGACGGCCCGCGCTACCCGTTGTTCGACGTGAACCCCTACATCGAGCGCGACCGGCTCCGCAGCGGTGGTTTCGGCTATGGGCTACGCGTGGGGCTGCACGTGGGCGAGCTGGCACACCTTGCCCCGGAGTCGGCGCTGCCGGAGCTGCGCCGCGTCAGCATCCAGCCCGACGTAAAGCTTTGGCTGGGCCAGCGCAGCACCCTGTTTGTTCAGGCCGATTATGGCAACGGGCCGCTGGGGCTGGGGAATGCTACCGGCCGGCTGGCGCTGGGCTCCGGCCTGGGCTCCGACTGGAACCGCTCCGTACTGGGTGGCGTGGCCCTGGCCCGGCACACGCCGGGTTCAGCGATGGGCTTTCTGAGCGCCAGCTTTCCGCTGGGCGCTACGGGTTTGTGGCTGGAGCCCTACGGCGCTACCAACTTCAGTCGCCACCGGCAGGCAGTGCTGCGGCTGCAATACCGGCTGAAAACGTCTAAATAGCTACCCAACGGTTCAGTTCAGCCGCCGCGTCAGCCACGTAACCAAGCTAACCACAATACTCACCGGCAGCATCGACGCCAGCGGGGCGTACAACCGGAAGCCCGGCCGCTCGATACGGATGTCGTCGGGCAGGCGGCCAAACCAGCCCAGCAGACGGCCCCCGCCCAGCCAGGTAACGCCGCCAGGTACGCGCAGGCCGAGGCCCGGCACCATCAGTAGCTTGCCGAACCGGGATGTCATCAACGCAGAAATAAGACGGGAGGTAAGCCGGCCGCCTGCGGATATGGGTAGCCGGGCCGGGCCGGAAATATACGCCCAACCGCTGGCGGCGGCCCACCGAAACGCCGCACTTTGGCTCCAGCTCCTGCATATCCTTCCCTTTCCGGCCCCGTATACGTCCACTCCCTTATGGCCCGACGATGCCCCCTTCATTGCTGACTACTTACTGGGACCAGCTGTATGCCCAACGGACGCCCGAGCAGAGCAGCTGGTACCAGCCCTACCCCACCGTTTCGCTGAGTTTGTTCGCCGAAACGGGCCTGCCCTTTGATGCCCCGATCGTAGACGTGGGCTCGGGGTTGTCGCCCTTTCTCAACGAGCTGCTGGCCCAGGGTTACTTCAATCTGATTGCCACCGACTGCAGCGCCACGGCCCTCGACCAGCACTGCCGGGCCCTGCCGTCCGCCCAGGCCGAGCGGGTGCTGTGGGTAGTAGACGACGTAACTGCCTCCGAACACCTGCCCCTGCTGGACCCCGTGCTGCTCTGGCACGACCGGGGCCTGCTGCACACGCTGCGCAGCCCCGCCCAGATTGCTACCTACTGCCGCCTGCTCCACCACATGGTAGATGCCCACGGGTGGGTGCTGCTGGCCGTGCGGGCACCCACCGCGGCCCCGGTTTCGACGCCCGACGCCGGCCTGCTGGTACAGCCCTACACCACCGCCGAAATAGCCGCGCTGCTGGGGCCGAGCTATACGCTGCACACCGCCCGCGAGGAAACGCATCAGCCGCCGCAGGGGGCGCTTCAGCCGTACACGCACGTGCTTTTCCGGCGCAACGATACCCGTCGGGAAGGAAAGTGGTGAGCCGGCTGAGTTTTTTTAGGGCCGACCACTTTCGGGGGACGACACGTAATCCAGCACCAGCTCTACGCCGTTGGCAAGGTAGAGCGTGATGGCTGCGGCCCGCCCGTCGGGCGCGCGCTGCAGGCGCGTGATCAGGGCGCGGGACTGCTCCTGCGGCAGGACCAGCGTGAGGTACGGGCGGCCCAGGCGGGCGTCGCGCTCCACCTGCCAGCCCCCGGCGTGCTGCCCGGCGGTGCCCAGTAGCTGGAGCACACCCGTCGGATAAAGCTGCCACTCTTCCGCCCGGCTAAACACGGTATCGGCCCCCGGCCCCCGCCGACGCTGCCGCCAATGCCCGTGCAGCCACGCGTCGGGGCACGTTTGTAGATTCACGTCGTAGAGTAGCGTTTCCGGCACGGGCAGTAAAATAGGAATCGAACGTAGTTAGCTGGTTGCCGAGCGCAGCCGGGCATTTTCGGCCCGCAGCTGCTCCGCTTCGCGCTCCAGGTCCAGGGTACGGAACGTGACTTTCGTTTCCAGGTCGTCGTAGGCGCGGCGCAGCTCCTGGTTGGCCGTGTGCAGCTCGCTGGTGCGCTCCTGCACCACCGCTTCGAGCTGGGCCGGGGTGCGCAGGCTCAGGGCCCGGGGCAATACCCGTATCAGGGCAAACACCGTTCCCCAGGAAGCCACGGCCGTAAACACCTTCACCAGGGCACTGAGCCGGTACACGGGCAGGTAGAACATCACCGCGTCGAGCAGGTGGGTGCTGCCGCAGGCCACAATGAAAAGGGCAAACAGCCAGAACAGCCGGTCGAAGGGCACGTCGGCGCGCTTGCGGATAAACTGCACCAGCAGGAACGGGATGGCCGCGTAGGCCGCCCATACCAGCAGGTCGGCGATGATGTAGACCCAGCCGTGAAAGTCGGTCCAGCGGCCGCAGTGCCACCGCGGGGGCCAGCCGGCGGGGTCGAGCAGGTGGGTGAAAAACTCCTGCACCTGGGCCCCGAGCGGCATGGTGGCCGGGTCGGGCAGCCCGGCCGGGGCGGGGGCGCCCACGGTCTGGGCGGCGGCCTGCAACGCGACGGCGGAAGTCAGCAAAAGCCCAAAAAAGCGGGAAGCACGCATCTGGTTCAGAAAATATATAGGCAGTGAGCAAAGGCCTCGGTTTTAGCCAGCAGAGCCTTACTCAAGGTAAGGCTGGCGGGGCAGGCAGCAAATATAGGCGGAGGCGCCCTTACCCCAACACCGGTATCGTTTCCCCGGCTGGTATGCTTTGGGCACCGTGCAGCTCCGGGCTCCTTTTTGGCACGGCAGCGGGCGTCCTGCCCATCCCGGCCCGACGGCTGGCAGACGTGTAGCGGCCGGCCCCGCGCCCGTTACCCCGGCTCAAAAACCGGCTCAATCCGGCCCTCCGCGCTGAGCTGCAAGGACGCCGCGTACCGGTCGCCGGTGCGGGCCGACACGAACCCGCGGATGACGCCGGTCTTGCCCTTGCGCAGCAGCTGATTGATCTGCACCTCGCTCAGGGTTTTGCCGCCCCACTCGAAGGGCGCCCGGAACTGGCAGTCCTCGCGGAAGCGGGAGCAGCCCCAGGCAGCTTTGCCCTTCAGCATAGTGCCCAGCTTGCACACGGGGCACGGAATCTGGCCGGGGTCGGCGGCGGTGGTGGGCTTGCTTTCGGCGGCGCGCACCAGCTCCAGCGCGTGCTGCGGGGTGAGGCGCACGGCAGCGTCAAACTTGTTGCCGGCCGCGTCGAAATAGCCCTTGATAACCGGGGTGCGCCCTTTGGTGAGCAACGCGAAAACCTGCTTATCCGTCAGATTCTTGTCCTCGAACCGGGTGGGAAGGCGGAACTGGCAGTTTTCGCGGAAGCGGGAGCAGCCGAACGCCGTTTTACCCTTCAGCACGTGGCCCGCCTTGCAGGCCGGGCAACTGCCCAGGCTGCCGGCAATAGCCGGAGTAGCCGCTACCACGGGCTTAGGGGCCGCGGCCGGCTTGGCCGCCGTGACCTCCGAGACATTGCCGGCCATGGTGATGTAGCGACGCGACCCGTCCTGCTTCACTTCATCCACCATTTCGCGCACCAGGGTTTTGAGCTCATCCAGAAACAGGCCCGAGTCCAGGTTGCCGGCCTCAATCTGGCGCAGCTTCCGCTCCCACTGCCCCGTCAGCTCCGCCGATTTCAGGGTGGGGTTGCGGATCAGGCCGATGAGCTCCACGCCGGTGGGCGTGGGCAGAATACGCTTCTTTTCGCGCCGGATGTAGCCGCGCTTGAACAGCGTTTCGATGATGGCAGCGCGGGTGGAAGGCCGGCCGATGCCGTTTTCCTTCATGGCCTGCCGCATTTCCTCGTCGTCGATATTGCGGCCGGCCGTTTCCATGCCGCGCAGCAGCATGGCCTCGGTGTACTCGCGCGGGGGCTGGGTTACTTTCTGGTCGAGGCGGGGCTTGTGGGGGCCGCTTTCGCCCTTCCCGAACGAAGGCAGCACGGTGCTCACCACGTCGTCGTCGCCTTCGGTGGCGGCTTTGGCGGTGGCGGGGGCCTGCTGGGCCGCCGGGTCGCCGTAGACGATGCGCCAGCCGGGGCTCAGAATCTGACGGCCCCGGACGCGGAACGGATGGCCGGCAGCCTCGGCCGTCACGGTGGTGTTGCTGACTTCGCAGTCGGGATAAAACGCGGCCAGGAAGCGGCGCACGATGATATCATAGACGCTGCTTTCGGTGCCGCCCAGCCCGCCGGCGCTGGCCCCGGTCGGGATGATGGCGTGGTGGTCGGTGACTTTATTGTTGTTGAAAACCTTGGGGCTCTTCTTAATCCTGGCGGCCAGCAGCGGCTGCGTGAGGCCGCTGTACGCCCCCAGGCCTTTCATAATCCCGGCAATCTTGGGATACTGGTCGTCGGGCAAAAAGGTGGTGTCTACCCGCGGGTAGCTGACTACCTTCTTCTCGTAGAGCGCCTGCACGGTTTTGAGCGTGTCCTCGGCCGAGAGGCCCAGCTGGTTGTTGCACTGCACCTGCAGCGAGGTCAGGTCAAACAGCGAGGGTGGCGACTCCAGCGCTTTCTTGATTTCGACGCCCGTCACGGTCAGCGGCACGTCCTTCACGGCGGCCATAGCGGCATCGGCTTCTTCCTGGCTCACGAAGTAGCCCCGGGCTTTCAGGCGGGCCTGCTCGTCGGGCTCATCCTCGTCTTTGCCCTTTTTCAGCGGGGCCACGTGGCTGAACATCGTGCCCCGGTATTCCGTCCGCAAAACCCAGTAGGGCTCGGGCCGGAAGTTCTGGATTTCATGGTAGCGGTCTACCAGCAGGGCTAGCGTGGGCGTCTGCACCCTTCCAATGCTGAGCACCTGCTTCTGGCCGGCGGCATACTTAAGGGTGAACAGACGGGTGGCGTTCAGGCCCAGCAGCCAGTCGCCGGCAGCGCGGCTTTTGCCGGCTTGGTAGAGGTTATCGAACTCCGAGCCCTCGCGCAGGTTGGCGAACCCCTGGCGGATGGCCTCCTCGGTGAGCGACGAAATCCAGAGGCGCTTGAAGGGCTTGCGGTACTTGGCCTCCATCAGCACCCAGCGCTGGATCACCTCGCCCTCCTGCCCGGCGTCGCCGCAGTTCACCACTTCTTCGGCGTTGGCCAGCAGGTTTTTTATCACCGTGAACTGCCGCACTACGCCATCGTCGCGGCGCATGAGCTTGATGCCGAACTGCTCAGGCATCATGGGCAGGTCGTGGATGCTCCAGCGCTTCCACTCGGGGCGGTAGTCTTCCGGCTCGCGCAGCTGGCAGAAGTGCCCGAACGTCCAGGTGACCTGGTAGCCGTTGCCCTCGAAGTAGCCGTCCATCTTGCGGCTGGCCCCGAGTACGTGGGCAATTTCGCGGGCTACGCTGGGCTTTTCGGCAATGCAAACTATCACTGACTTTCGCTGATTATAACGCTGATTTCGCTGATCTGAGTCAGCCGGGAATCAACAAAGATACGGCGCAAAAAGGTCGTTTCCGGCATTGCCGAAACGGGGTAAAACGCGGTATTTCGCGTTTTTACCCCGTTTCGGCAATGCCAACAGACGGCAACCAGCTGAGGCGGATTTCGATAGCCAAGCCAGCTCCCCTACTCCACCATCAGCACAATTTTGCCCGCCACCCGGCCTTCTTCGCTGAGGCGATGCGCCGCGGCGGTTTCGGCCAGCGGGAAGGTTCTGGCGATGATGGGGCGCAGGGTCCCGGCTTGCAGCCAGGCCGAAATCAGGGCCAGATCCATGCCGCGGTTGGCGGCCAGGAACACGCTCATTTTTTTGTCGGAGAAGGCGGCGGCCAGGGTGCCGGTCAGGGTATCTTTGGGCTCGGGAGCGGTGGTTACGTAGCGGCCGTTGCGGCGCAGGGCGGGGCGGGCGGCCAGGTAGCTGCTCTTGCCTACGGCATCGAAAATGAGGTCGTAGCGGCTCAGGTCGTGGGTGAAGTCGTGCTCGTGGTGGTTCAGCACCCGGTCGGCCCCGAGGCCGCGCACCAGTTCCGCGTTGTCGGGGCCGCACACGCCGGTGATTTCGCCCGCGCCGAGGGCTTTGGCGATCTGCACGGCGAAGGTGCCCACGCCGCCCGAGGCCCCGTTGATGAGCACCCGGTCGCCGGAAAGCTGCTGCCCGTGATGATGCAGCCCCTGCAACGCCGTGAGCGCCCCCAGCGGCACGGCCCCGGCTTCGGCAAAGCTCAGCTTTTCGGGGATGAAGGCGAAGTTGCGCTCATCGAGCAGGGCATATTCGGCGTTGGCCCCGCCGATGCCCCCGGCCATGCCATACACCCGGTCGCCGGCTTTGCAGCGCGTCACGGAGTGGCCCACGGCGGCTACCTCGCCGGCCACGTCGCGGCCCGGGATTTTGGGAAAATTCTGCCCCGTGAGCAGCTTCAGGCCGCCGCTGCGAATCTTCCAGTCGACGGGGTTGACGCTGCTGGCCCGTACGCGCACCAGGATCTGGTCGGCTTTGGGCGTGGGCGTGGGCTGCTCGCCGTAGTGGAGCACGTCGGCGGAGCCGTATTGGGGGTAGTAGATGGCGTTCATGGCAGCAGAAGTGGCTTGAACCTGGAGTACGGGAGAAGCGCGACCCGAAGCCGACTTTGGCCGCTCCCGTTTGCGGCTAAAAAGCAATGCCGCAGCCAGGAGCCGCGGCATTGCTGACCATACTTAGCGACAAATCCAAGTCCGATAACCGGACCTGGGCGGTTAGCTGGCTTTGGGCATCGCCGAAGGCTCATCGTCCTTCCGGGGCTTGGTGGCCGGCTTGGTCTCGGGTTCTTTCTGCTCGGCCACCTTGCCTTCCCGGGCTCCTTCAGCTACTTTCTCAGCATGATTCGTGGCTTCCACGCTGTAGATGTGCATAAACTCGTCGAGCGTATCGGTCTGCACTTCCAGATCATGGAGCAGGCCATCGTGAATATCGTACACCAGGCCGTGCAGGTCGGGCGGGTTGGGGCCTTTGCGGGCGTTCTGGATGATGTTGGTGCTGGCCAGGTTGCGCACCTGCTCAATCACGTTGAGCTCAACCAGGCGGCGCAGCTGCTGCTCTTTGTCGCGGATGCGCAGGAACTCCGTTTCGTTCAGGCGCACCACGTCCTTGATGTGGGTCAGCCAGTTGTCGATAAGCCCGTATTGCTTGTTGGAAACTGCCGCCGCCACGCCGCCGCAGCCATAGTGCCCTACCACCATAATAATTTCTACCTCCAGCACTTCTACCGCATATTGCACTACGGCCAGCAGGTTCATATCGGAGTGCACCACCAGGTTGGCGATGTTGCGATGCACGAACATCTCGCCCGGCTCGGTGCCGGTGATGGCCGAGGCCGGCACCCGCGAATCGGAGCAGCCGATGAACAGGTAGCGCGGCTTTTGGCCCTTGGCCATTTTATTGAAATAGTCGCTGTCTTCGGCAAGCTTGGATTCTACCCACTTGCGGTTATTATCAAGTATTTTTTTCATTTTTTTTCAGCGTTTTCAGGGTTTGCGGGGCCAGCTGCGCGTTGCCGATTGCCCGCGGATTCAGTTATCAACTCAAAACCAGCAACCGGCAACGCGGAACCGGCAACCGACTTAATGCGCCAGCGCTTCTACCTGCCGGATGCCGCGCAGCTCCACCTCAATGCCGCGCTCGGGAGCCGCGAGGCGAAAGTTCTCAATGGCCTCCAGCACGTCGTAATCAATAACGGCCGAGTCGGTGCCATCGATAATGACATGAGTGCCGGGCGCAAACCGCTCCATAGTGGTGATGATGCTGGCTTTGTTCAAAAAAGAAACGTGCTCGCTAAGCTTTACGTGCAGCACGTTGGGTTGGCTACTGGGCTCGTGGTGGAAATAGTAAGCCGAGTTCAGGTTGGCTTTCAAGATATAGAACACCCCGATGGCCAGGCCTACGCAGACGCCTTTCAGCAGGTCGGTGAACAAAATGGCTACCACGGTGATGAAGAAGGGCAGAAACTGCTCCCAGCCCAGCTGCCACTGCGTACGGTACAGGGCCGGCTTGGTTAGCTTGAAGCCCACCAGCAGCAGCACCGCCGCCAGGGCCGACAACGGAATCAGGTTCAGCACCGACGACAAGACCAGCAGGCTGACCAGCAGCAGCAACCCGTGAATAAATGCGGCTACCTTGGTTTGCCCGCCGGCGTCGATATTGGCGGAGCTCCGCACGATAACGGCCGTCAAAGGCAGGCCCCCAATCAGGCCGCTGACAATGTTGCCAATTCCCTGGGCCTTCAGCTCGCGGTTCTGGGGAGTGTGTCGCTTGTGGGGGTCAAGCTTATCTACGGCTTCCACGCTGAGCAGGGTTTCCAGCGAAGCCACGATGGCGATGGTGAAAGCCACGATATACGTGCGGCCCCGGCCCAGCGCCGACCAGTCGGGGAATGCCAGTTCGCGGGTCAGGTCGGCGAAGGAGCCGATAGCGGGCAGCTGCACCAGGTGCTCGGCCCGGACCTGCAGGTGGGGAGCCCCGTTCATCAGCAATAGGTTCAGGCCAATGGAAACCGCTACTACCACCAGCGCGCCGGGTATCAGCTTCAGCGGCGGCACGCTTTTCACCGGCTTACTATCCCAGATTATCAGAACTACCAACGAAACCAAGCCAATCAAAGCGGAGCCCCAGCTGATGGCATTAGTAGAAGCCACGATGGCGGAGAAGGTATTCTGCCCGTTGAACTGCAGAAAGTCCATATCCTCGAAGTAATCCGTATCGGCCCCGAAAAAGTGCGGAATCTGCTTCAGAATCAGGATCAGGCCAATAGCGGCCAGCATCCCCCGAATGACCGACGAGGGAAAGTACAGGCCAATGATGCCCGCCTTCAAAAAGCCCAGCACCAGCTGCAGCACGCCCGCCAGGACGGTGGCCGCCAGGACCGCTTCAAATGAGCCCAACGTACTGATAGCCGTAAGCATGATGGCCGTCAGGCCAGCCGCCGGACCGCTTACACTTAGCTGGGACCCGCTCACCCAGGACACCAGCACGCCGCCTACAATACCCGTAATTATGCCCGAGAGCAATGGAGCCCCCGAAGCCAGCGAAATACCCAGGCACAGCGGCAAGGCGACCAGAAAGACCACCAGCCCTGCCGGGGCGTCTTTGGCAATAGTTTGCCAGTAGCTTACGGCAGGTGCCGTGGCAGTATCGGCGCTGTGAGCCGGAGTGTTTTTTACCATAAAGCAGGAAAATCAGCCCTGACTCCCATCGGCTAACAGCAGCGACGGGCCAGAGTGGGATACAAGTGTACGGCCGGGGGGTTAAGACAGCGTTAAAAACGGGTTAAAAGGAAATTAAAACCCTCGTACCGCTCACCCAGGCGCGGCAGGGCTTGGTTTGACCAATCCCAGGGCGGGCCAAACCGGCCTGCTCCAGGAGTCATAACGCGCAGTCATAAAGTAGTATCCGGGGCGGTTTAGCCCGGCGCGGCGGGTAGCTCCAGCGTTACCTGCGTGCCCTCCCCCAACTTGCTGGCTATCCGCACTGAGCCGCCGTGCAGCGCCATTATCTTGGCCGTCAGCGGCAGACCAATACCGTGCCCCGGTACGGTGCGGACCGTTTCGGCCCGGAAAAACGGTACGAACACCTGTTCCCGGTCGGCGGCGCTCATGCCTACCCCCTGGTCCCGGATTTCTACCCGCACGGTATTTTTCACGATAGAGAGCAGGGCCAGGATGGGCTGACTGGAGTCGCGGGAAAACTTGCAGGCGTTCTCAATTACGTTCAGCAAGGCCACCAATAGCAGGGGCTCGTTCCCACTTACCAGAAAGGGTTGGGTTTCCCGTCCCGGGGCCGGCTCCCCAAATTCCAGGTCGATGCGGCAGGTGGGCTGACGCCGCTGTACTTCCTCGTGGGCCTGCAGCAGCAGCTCATCGAGCTGAATTGGCTTTAAGGGCACCTGGGAAGGGTCGTCGGAGGCGCGGGCAATCTGGAGCAGCCCATTAGTGAGGTCTTTGAGCAGGCGCGCGGCGTCGAGGGTGCTTTGGAGCACGCGCCGGTACTCGACGGGGCTCCGCTGCTGCTGCAACAGGGCCACCTCCAGCTCACCAATGAGTACCGTAAGCGGGGTCCGTAGCTCGTGGGAAGCATCACGCACGAAGGTCCGCTGGCCGGCAAAGGCCGTTTCGAGTCGGTTAAGCAAACTATTAAAGCGCTGCGCCAGGTGGGATACTTCATCCTGACCGTCGGCTTCCGACAGGCGGCGGTGCAAATCGGAGGCCGAAATGGTATCCACTTCCTGCACAATCCGCTGCATGGGCCGCAGGGCCTGCCGGGCAAAAAACCAGCCGCCGATGCCCACGATAATAAGGGAGCTGAACAGCCCCCCGGCCAGCACCTGCCGTAGCGTGCGCAGATTCGAGCGGCTGTCGGCGTCCAGCGACGCGGCCATGATCACGAAGTCGCCGCGGCGGGCATCGCGGTAGCGCAGCCCGATGATCTGGTGGTAGTCGTGCTGCTCCTCAATGTGGCTGCCGACCCGCCGTATCGCCCTCAGCAACGCCAGCGGTACAGGATGCCGGGGGCCCTGCCCTTCGTAGAATACTTCCTTGTTGTGGCGGTCGAATACCCGCACTTCCTCTTCGGGCAGCGTACGGTAGAACTGCCGCAGGTAGCGCCGGTACGAAGCCCGGCTTTCCTCACTGCCCCGGTTAGTGCCATCCAGATAGACGTGGGCCACGACCCGGGCGCGCACAAACAAGCTGTCGGTGAAGGCACTGCGCCGCGACTGATACGTGAAAAAGTAAATGACAGCGGAGAACAGCAGCAGGGTAACGGCCAGAATTGCCGCAAACTGCCAGGCCAGACGAGTTCGGATGGTCATACGATGGGGATAATGTGCTGAGGGGCTGAGGTAGGAACGGGGATCCGGGCTGACGCCAGTCTGCAGGCCGGGTACCGGGCAACACCCCTGCTCCTCAATCCCAGGTATCCTTGTGGCAACGACGGGCGGGGGCAAGCCCCGCCCCCTACTTCGCCACGAGGATAAGGTACGCTGAGCCTACGCCGGGGCAGTGCCAACCGTGGGGGCCGCTGCCCCGGCTAAACCTCTTCCTTCATGACGTACCCCATTCCCACCAGCGTGTAAATCAGCTTGGGCGTAAAATCCTTATCTACTTTCTTCCGCAGGAAGTTGATGTAGACGTCGATAACGTTGGAACCGGTGTCGAAGCTGGTTTCCCAGACGTGTTCCAGAATATCCACCCGTGACACCACCCGGCCCTGGTTGCGGAGCAGGTATTCGAGCAGAGCGAACTCGCGGGCCGTGAGCTGAATGGTTTGCCCGGCCCGCTGCACCAGTTTCCGGGCCGGGCTCAGGGTGAGGTCGGCCAGCTGGAGTATAGCGTCGGCAGCCGGTGCTTCCTGACGCCGGCGCGACAGGGCCCGGATCCGGGCCAGCAGTTCCTGAAAGGCAAAGGGCTTAACCAGGTAGTCATCAGCTCCGGCATCGAGGCCCCGGATTTTATCATCGGTTTCGCCCAGGGCCGTGAGCATCAGAATAGGCACTTTGCTGTTCAGGGCCCGCACCTGCCGGCACACGTCCAGACCACTTAAACCAGGCAGCAGATTATCAAGAATGATCAGGTCGTAGCTATTTCCCAGCGCCAGGCGCATGCCGGTGAGCCCGTCAGCAGCCGTGTCGACGCTATGCGACTGCTCAGTGAGGCCCTTGTGTAGAAATGACGCCACTTTCGGCTCATCTTCAACCAGCAGAATTTTCATGAACGCGCACGGTGCGGTGGGAGGGGCGGCGAAGGTAAGGGGTTCCGGAGCACCGGTCGGATAAAACCGGCTGGGCCAGGTGAAGGAAATACTAACCGGATCAATTTCTCCCTATGCAATACAATAAATTATCAGAATAATTTAAATTATGCTTGATATTACCAACTCAATCCAATACGTTTATGAAAATACTCTATAACCGGGTATTTTCCATTGCGCTGCTTGCATCGGCTGTTTTTAGGCTGTTCCGGCCGGTCTGCTTCAGCGGCTGATTTCGCTACCATACCTCTACCACTATGGGTCCACCCTTTCGTTTCTGCGCGTATCTCTGCTTGCTGCTGGCCACCGCATGGCTTAGCGGATGCGTGGCCCAACGGACGCTGCCCTATCTGCAAAGTCCGGCCTACTCCACCACCGCCGCGGTAACCGTGCTCAACGAGCCGCGGCCCTACCGTCTCCAATCCAGCGACGTGCTCAGCATTAGGGTGCAAAGTGTGCAGACGGTACTCAACGACATGTTCAACATCACCGATACCCGCAACATACTGGCCGGCGGCGACCCCAGCACCCTGTTTCTCTCCGGCTACTCGGTCGATGTGGACGGCTTCATCAACCTGCCCACGGTGGGCAAGGTGAAGGTGACGGGCCTGACCCTGGAAGAGGCCCAGGCCCATATTCAGCAGCAGGTCGGCAAGTTCGTGCGCGATGCCAACGTGCTGGTGAAGCTGCTCAGCTTCAAAATCACGGTGCTGGGCGAGGTGCAGAACCCCGGCCGCTACTTTGTTTATAACGCCCAGGCCACGCTGCTCGAAGGCTTGGGCCTGGCCGGCGACCTGACCGAATTCGGCAACCGCCAGAATGTGAAGCTGATCCGGCAGACGGCTACCGGCTCAGAAGTGGTGCTCCTCAATCTGACTGACCCCAACCTGCTGCGCTCCAGCTACTACTACCTGCTGCCCAACGATGCCCTGTACGTGGAACCGATTCAGGCGCGGGCGGGCCGGGCAAATGCCAACAATCTGGGAATAGTATTCGCCGGCATCTCCGCCGTGGTGCTGGTTCTCAACTACGTCAAGCTACTCTAGCGCCGCCCTTTCCTACTCCTTCAGCATGGAACAACGCTCCTCTTCCTCCGACGAACTTGACCTGCACGAGTTGTTTTTCAAGCTTCGCAACCGCTGGCCACTGTTTGTGGGGTCGCTGGTGCTGACCTGCACGCTGGCTTTTCTGTATCTGCAGGTGAAGTCCCCGGTGTATGACTTCCGGGCTTCGATGCTGCTGGGAAATCAGGGGTCGGGGTCGAAGCGGGCCCAGGAGCTGCTGCAGATTCTGGAGGTAAAGGAGAAGGGCGTGAAGATGGAGGACGAAATCGGGCTCTTACGCTCGGCCGACATGGTAAAACGCACGCTGGCGCGGCTCCCGTTTACGGTATCTTACTACGCCGTACCGCACTCCTGGATCAATAAAATCGGGGACCTGCAAGTACGGGAACGGCCCGCGGGGGCAATGCCCTTCCAGGTTATCCCTGATCTGACCGTACCCCAGCTGGCTGATACCCGCATCGATGTGACGCCGCTACCGCGGGGCCGCTTTCGGGTCAGGGCCCAGGCCAAGCACGGCCAGCTCTACAGCCTGCCCACGGGGGAGGTGGTCCGCGACGTACTGGGCATAAACATCGATCAGACCGTGGCCGCCGGCGACACGCTGCGGCATCCGCTGCTCACCGTCGTGCTTCAGGCCGAGCCGGGCTACCCCGCCGACCTGGTCCACGAGCACTACTACTTCCAGCTCAACGACCAGATCACGCTGGTTACTGACTACCAGAAATTCCTGGCCGTACGCCCCCTCGACCACGACTCGCGCATCGTGGAGCTGGCCCTCAAAGGAGTAGTACCGGTGAAGGAAACTCAGTTTCTGGATACGCTGATGGCCGTTTTTATTGAGGATGACCTCCGGGAGAAAAACCTTATCGGCCTCAAAACGGTGGACTTTCTGGATCAGGAAATCGGTAAGCTCGCCACCTCCCAGCAGCAGTCCGCGGCGGCGTTGAGCTCCTTCCGTTCCGCCCGGGGCGTGGTGGACGTGGGCGTCCAGTCCAGTGAAGGCATCCGGCAGCAAAGTGAGCTGCAAATGCGTCAGGCCAAAGCGGCTACCAGCCGGAAATACTACCAGAGCATGCTGGCTTATCTGCGCGCCAACCAGGAGGCAGCGCAGGTGGCGTCCCCGAGCAGCGTGGGCATCGAAGATCCGGCCGTGAATAACCTGATTCTCCAGCTCACGGACCTGAACAGCCAACGGGCCGCCCTGGGCGTGAATGCCAGCACGACCAACCCGCTGGTAACGGTGCTCGACGAGCGGATCCGCACCGCTAAGCAGTCGTTGATGCAGACGCTGACAAACATGATTCGCGTCACCGACATCGCCCTGCGCGACCTGAACCAGGAGCTGGGCCGGGTGCAGGGCACGATCAATGCCATGCCCGAAAATGAGCGCCAGCTGGCGTCGCTCAAAAACAAGAGTGATTTCAACGATAAGAACTACAACTTCCTGGTGGAGAAGCGGGCCGAAGCCGCTATTGCCCTGGCCACCAACGCCACCGATAAGAAGGTAATCGACCGGGCCGCCATGAGCGGGACCGGCCCATCGTCACCCAAACCGTTGATGGCCCTGCTGCTGGCTTTTATGCTCGGCCTGGGCTTTCCTTTTGCCCTCACTATTCTGCTCAGCAAAACCAACCGGCTCATTCAGGGGAAAGAAGATCTGTCGCGCATCACGGCCATTCCCATGCTGGGGGTGGTAGCCCACGGCTCCAGCGCCGACAAAGAGCATATGCTCGACAATCCGAAGGGGCCCATTGCCGAATCGTTTCGCTCGATCCGGGTGAACCTGCAGTACCTCTCGGCGGGCCTCGACAAGAAGATTATCGGCGTCACCTCGTCGGTACCGGGCGAAGGCAAAACCTTCTGCGCGGTAAATCTGGCGGCCGAAATAGCCCAGAGCGGCCGGCGCGTGCTGTTGCTGGAGTGCGACCTGCGCCGCCCCACCATCGCCGGCTATTTCGGCCTCAGCCCGCACCCGCAACATGGGCTGGCTTCCTACCTCATGGGCCTGAGCCCGCTGGAGGACTGCGTGGCCGATAGCGGCGTGCGCAACCTGAGCGTGCTCTGCTGCGGGCCTATCCCGCCCAATCCTACCGAGCTGCTGGAAACTCCGCGCATGGAGGCCCTGCTCACCCGGCTGCGCGCCGACTACGACTACGTGCTGGTCGACACGCCACCCGTGGGCTACGTAGCCGAGTTTTTTGTCCTGCTGCGCCATCTGGAGGCTAACGTGTACGTGGTGCGCCAGAACTACACCGACAAAGGACTGGTCAGCCAGATCAACGAGCTACACCAGGAGCAGAAGATCAAGCAGCTCTACATCATCATCAACGACGTGCGCTTCACTAAAACATACGAGTACCGCTACAAGGAAAAGGCCTACGCCTACGGTCAGTAAGCTGTCCCGCCCTGTTGCCTTACCTGCGACCCTCTCCCTGTCCCAATCCCACTCTAATGGCGCACCCCCAGAACCTGACCTCGGCCACCGTGCACGGGGTGAAATGGACGACGGCGGCCACCGTGACCAACGCGGTGCTGCAGGTGGGCTACTCGGCCCTGATGGCCCGACTGCTCAGCCCGGCCGCGTTCGGGCTGGTGGCCCTGGCCGGCGTGGTGCTGCGCTTCGGCACTTACTTCGCCCAGATGGGGATGGAGCAGGCCATCATCCAGAAACCCGAGCTAAGCGCTACTGACGTCCGGGCGGCTTTCACCTCCTCCCTTCTGCTGGGGGCAGTATTTGCCGGACTCCTGGCCGTGGGGGCGCCGCTGGCGGCCAGCCTGGTGCGGCAGCCGGAAGTGCTACCCGTGGTACGGGTGCTGGCCATCAGCATTTTTCTGACCGGCCTGAACGCCACGGCCCTGAGCCTGCTGCGGCGGCAGATGCGCTTTCGCACGCTGGCCATCATTGAGGTTATCTCCTACGTGCTGAGCTACGCCGGGCTGGGCCTGGTGCTGGCCTGGCAGGACTACGGCGTGTGGGCGCTGGTAGGTGCTACGCTGGGTCAGGGCCTGCTGATTACGGTGCTCAGCTACGGCGCGGTGCGGCACTCGGTGCGCCTGCTCTTCAGTTGGGCGGCTTACCGGCCGCTGGTGGCCTACGGCAGCCGGATGTCGGCCATCAGCTTTGTCGAGTTCATCAACGGCTCCCTCGACACCGTGCTGATCGGCCGGCTGCTGGGCGCGACGGCGTTGGGCATCTACAGCCGCGGCTGGATGCTGGTGGGCCTACCGGTGTATTTGCTCACCACCAGCGTGGCCAAAGTAGCCTTTCCTTCCTTCAGCCAGGTGCAGGCCGACCGCCCCAAGCTGCGCCGCGTGTATCTGAGCAGCATCACCTTGATTGCCGCGCTGGTGATGCCCATCTGTGCCGGCGCAGCCGTAGCCGCCCCCGAAATTGTGGAGGTGCTGCTGGGCCCGAAGTGGGGGGCCGCCGTTCCCATCCTGCGGATTATCAGCTTCGCCTTCGCCCTGAGCCTGGTTACGATGTTTGCCGGTATCGTCTGCGATGCCACGGCCACGCTCCTGCCCAAGCTCGCCCTCAACGTAGCCACGATGCTGATTCTGACCGGCTTGTTTTTCGGGCTGAGTCCCTATGGCCTGCGGGGGGTAGCGGCGGCCGTGGTACTGGGTGAAGTGGTCCGGACGCTATTCTATCTGCTGTTGATGCGCCGGGTACTGACGGTACCGGGGGCGGTGGTGCTGCGGGCCTACGGGCCGGGGGTGCTGGCAGCGGTGGCCGTGGCGGGCGGTACGGCGGTGGTCAGCTACGGGCTGCGCACGGCCGGCAGCGTCCCGCTGCTTACGCTGCTGCTGCAAATGCTGACCGGCGGCGGGGTACTGCTGACCCTGGCCTGGCTGGCCCCGCCGACTCAGCTGCGGGAAATCCTGCGGCGCCTGCTGGACCGGCCTACCCCCGACGGCCCGCCGACAGGTCTCGTCAACCGGCTGCTGGCGGGCCTTGCCGCCCGGCTGGCCAGCCCCGACGGGGTCAATAAGACCATGTCAGCAGCTGCTGAGCCGGGCCCGGGCCCGGCGCGCCGGCCCCACCCGGTTTTTTCTCCCGACCCCGAAACTGAACTCGTATAGCTATGAACGTTCTCTACGACCATCAGATATTCAGTATTCAGGACTTCGGGGGAGTCTCGCGCTATTTTCATGAGCTGCTCGACCACGCCGGTCCCGGCCTGAGCGCGGAGCTGCCCGTGGTGCTCAGCAACAACCTCTACCTGCACGACCGGCGCCACACCCGCCACCACGAGTTTTTCCGCCACCTGCCTTTTCGCGGGCGGTGGCGCATCATTCAGTACGTCAACCAACAGGCTGCCCGGCGGGCCCTGCGCCGCCAGAACTTCGACGTGTTTCACCCCACGCTGAGTAGCTCCCCCTACTTTCTGGATCTGCTCGAAGCCAAACCCTTCGTGCTGACTATCCATGACATGATTGAGCGGCTGTTTCCGCAGTTCTACGCCGAGCCAGACCCGGGCGCGGCCCAGGAGCTGCTGTGCCGCCGGGCCAGCCGGGTCATTGCCGTATCGGAGCACACCCGGGCTGATGTGCTGCGGCTGCTGAAACTGCCCCCGGAGTGCGTCGAGGTCATCTACCACGGCTATGCCCGGCGCGAGTACCAGGCGGCCGAAAGCCGGATAGCCGCGCCCCAAAACTACTTGCTCTATACCGGTACCAGAGCCCTGTACAAGAACTTCAGCTGCCTGGTGGAAGCGTTTTGCCAGCTTACCAAACGGGAATTCCCGGATCTGCACCTGGTCTGCGCCGGAGGCCATCCGTTTACCTCCCCGGAACGGGAAATGCTGCGCCAGGCCGGTATCGAAAGCCGGGTGCACCATTTCGGGATGATAACCGACGCCCAGCTGCAGCAGCTGTACCGCAATGCCCGGGCTTTCGTGTTCCCTTCCCACTATGAGGGCTTCGGCCTGCCCATTCTGGAAGCGTTCGGCCAGCACTGTCCGGTAGTCCTCAGCCAGGCCTCCTGCTTCCCCGAAATAGCCCGGGACGCGGCCCTGTATTTCGATCCTAACCAGCCGGAGGAGCTACGCCAGCAGCTGCGACAGCTGCTGCATGATGCAGACTTACGCACCCACCTGGCCCGTTTGGGCGATTTGCGGGTGCGCGACTTCACCTGGCAGCATACCGCGGCCCGCACCCGGCAGGTATATGAGCAGGCCCGCGCGGCGGCCCCCGTTTTCTCCCACTAACTGGACGCATCGCCATGATCATCAGCCTGCGCTTCCGCTATACTCTGCTCATTCTGGCCTTTCTGGTCACCGACCGGGCCTTTACGGAATTCGTGTTTGTCAACGAAGACGATGCCGTGCTGAACCGGTATAACTATGTGCTGGTAGCCCTGTCGCTCTATGTGATACTGCGCAACTACCGCTACCTGAGCGCGATAATGCAGGGCTGGTTCTGGGTGATTATGGCTGGTCTGGTCCTCCTGGCCCTGGAATCGTACGCGGGGTGGGGAGCGTGGATGATTTACCCCCACGTGTTTTCCAAGCTCACGATCCTGCTACCGGTTTTCGCGGTGGGCGCTTATTATTCCCGCCACGGGCTGCCGCCGCTGGAAACCCTTATGCGGCTGCTGCTGCTGGGGCTGCTGGCCAATCTGCTGTTCTTTCATCCCGAGGCGTTGAGCTTATCGGCCTTCCTGGATAATGAGCGCGGGTTTGGCTCTACTTCGGCCATGCTGGTGCTCTTGCCGACGCTGTACTACCTGAACGAATACTTTGCCCGGGGCGGACTGCTGCGGCTGCTGGTCTTCTTTCTGGGCGTGGGCATGATCGTGTTTCTGCAGCACCGCTCCGTGTGGCTGGCGCTGGGCCTGGCGCTGCCGCTGAATGCTGTGCTGCTGGCCCTGGGCCGGGTAGAGGGCACGCGCCTGAGCCCCAACCGGCTGCTGCCCCTGGCCTTGATTCCGCTGGCGCTCCTGATTTCGGGCGGGCTGGCCGTCCTCAGCAATCCGCAGGTGCTGCAGAAGCTGGGCGACAGTATGCAGGACATCATCCACCCCGACAAGCAGGGAACCGGCAGCTGGCGCCTGCGCCAGTTTGAAGCCTATGAGCCGTTTCTATACAAATACCCCGTGGCCGGTATGCGACTCAAAGGCTTCGAGCTGCCTATCCAGTTCTACGCCCCGGACTCCAACCTGCCGGTGTGGCCCAACTGGACGGGGCACCATTTCCACAGCTTTTACGTGGACCGCATTTTCTATTTCGGGCTCATCGGGGTTGGCCTCGTGCTGGTGGTGCCCGTGCTGCTGCTGGGTCACCGCCTGCTCCAGCCGGTTCCCCTGGCCCCGGCCGCTACGGCTTTCGCGCTTTTCTCCCTGGGCATGCTGGTCTACGGCATCTCCTACGACTGGCCGCCCTGTTTCTACGCCATTCTGGGCCTTACGCTGGCCGCTGCGTCACCCGTCCTGATCCGCTCTTCGCCCCCTGCGGCCTTACCCATAAGTCTGCCTCTCGCTTCTTTCGCGCCTTTTTCCCCAACCAGCCATGCTACCGCCTCTGCCCCCGACTCCGGACGCTGAGCTTCAGGCCCCCGTCTTGCTGCTGCTCTTCAACCGCCCCGTGCCTGCCCGCCGCGTATTCGAGGCCGTTCGGCAGGCCCGGCCGGCCCGGCTGTACGTAGCCGTGGATGGGCCGCGCCCCGAGCGGCCGGCCGAAACTGCGCTGTGCGCCGACACCCGCGCCGTAGTTACCGCTGGCGTCGACTGGCCCTGCGAGGTGCACACCCTGTTCCGGGCATCCAACCTGGGGTGCAGCCGGGGCGTGTCGTCGGCCATCCGGTGGTTTTTCGACCACGAACCGGAAGGCATAATCCTGGAAGATGACTGCCTGCCGACGCCCGGCTTTTTCCGGTTCTGCCAGGAGCTGCTGACCCGTTACCGCGACGACACCCGCGTGATGCACATCGGCGGCAATAACTTTTCCCCGGAAGCCCGGCACCCCGGGGCGGCGGCCGGCGAGTCGTACCACTTTTCCGGCCAGGTCCACAGCTGGGGCTGGGCCACCTGGCGCCGCGCCTGGCAGCACTACGACTTCCACTACGACCGGCTGCCGGAGCTGCGACAGCGCGGAGCCCTGCCGGGCATGTACCCGTCGCTGCTTGAGCGGCATTACTGGCTGCGCAAGTTCGAGGCCATGCGCACCGGTCCGCAGCCGCCCCACACCTGGGACTACCAGTGGCACTTCACCGTGGCCGCCAACTCGGGGCTGGCCATCACGCCGGCCGTAAACCTGGTCACCAACATCGGCTTCGGCGACGACGCCACCCACACCTTCGATCCGCTGGACCGGCGGGCCCGCCTGAGCACCGCCGAGCTGGCCTGGCCCCTGCGGCACCCGCCCGTGGTGCTGCGCGACTGGGCCCGGGACCACCGCCACTTTCGCGAGTTTCTGACCGAGCGAGCCGTGTTCAAAGCCCGGCGGTTCCTGCGCCGGTTCCTGCCGGCCCGTCCGGTAGCTTCCGCGCCGGCTGCTCCCGCCCAAACAACCCCTGCTCTTCCGCCCTCCACCTTTGCTACTGCCGCCTCATCATGAACGTTCTGCTCTCCGCTTATGCCTGCAACCCCGCCAGCGGCGGGGAAAATGGCAATGGGTTCCGCTGGGCCTGGGAAATGGCCAGGCGCGGCCACGCCGTCTGGTGCCTGACCACACCGTCGAACCACGACGACATTCGGAATTTTCAGGCGGCCCACGCCACTGACCCACACGCGCAGCGGATGCATTTCACCTTTATTGAGCTAGCCCCGCTATGGCAGTTTCTCTACCGCTGGCAGTTCGGCGTGTACCTCCACTATATGGTATGGCAGTACGATGCGTGGCGGCTGGCCCAAAAAATGGACCGGACCATCAACTTCGACCTGGTGCACCACGCTACCTACAGCAGCCTGAAAATGGGTTCCTGGTTGTGGCGGCTGGGCAAGCCCATGGTTTATGGCCCGGTGGGTGGGGCCCAGAAAGCCCCCATTGCCTTCCGCCGCTACCTGCCCGACTGGTTCCGCACCGAAACCCTCCGCTCCGCTTTCACCTGGGTACTCACCACCTTCGACGTGAACCTGCACCAGAACCTGCGGCACGCTACGCTGGTGCTGGCTTCCAACGACGAGTCGGCAGCCCTGGCCCGGCAGCTGGGGGCGCGGCGCGTCGAGCTGTTTCTGGATACGGGTCTGCCCGAGGCCTTCGAGGCCGCCCGCTTTCCGGAGCGCCCGGCCCAGCCCGTGCTACAGCTGCTTTGGGTAGGACGCTTGTATCCCAACAAGGCTCTACCGCTGGTGCTGGACGCTCTCGCCCAGGTTGATGCCTGGATTCCATTTCACCTCACCGTGCTGGGTGATGGTCCGATGCGCGACCTGGTGCCGGGCTGGATTGCAGAATACGGCCTCACGGACCGCGTAACCTGGCGCGGCAGTGTACCCTGGACGGAAGTCCACGCCTGCATGCTCAGCCACGACGTGTTCATTTTCGGCTCGCTACGCGACTCCTTCGCGTCGCAGTTCATGGAAGCCATGGCCACGGGCATGCCCATTATCACGCTCAATCATCAAGGAGCCCGCTCCTTCCTGCCCGATACGGCGGCAATCAAGGTGCCGGTTGAGAATCCGGAAGCAACTACTGCCGCCATGGCCCGCGCCGTGGAATACCTCTATAATCATCCTACGGAGCGCCGGGCCATGGGGCGGGCCGGCTACGACTTCGCCCACCGGCAGACCTGGCCCGACCGCATGGACCGCGTGCTGACCATGCTGGCGGAGATGGGCATCGACACGACTCCGCAGGCAGAACAGGCGCTGGTTGTAGGTTCGTCAAACCCGGAAAAAATTAATCCGCCGGCTTCTTTCTTATGGCCCGCTGCCGCCGGCAGCAGCAGCAGTACAGGCTTCTCTCTTCCCGGCATTCCCTAACCGCTTCCGGCTATGCTTTACATCGTTATTCCTGTCTTCAACCGCCGGGCCTACACCCGTGCCTGCCTGCTGTCGTTGCGCGAGCAAACCCGGGCGGACTTCCGTATCATCGTCGTGGATGACGGCTCCACCGACGGTACTGATGTGATGCTGACGAACGAGTTTCCGGAGGTGGAAGTGGTTACCGGCGACGGGAAGCTGTTCTGGACGGCCGGGGTGAATGCGGGTATCCGCCGCGCCCTCACCCACGAAGCCAGCCGCTTGCTCACGCTCAATAATGACGTGCTGGTGCCCCCGGACTTCGTAGAGAACATGCTGCTCTGGGCCGACCGTCGGCCGGATGCGCTGCTGGGCGCCCTGGAGCTGGACGCGGCCACCGGCCAGCCCATCTATGGGGGCGAGCGGGTGAACTGGCGCAATAACACCAGTCAGTACCTGCTGGCTGAGCTGCCCGAAACCCGCCGCCACGGGCTGCATCCGGTAACTTATTTGCCGGGCCGCGGCCTGCTTATCCCGCTGCGGGTGATTCAGGAAATCGGGCTGTTCGACGAGCAGCGCCTGCCCCACTACCTGGCCGACTACGACTATACCAGCGTGGCCCGGCAGCACGGCTTTCCGGTCTTCTGCAACTACGATGCGCCGCTGAGTACCTACCCCGACGAAAGCGGCCAGCAGCAAACCCGCCGTCACCGGAGCTTCCGGGGCTACTACCAGCATCTGTTTGGCATCCGGGGCGGGGGAAATCTGCGCAACTTCACCCACTTTGCCCTCAGGAACTGTCCGCCCAGGTATATGCCCTACTACCTGCTCAATGGGTATGCCCGCCGGCTGGTAGGGTATTTTCTGCACTAGCATACTTTCCGCTTCTTCCGCATGGTTATCGTCACGAAACGCACCGGCCAGCTCGGCAACCGGCTTTTTCTCTTTGCCCATTTCGTGGCCAACGCGGCCGAGCACCGCTATGCCCTGGCTAACCCCAGCTTCCGGGCCTACGCGCCGTACTTTGAGGCCACCTCTACCCAGGATTTTGGGGGCTTACCCATCCGGCTGCAGGTATTCCGCCGGGCCCGGTTCGATTACGTTTTTCAGCTGGTCCAGCACTCCCGTATTTTTCGGGTACTCCAGAAAGCAGTGCAGCTTTTACCCCGCCGGCTGGCGGCGGCCGCCCTGCTGGCGGATGAGGACGGGCCGGATTTTGACCTGAACCAACCCGAGTATCTGACCCCCGCCCGCCAGGGCCTGGTATTGGCCCACGGCTGGATGTTTCGCGACAAAACCCATCTGCGCCGGCATGCCCCCCTGATCCGACAGCTGTTTGCTCCCGTCGCGGTACACCGCCGGGCAGTTGAGCAGCTTATTGGGCTCTGCCGGCAGCAATGTGCGGTACTGGTAGGCGTGCACATGCGCCGCGGGGACTATGCCACTTTTGCCCACGGTGCTTTCTACTACGATAATGCCACGTATGCCGCCCGCATGCGCGAAGTCCAGGCCCAGTTTCCGGCCACGACGCGCGTGGCCTTTCTGCTGTGCTCCAATGAGGCTTTCGATGCCCGGGATTTTGCCGGACTCGTCCTGCACCGCGCTACCGGGCACTTCGTGGAAGACCTCTACGCGCTGGCGGCCTGCGATTATGTGCTCGGCCCCCCCAGCTCTTACTCCATGTGGGCTTCATTTTATGGGGGCGTGCCCCTCTGTCATCTACACCACCCCGATCAACGCCTGACGCTCAATGACTTCCAGGTTTTCCTGGATACCTGATCTTCTAGCCAGCTGTTGCCCGAAAACCGAGCCGCCCGTTGGCAGGCGGGCGGCTCGTCAGGACTTGCGGTCGGGGCCCGACAAGGTATACCGGGTTTCAGGTGCTGGTATTTCGCCTGTTGCCCGGTCACCGAACTTTACTTAACTGTCTACGCCTTATGCTGCCCTTTGTCACGCTGCTTCGTCCCGGATTTAGCGCTAGCCTGTTGTGCCTGGCGCTGAACACGTCGCAACCCAGCACTAGCGGGTCACTCATCGTCCGACACGGCGGCACGTATACCGGCACCTTTATCAGCGACGACTCGGATAAGCCCTGCGTCCGGATTGAAACCACCGAGCCGGTAACCCTGATAAACTGTGTTCTGCGGGGCCCGGGCAATCTGATTCAGGCTACCAACGGAGGCGCCCGGCTGACGGTGGTAAACTGTCGGGGCTATGGCTTAACGCCTACGGCCGATCAGCGGTATCCTGGGCGGTTTGTGCAGGTAAACCAGGCGATATCGGTACGCCTGGAGCGCAACTATCTGGAGCACGTCAGTGGCATTGCCGTGTATTTGTGGGCCGGCGACGGCACACCGGCCCAAACGCTGACGGTAGTAGGCAACACGGCCCGGAACATGGATGGCCGCTACCGTAATGGGGGCGGCACCTTCGCCAATTTTCTGGGTTTAGTAGGCGTACGCAACGTCGGCAATATCGAAATTGCCTGGAATCAGGTGATCAACGAGCCCAACCAAAGCAAAGTAGAGGACAACATCAACCTCTACAACTCCGGCGGCACCCGGGCCAGCCCCGCCCGTCTGCACGATAACTATATTCAGGGGGCTTATCCTTATCCGGCCACGAGTACGCGCTATTCCGGCTCGGGCATCACGCTCGATGGGGATGGGGGCTCGGCGATGACTACCACCGCCTTTGTTGAGGGGTACAATAATCAGCTGGTCTCGACCTGTGCCGCGATGAATATCGCCGCCGGTCACGACAACGTCTTTCACCATAATCGAATGGTCACGAGTGGCTACCTGCCCGATGGCGCTAAACTGACCGCCAACTATGCCGCTGCGGGTCTTTGGAATCAATATAAGCAGCCCGCAACGGTATTTTTCAACAATCACTTCCGTGATAATGTCATCGGCTTCGTGCATTGGGGCGGTACTACGCCCTACTCCGACCGGCAGGACCTGAGCCCTGGCGCCTGCCCTTCCTGTACGGCTACCACGCACTTGCCTAATCCGATTACCCTGCAAACCGAGCAGCACGAGTGGGACCTCTGGCAACGGAAGCTGAGGCGGGCCGGCCGGCGCGTAGGTCCTTACTAAGTCCGCTTCCGGTTAGCCGCCTAACCTGGGTTAAGTTGAAGCTGTTTAGAAAGTCAAGAAGTCTGTCATCGAACCTGTTTAGGGTTTCGGTTTTTTCGTCGTTTGTCATCCTTCATCTGGCGTCCGCTTGCGAAGGATGACAGGCAACAAAAAATCAGACTTTCTAAACAGCTTCGTCGTTAGCCAATCTTCAGCCCAACCACGGCTGACTATGCCGGCCAGGGCCTGCTGCGCCCATGCGGCCAGCCCTGGCGCAGCAATCCATGTTGTTCAGAGCTAGGGCACTAACAAAATTTTGGGATTCTCCTTTTTTTTGGTCTGCCTCGCCCGGCCCAAAAACCCGGCTGTAGAGCTATACACTAAGCATTGCTTTCAGACTATATAATTTCAGCTGACTATAATGCAATAGCACACCAATTGACTCCTTTATCAAACTTGAATATTAGTTATACATTTGCATTGAAACCTTTCCAAAGCTTTATCACTTTTCATAGTCATAAGCTCAAGTCAGCTTTTAGCAGGCAGCCGATTATTTAGCGCCTGTGCTTGAAAACGTTGCCGGGGAAAGAGTTGTGAGGACTGACTTATTTGATTGTCAGTAGGCTGAAACGGATTGTGCGGAGTGAGTAAAAGCCTGATAAATAACCTTGAAAGCATTTTTTCAAAATGCAGCGCTGGTGCCAGTCGGCCACCGGCAGTTCGGTTACCCATATTACCCTCCCTGTTGGACTACGGGTTAACCAGAGGGTTGTGCGTACCCTTTTTCCAGCAGAGGATAGCACAAATCGAATCATTGAATTTACATGAAATTGACTTATCCCATTGAGTTAGTTTACGTGTCAACCCAGAAATTTCAACCAAAGTAGCCATAAAATGCAAAAAGAAACCGGATACCATTCCTCCTTCGCGCTCAGCAACCACTTCGGTACCCGCACATCGCCTGTGCTGGCGGCAATGTTCACTTTTTTGGTACTCGGCCTGGGTACGGGGAAGGTCCACGCCCAGGCCCCTGACATCACGTATTCCGCTCCCATCGTCATCACGAAGGGAGGCACTTACACCGGCAACTATCGCAGCCTCGATTCTAATGTGCCGGTTATCAAAATTGAAACCACCCAGCCTGTTATCATTGAAAACTGCGTCCTGGCTGGTGCCGGCGACCTGATTCAGGCCAAAATGGGGGCCAACTACTCCCTCATCGTGCGCAACAACAAGGGCTACGGTCTCACGCCCAGCCTCGATAACACCCGGCGGGGACGCTTCCTGGAAGTGAATAATGCCATTTCCGTACGCATGGAAAACAACTACGTGGAGTCCGTCAGCGGTATTTCCATCTACTTGTGGAATGGCGACGGCTCGCCCTCGCAGACGCTGACCATAACGCGCAACGTAATCAAGAACATGGACGGGCGCTACCGCAACGGCGGCACCGGCACCTTCGCCAACTTCCTGGGATTGAACGGAGTACGCAACCTTAGCAACATGGAAGTGTCCTGGAACCAGGTGATCAACGAGCCTGATAAAAGCAAAGTAGAAGACAACATCAACTTCTACAACTCCGGCGGCACCCAGGCCAGCCCGGCCAAGCTGCACGACAACTACATTCAGGGTGCCTACCCCTTCCCAGCCGCTAGCGCCGTCTACACCGGCTCCGGCATCACGATCGACGGCGACGCTAGCTCCCCAACCCTGACCAGCGCTTTCATCAACGGGTACAACAACCAGATCGTCTCGACCTGCGCGGCCCTGAACATCGCCGCGGGCCACGACAACAAGTACTACAACAACCGCGCGGTTACCAGCGGCTATCTGCCCGATGGCACCAAGCTGCAGGCCAACTACGCCGGTTTTGGCTTGTGGAACGCCTATCAGCAACCCACCAGTGTTTTCTACAACAACTCGTTCGACAACAACCTGATAGGCTTCGCGAACTTTGGCCACAGCAGCCCCTACCCCAACCGGCTGGACATGAGCCCTGGTAACTGCACGCCCTGCACCAACTCCAATCACCTGCCCAACCAACCCATCACTCTGCAGCGGGAGCAGGAAGAATGGACGTTCTGGCTGCAGAAAGTCCAGCAGAACAGCATTGTGCTAGGTCCGACCACGGGTAATAACACTCCGACCAACGTGGCCCCGACCGTAAGCCTGACCGCTCCGACCACCAACACCAGTGTAACGGTCAATACTGCCCTGGCCCTGACGGCTACCGCGGCTGACACCGATGGCTCGGTAACGAAAGTGGAGTTCTTCAACGGCACGACCAAGCTGGGCGAAGACACCACCGCGCCTTACGGGCTGAGCTACACCCCCAACGCGGCCGGCACGCTTTCGCTCACCGCCAAGGCCACCGACAACGCCGGCGCGACGACCACCTCATCGGCCGTTACGGTAACGGTAACTTCAACCACGGTCACCACGCCGCTAACGCCCGCTAATGCCACTTTCTTCCGTGGTATCAACGTGAATGGCGCGGCCGTGACGGTAGATGGCCGGGCTTGGGAAGCCGCCGCCGGGGCGGCCAACGTGCAGCTTATCGGGACGCCCTTTGCCGACCAGAACGCTACGCTGAATCCAGCTACCGATGCGGCTCGGGCTACGCTGATTCGCTCCTCGCTGTATGGCACCAGCACCAGCGCGGCCATCAGCAACGTCGCTTCGGCTACTTACATTGTTTATCTCTACGTATGGGAGGATAACAACAGTCAGAACTTTAAGGTGATGCTGGAAGGCCAAACCGTACTGGCTAATCATACCAGTGGTGCGGCCGGCCGGTGGGACCGTCTGGGTCCATTCACGGCCAGCGTGACCGATGGCACGATCAACGTGGCTACTTCGGGCGGTGATGCTAACCTTTCGGGCGTGGAAATCTGGAAGCAGAATCCGACGACAACAACCAACGTAGCCCCGACGGCCAGCCTGACGTCGCCGACCACCAACACCAGCGTAACAGCTGGAACCGTACTGGCCCTGACAGCTACCGCGGCTGACACCGATGGCTCGGTAACGAAAGTGGAGTTCTTCAACGGCACGACCAAGCTGGGCGAAGACACCACCGCGCCTTACGGGCTGAGCTACACCCCCAACGCGGCCGGCACGCTTTCGCTCACCGCCAAGGCCACCGACAACGCCGGCGCAACGACCACCTCATCGGCCGTTACGGTAACCGTGACGACGGCTACACCACCCGCCACCACTGCCACCTTCTACCGTGCCATCGATATCGACGGTGCCGCGACGCAGCTTGATGGCAACAGCTGGCAGGGTAGAAGCGCGCTGAACTACACGGTCAACGGTACTGGGTTTGCCAATCAGGGCATCACCCTGAACCCCGCTACCACTACGGCCCGGGCCCAGATGATCCGCTCCTCGGTGTATACCAACGCCCTCAAATTCGAGATGAATTCAGTTCCGAATGGTTCTTACGACGTGTACGTCTATGTTTGGGAAGACAACAATGCCGAAACGTTCAGTCTGGCAGTAAACGGCCAGACGGTACAGAGCAACTACAACAGCGGCTCGGCCGGGACCTGGAAAAAGATGGGGCCTTATGCTGCCAACGTGACCAATGGCCTCATCAGCATCACCAGCACGGGTGGCACCATCAACTTCTCGGGCGTGGAGGTGTGGCGCAAATCTACCGGTACGGCTTCCACCAACCTGACCGCGCCTGCTACCACCGCCAAGTCGACCGCCAGTGCGACGCCTTACCTTAACCCGGTAGTAACCGGGCTGGGTCTGCCCGTAGCAATACCGCAGGCCGAAATCGTGCCGGTGGCCATGCTGCAGCAAGGCGGAGCGACAGTGCTGCCGTCGGCTCTCCCCTTCGGGCAAGGCGTATCGACCAAAAACCTCGTGGTAAACCAATTACCCGCTGAACAGTACTTCCTTAAATTTCCGGGTGGTGCCCTTGCCGGGCAGACGCGGCCCGTCACCAGCTAACGACTACCAGCCGACTATTCTGTTTACGGCCCCAAAAAAGCCTGCTCTCTCTGAGGGCAGGCTTTTTTAGGGCCGTAAACATCTACTCTATCAATATGGGTAAGGCCCAACGCACTAACTTGCATTATTTCAATTTGATATCCAAATAAGTAAATATTTTTCGCTCACAGATTGCAATTGTAGATATAAATACAATAATTTGTTATTAAAGTTCTACTCAGGAAATAGGTAGAACCAGTATTTCTTCTTCCACTTAGAATTTGCTTTATGAAGCGCGCACTCATTACCGGTATCACGGGGCAGGATGGATCCTATCTGGCTGAGCTACTGCTCAGCAAAGGCTACGAGGTTCATGGCATCAAGCGTCGCTCGTCGCTGTTCAACACGGATCGTATCGACCACCTGTATCAGGACCCGCATGAAAAAGGCATCCGCTTCAAGCTGCATTACGGGGACTTAGCCGACGCCACTAATCTGATCCGCATCGTGCAGGAAGTACAACCCGATGAGATCTATAACCTCGGCGCCATGTCGCACGTGAAAGTATCGTTCGACACGCCCGAGTATACGGCCGACGTAGACGGGCTGGGTACGCTACGCCTGCTGGAAGCTATTCGAATTCTGGGTCTGACCCAGAAAACCCGGATTTATCAGGCTTCCACTTCCGAGCTCTACGGACTGGTGCAGCAGGTCCCGCAGTCGGAGGCGACGCCGTTTTACCCCCGCTCGCCTTACGCCGTGGCGAAACTGTACGGCTACTGGATTACGGTAAACTACCGCGAAGCCTATAATATGTATGCCTGCAATGGCATTCTGTTCAACCACGAGTCGCCGCTGCGGGGCGAAACTTTCGTTACCCGCAAGATTACCCGGGGCGTGGCCCGCATTGCGCTGGGATTGCAGCAGAAGATATTTCTGGGGAATCTTGACGCCCGCCGCGACTGGGGGCATGCCAAAGACTATGTGGAGGCCATGTGGCTGATGCTGCAGCAGGATCAGCCCCGTGACTACGTCATTGCCACGGGCGTGACGACCACCGTACGGGAGTTCGTCAATCTGGCTTTCGCCGAGCTGGGCATCGAAATCACCTTCGTAGGTGAGGGCGTGAACGAAGTAGGGTACGTGGCCGCCTGCCACAACCTGGGCTACCAGCTTGCCGTCGGGCAGGTAGTGGTGGCCGTCGATCCGGCCTACTTCCGGCCTACGGAAGTCGAACTGCTGATTGGTGACCCTAGTCGGGCCAAGGCCGAACTGGGCTGGGCGCCCCGCCACGACCTGTCCGCCCTGGTCAGCGACATGGTGCAGGCCGACGTGCGGCTGTTCCGCCGCGACACGGTGCTGCTCGAAGCCGGTCACCCGGTGATGTTCCATGATGAGTAGGTTTTTAGTGCCGGGGGCCGGGTGTTTTGTCGGTTCTGGCATGCCCCTCCCACCAAAAACAGGCCCAGCACTCTCAACCCCTTACCGCGAATCACCAGGCACTAAGCATCAAGCACTAAAAAATGGAAACTGACGCCAAAATATACGTAGCCGGGCATCGCGGTATGGTGGGTGGGGCGCTGGTGCGCCGGCTGCGCCGGGCGGGCTTCACTAATCTGGTGGTGCGAACCTCCACCGAGCTGGATTTGCGCAATCAGGCCGCCGTGGCCGATTTTTTCGCCGAGGAGCAGCCCGACTACGTGCTGCTGGCCGCGGCCAAAGTGGGCGGCATTCAGGCCAACAGCACGTACCGCGCCGACTTCCTGTACGACAACCTGATGATTCAGAGCAACGTGCTGCAGCAGAGCCACCGGCACGGCGTGCGCAAGCTGCTGTTTCTGGGCTCCTCGTGCATCTATCCAAAGCTGGCCCCGCAACCCATCCGGGAAGAATACCTGCTCACGGGGCCACTGGAACCAACCAACGAGCCCTACGCCATTGCCAAAATAGCGGGCCTGAAGCTGTGCGAAGCCTACCGGGCCCAGCACGGCAGCAACTTCATCACCGTGATGCCGACCAACCTCTACGGCCCCGGCGACAACTACGACCTGGAAAACTCGCACGTGTTGCCGGCGCTGCTGCGCAAATTCAGCGAAGCGGCCGCTCAGCGCCTACCCCAGGTAACGGTGTGGGGCACCGGCACGCCCCGCCGCGAGTTTCTGCACGTCGATGATCTGGCCGATGCCTGCCTGCACCTGCTGCGCCACTACGATGGCGCCCTACCCGTCAATGCCGGAACGGGGCGCGACATCACTATCCAGGAACTGGCCGACCTGGTCGCGGAGCTGACGGGCTATACCGGCGAAGTCGTGTTTGATTTCGCCCGCCCCGATGGCACTCCGCGCAAGCTGCTGGATGTGAGCCGCCTACACGGGTTAGGCTGGCGGCACCGCATTGGTCTGCGGGCGGGACTGGAACAGGTGCTGACCTCCGCCGACTGGTTGCAGGCCACGCAGGCGGTTGCAACCGCTACCACCTGACCTTCTCCCCACTGCACCCTGGCTCTTCTACGTTCTATTAGTATGTGTAAGAATATTCTCATTCGGGCCCGCCGCCGCGCCGGGCGCCTGCTGCGGGAATGGATTCCCTACCAACGGCAGTATCAGCCTACCAGCTTTTGGGAACGGAGCAGCCTGCTGCCCACGCAGCCCGACAGCCGGGCGCACTACCAGGAAATAGTACCCGGCTACGTCTCCCACCTGGACGTGCCGGCCGATTTCTACGAGCGCGCCTCCGACTACGGCGGGCTGTACGGCAAGCCCAACCACCGGGAGCGGGTGAAGCCCAGCTTCGTGCTCAGCCTGGAAAACGGCCGCCTGTACGCCGACAACCTCAACAGCGTGGCCATCATCACCGCCGACAACCGGCTGGTAGGCGACGCCTCGTTTCAGTTTACCAGCACTAAATGGGACCTGGTGCGGCCCGAGGACAACAACATCTTCCGCCAGCGCTACTTTCTGACCCCCACCGAAGTACCCGGCACGGTGTGCAGCCTGCTTTCCGGGGGCGGGGCCGCTACGGGCAACTACTACCACTGGCTGATTGACTCGCTGCCGCGCCTGCATCTGGTGCGCGAAGCCGGCCTGCTTGCCCAGATCGACTATTTCCTGGTCTATGATAAGACCAAACGCTTCGTCCTCGATACGCTGGCCCCGCTGGGAATCCGCCCCGAGCAGTTGATTGACGTATCGACTCACCGCCACCTGCGCGCCCGTCGCCTGATAGTGTCCTCGGCGGTGCGGGGTGAGCAGACCCACACGCCCAACTGGGCGTGTGACTTCTTACGTGACGTCCTGCTCCCCTCCCCTCTGCCGGAACGCCGGTTTGGCCCCTACCTCTACGTCAGCCGCCGCGACGCCCCGGGGCGGCACGTGCGCAATGAGGCCGCAATGGAAGCCGTACTACGCGAATACGGCTTCGAAACTCACGTGCTGACGCCCTACTCGCAGGCCGAGAAAATTGCCCTCTTTGCCCACGCCCGCGTCATCATTTCGCCCGTCGGGGCGGGGTTGGCCAATATTGTATTCAGCCCCCCCGGGACTGAACTGATTGAGTTGCTCCCTGAACGCTTCATGGTGCCGGATTATCTGGAGCTGGCGGCCCGGCTGGGCATTACGCACCGCCATCTGGTGTGTTCCGATGAGACTTTAAGCCGCACCCGCGGCGCGGCGCAGTTCGACCACATTACCGTAGACCTGACCGCCCTGCGCCGGCAGGTTGAAGCGGCCCTGCGCCGGCCGGTTGTGAGCGTGTAGTACTGTCCTCCATCTCTTTCCGGTTCCTTATGGCCACTGTCATCCTTTCCCTCGTCACCTGGAACAATGCCGATACCATTGAGGCCTGTCTGCGCTCCGTACTGGCCCAGACCTACCAGGATTTCGAATTCTGGATTGTTGACAATGCCTCGGCCGACGCGACCAATGCGAAGGTAGCGGCCCTGGCGGCCACCGATGCCCGCGTGCGGCTCTATCCCCAGAGCACGAACACGGGATTTTGCGGGGGCCATAATTACACCCTCGACCGCAGCCGTTCCGAGTATGTGCTGCTGGTGAACCCGGACGTGGACCTGGCACCCGACTATCTGGCGCGGGCCGTGGCGGCCATGCAGGCCGACGCCCGCATCGGCACCGTATGCGGGCTGCTGGTGCAGTCGGCCGAAGCGGACCCCTGCGTCGACAGCGCCGGGATGACGGCCCTGCCCGACGGGCGCTTTCAGCTGCGCCTGCACGGGCAGCGCCTGAGTGACGCCGGCCCATTGACCGCGGGGGAGGTAGACGGAGCCGACGGAGCTTTGCCGCTGTACCGGCGGCGCTTTATTGATGACCTGCGGGTAGACGGCCAGTTTTTCGATGAGCGGTTCTTTGCGCACAAAGAAGACTGGGACGTAGCCTGGCGCGGGCGCCTATACGGCTGGCGCACGGTGTTCGAGCCCGCCTGCCGGGCCGTGCATCCGCGCTACTTCCGTCCTTCCGATCTGAAATTACGGCGTCGCCTCTCGGCCGCCATGAAGCAGGAAGCCGTTAAAAACCAGCTGCTGCTGCTGATCAAGAACCTGGAGCCGGGGCGCGTGGTGCCGGTGCTGCTGCGGGCCTTGCCCCGGCAGCTGGCCATTCTGGCCTACAGTCTGGTGCTGGAACGGCAGTCGTTGCAGGGCTACGCCAGCGTGTGGCGGCAGCGCCGGGCCATCTGGCAGAGCCGCCGGGTGGTGCAGCAACGGGCCCGGCAGCGCTGGTCGCCGCCCGAGCCGGTAGCCCGGCCCGGCGCGGACTGGCAGCCCCTGCTCAGCATTTGTGTGCCGACCTACCACCGGCCCGAAATGCTGGCCCGCACCCTGCGCTCCCTGGGGCCACTCCCCGCCGACGTCGAGCTGATCGTATCGGACAATTCCACGGCCAACGACTTTTCGGAGCAGATGACCCGGTATGCGCTGGCGGCCCAGCCGGCCGGCCAGTGGCGCTACTTCCGCAACGGGCCGGGCGGCACCGTGACCAGCAACTGGAACCACTGCCTGCGCCGGGCCCGCGGCCATTTCGTGCACATGCTTCACGACGATGACTACCTGCTGCCGGGTGCCCTGACGACGATGCTGCGCACCCTACGGGCCGTGCGCGGCCAGTACGAAACCATCCTGTTTGGCGTGAGCGTGGTAGACGGACAGGCCCGCGAAATCCGGCGGCAGCAGCCCCGCGCGGCCGGGTACCTACCGCCTGCCGTGGCCCTGGAGCAGGTTCTCACCGATTCGTCGTTCGTCCGCATTCCGGCTATCGTAGTAAGCCGCGCCGCCTACCAGGCCGACGGGGAGCCCGACCCGACCCAGCTCAACACCGACGACACCGACTTATGGGCACGGCTGTTTGCGCGCTACGGCCTCTACCGGGTGCCGGAGTGCGTGGCGGCGTACACCGTACATGCGGGCGCGCTTACCACGGGCGTCTTCAACGAGCGGATTATTGGGCTGCTGCTGCGCATTTTCCACAAGGCCAACCAGACCCAGCTTCTGTCCGAGACGCGGCTGCGGCGCGCGCAGGGGCTGTTTTTTCACCAGTTTATCCTGGCCGGGGCCTACCGTTCGCTGCGGCGGCGCGACGTGCCCGCCGCCCGGCAGGTGCTCGACTTATTTGCGGTGCCGGCCCTGCGGGAGCTGCCGGTACCCGTTCGGTGGCTGCCCGTCCGGCTCGCGTTTGAGCTGCTCACCCGCCTGGGCCTGGGCTTGCCGTTACTGGGGAAAATGTTCTGACTGCCCCGCCGAAACTCCGGCTCTGGCTCAGTCAGATAAACGGTTGAAGTTAGTTCGGCGGAATGCTGCCGCAACCCCCAGTCCGTTGCTTACCCTGGACTCCGCTGCTAGTGGCCCGTTTTTTCGGGGAGGGAAACCTGCATGATGTTCGAAAATTGGCACGCTGAGCTTGTCGAAGCAGTCGTAGTCGAAGCGTCTCTTCTGCGGTGTTGGGCGATTTTACTAACCTACGTAGTCCAGGATTGACACTCTGAGCTATAGAGCAGTTACCGTTGTTCCATTTTGGTTCTGCCAGCGAGCGGATGATTCGGCTGCGCTAACGCCTGATGAGGCAGCACGCTCACTGCATTTTCGGCAAAACCCAAACACCCGTAGTCCCCGCCGAGACGCAACGCAAGGCGTCTCGGCGGGGGCCAGTCAGTTCGCTAGTCTACAATTGCCCAAGCGGCTTTCTGGCGCTGGCGGGGCTATTCCAGTACCAGCAGCTCCATAGTGGTGCTCATGCCGGTGAATTTCTTCCAGCGGTTGGCGGCGCCGTAGCGGTAGAGGTGGGTGGCAAAGGCAGGCATCAGTAGTGGCAAGGCCAGCTGGCTGCCCCGGCGCGAGTGCCCAATCCACTCCACGGTGATGGCAATTTCATTTTCCTCGACAAACAGGTGCTCCGGGCGCAGGTCAATGCGAATGCGCGTCGCGCCGAGCCGGGTGAGCTGCTTGTAGATGGGGTAGCGCAGCAGCAGCCCGGCGGGGGTGCCGCCCTGCAGCTTATAAATATTAATGCGCAGCTGAATCGTATCGAAGTCGTTAGCACTAAGCACGAACTCAAACGTGTCGAGCCAGGCGCCGCGGGTGGGCAGCTGAAACACGCGCCCGATTTCGGAACCCACGTTGAGTCCCGGCTGCTTCCCGAGCGCGAAATTCGTTTGCAGGTTGGTGCGGTAGTGCCGGTTGCCGATGCGTACTGAGTCGAGGCCGCGGGCCTGCACCCGCACGTTGGGCAGTGAAATGGCCGCTTCGGGCAACACTACGGTCAGCAGCTGGCCCGCCGGCAAGCTCCCCGCCACCCGCGACTGCGCGGCATAACCCAGCAACGCGAAACGCAGCGTGTCGGAAGCAGTGACCTGCGCGGCGGGCAGCGCCAGCTGAAAGCGGCCCTGCTCATCGGCGACGGTACCCACGCCTTTGCCGGTTACGCCGACGGTGGCGTAGGGCAAGGGCCGCCCGGCCTCGTCGGTGATGGTGCCGGTCAGGCGGCCGGGCACCTGCGCTACGGCGGGCGCCGCCAAGGCCAGCAGCAGGGCCAGCCCAGCCAGCGGCCTGGCGGCTTTGGCCGGGTGGGCTGCGTCGGGGCGCGGCTGCAACCGGGCCCGGTAGCGCCGTACTGCCCGGAGAATCACAAAGCTGCCGATGAAGGTAGGGGCCAGCCAACCCGCCAGCCCCGCCCACGACGGCGCGCCGGCCGGCAGCCAGCGGCCCAGGTTCACGACGATAAAGGCCGTAGCCGCCGATATATAGGAGCCTCCCATGCGCGTGACGTGCCGCAGCACCCAAGCCGCCGGACCCGTTGCGGGGCCGGCGCGCCGCACGCCATGCCAGGTATCGAGGCCCGCAAACACGCAGATTAAGGCCCCGAAGAAGGCAAACAGCACGGCCCCCAGCCAGACGCCCGCGGCCACCATGCCCAGTCCCACGGCCACCGCAATGCCCGCCAATACTATATCCGAGGTCGGCAGCTGGACGCTGCGCCGCCGGGCGGCCCGCCAGCCGCTAAAGCTTAGATAGAAGCTCAGCAATGCGATGCCCGTCAGAAACAGGCGGCCCAGCGTGAGCGGCTGCAGCACGCACAGTCCCCCGGCCGTAGCCGCCACCGCCACCATGCAAACCGTGTAGAGACGGCCGGCGCGCACGTGCGCGCCCCCCCCTGTGCGGCTCAGCATGGGCACCAGACCAATCAGCAGCGCCGCAGTGCCGGCGGCGATGTGCAGCCCCAGCAGCAAGCGCACGGGCAAGGCCGTAGCGGGCAGGGCGAAAAACGGGAAAAACAGGAGGGCCAGCAGCATCGCGAACAAATGAAAAGGTGGCAGTCAGAACCAACGCTGTAAACTTCTGCTTTCCAGGGTCAGCGGCCAATTTAATTTCTCCGAAACGGCCGCCGTAACCGATGAAGTGTCAAAACTCTAGCCTGACTTGAGTGGCTACCCTACGGGGTCGAGCGCAAGAACTTACGGCCACAGCTTGGGTTATTTATTGTTTCAGGATGAGCTGATCCGGTGAATCTACCATCAGAGGGGTACCGTGTTCATAGTCGCGCACCCACTCGGCCGGAATGCGGGCCTGGTCGGCCAGGCGGTAGTACATAGCCAGCGTGGTGCCGGTGCAGCGCGTATCGTAGTTGGGCGCGGCGCGGCGGGTCCGCACGTCCTGCAGGTTCACCATTCGAAAATCGATGCTGAAGCGGGAGCGGCCGGTGTGGTTGGGCACGGTGGAGTGCAGGTGGGCCGCCGAAAACACCATCAGCCCGCCCACGGGCGTTACCACGCGCAGCTGGGGTTCCACGGGCAGCGCCGCCAGCGGCTGGGGCCGTACCCGCCGGTCGGGCGTGCCGGGGCGGGCGGCCAGGCGGGCTCCCTCGGCGTCCCAGGCGTGGCAGTTGAACCCCTCGGAACCGTTGGGAATGGCCTCGGCCCAGTACTGCGGGTGAAACGCCATGCCGTTGCCCGACTCAAACTCATAAATCGGCAGCCACCAGTTGATCTGGTTCATGGGGCCCGAAAACCAGGTGTCGCGGTGCGCCTCAAACGAGTAGGCCAGGCCGCGGCTGAGGTAGGCGTGGCTGGTGGCGGTGCGCATCCGGGGCACGTCGAAGTAGGTCTGGTCCGGGGCGCAGCCGAAGTCGCGCAGGATGTTCTGCACCAGCTGCTTGGAGTGCGGATGGTTGATGAAGGTGGGCTTGAAGCCGGCCAGCACCCGCTCATACTCCACCGGATCCAGGGCGTGCTGGGCCGTCACGGGGTCGAGGTGGCCGAAAGCGGGCTCAATAAACTCCCGGGCGAAATCGACCAGGGCCCGCACGCTGGGCCGGGGCGAATACACGAAGATCTGGCCCTCGAAAAGCTGGGCGCGCCGCTGGTCGTCGGTCAGGGCGGCATCAAAGTACACGGTGTTCATAGGGCAAAGGCTGGTTGAGGGTGAAACGCCCCGGGCGGGGCGGAAGCCGAAGAGAGGAAAGCAGGTTCTGAATGCCCCGTCGACGGAGGCAGCGGCACGGCGGGCCGGGGTACCGAGCGCACCGGCAAGTCGTGGAGCAGGGCCGTGGCGGGCAGACGCAGCACGCCCAGCACCAGCCCGGCCAGGTCGGCGGGCTGAATGTAGAGCGTGGGGTCGTAGGCCAGGTTTTCCTCGGCGTGCAGCTGGGCCGTGAGCGGGGTGGCCACCTTGCCCGGATACACGCTGAGCACGCGCTGACCAACGGGCCGCAGCTCCTCGCGCAGACTATCGGCCAGGGCTTTCAGCGCCGCTTTGGTGGCCGCGTACTGCCCGTTGCTGGCCCGGCTGATGAGGGCCGCCATCGAGTTGATAAATACCACCTGCGCGTCCGCCGCCAGCCGGGGCAGCAAGGTCTGGGTGAGCAGGTAAGGCACGCGCACGTTGATACGGTACTGCTGGTCGAGCTCGGCCACCGGCTGGGCGGCCAGCAGGCCGTGGCACACGATTCCGGCCCCGTGAATCAGAAAATCCAGCCGGGCAAAAGCGGCCGGCAGCCGGGCGGGCACCGACTCCAGGGCGGCATCATCGGTCAGCTCCAGGGCCAGCGTCGCTACCGTCCCCCCGCAGCGGCGGGCCCGGGCCGCCGTGTCGGTCAGCCGGGCGGCGTCGCGGCCCAGCAGACACACGGCCACCCCGGCCTCGGCCAGCGCCAGCGCCAGTGCCTGCCCGATGCCGCTGCTGGCGCCCGTAATCAGGGCGGTGCGGCCGGTCAGGTCGGCCGGTAGTTTGGGAGTAAGTGGCTTTTCAGCGAAGGTCATGGGCGGCAGGGTTAGCAGGGAGCGGGTGAGATTCATCCGTCAGCAGGCCGGCGGCCAGCAGGGCCTCGGCGGCCTGCCGCAGCTGGGCAAAGCGCAGCCCGCTGCGCTCGGCCATACCCAGCAGGTCGTAGTGGCCGTCGGCCAGATTCAGCACCCAGAGCAGCGCCAGCTGAAAGGCCGCGCCTTCCGGTCCGCCGCCGGTGGCTTTGTAAAGGCCGCGCCGGCCCAGCTGCGGTTCGCCGAAGGGACTTAGGTTGCGGTAGCGGCGGTTGGCTTCCAGGGTTTCGACGATGGTTTGGAACAGCTCCAGGGCCCCGCCCAGCGCCGCCGGCCGCACAAACTCCGGGTTGTCGGCCGAAGTGTGATACTCGGGGAATTCACCGAATGGCGTACGCGACAGGCAGCCCACGGGCAGGTTGAAGCCAGGCGAGCAGTACTGCCGCTCATCGTAGCCATACGGGCTGAATTCCTGGATGTGGTGGGGCAGCCCGCGGTCGGCCAGCACCCGCGCCACCAGCCGGTCGATTTCCGCCTCCCCCCGGCGCGACTTTTTGTAGGTGAAACCGCCCGCCGAACCCAGCAGCGTGGCCACCAGGCCGTGGCGGATGCGCGTCACGGCGTCGGCATTGCGGCTCAGCCAGGTGAGGGAGCCAATGGTACCGGGCACGAACACGAACCGGTAGCCGTAGCGCCGCGGCTGCCGGGTCAGGTACCGGGCCAGAAATATGGCCACCGCGATACCCGACAGATTATCGTTGGCCAGGGACGGATGACAGATATGGCAGGAAATCAGTACTTCGTCGGTCGTTTCGCCGGGCAGAAAAAGCTCGCCGTAGGTCAGGCTGCCCGGTGCCAGGGTGCTGTCGATACAGACTTCGTAGCCCGGCTCGTCGAGGCCCAGCAGGGCCTGGTGACTCAGGCAGAAGCCCCAGGTTTCGGCGTAGTAGCTGGTGCGGTAGGGAATCAGGTTGGGCTGGCCGGGCAGGGTGTGCAGGTGGGGCAGCAGCTCGGCGCGGGTAAGCCAGCCGCGCACCGGCGCGCTGTAGCTCACCACGTGCAGGTTGTTCTGTTGAAAGTCAATGACCCGCTCCCCCGCCTGATTTTTCACGTAGGCGTCGCGGATGTTCCACTCCGGCGGCACCAGCCAGTCGTAGGCCGGGGTGCCGGTGGGTACTTCGTACACCTGAAGCCCGAGCAGGTATTCGCGCAGGATACCCAGCGTCTGGCGCACACCCTGGCCCGTGATGCTGCGGCAAATGGGAAACAGCCGGGTCAGCAGCGCGTGCATGGCGGCCCCGGGCGCCTGCTCAGCAGCAGCGACGACGGGTACGGGCGACAGAGCCGTTTCAGTTTCCATATAGCAGTTGCCTGTTGTGTGTTGCCTGTTGTGTGTTGCCTGTTGTGTGTTGCCGGTTGCCGGTTGGGTGTTGCCGGTTGGGTGTTGCCTGTTGCCGGTTGGGTGTTATTAGTTGGGTGTTGCTAGTGGCGGACGTGCGCTGGCGGATTCCGGGGTGCCGGTTTCGGGTGGTAGCTGAACCGACCGGCCGCTCACACCAGAAGCTTGCGGACGTAGAAGGCTTCGGCGTAGCGCGTGGCCCCCTGAATTCCGCGCAGCCGGGGCAGGGCCCGGAAGGTTTCGTCGTCGTACCAGTGCTTGGCGGCCTGGCTGGGGAAGGCCGCGCGCAACAGCTCCAGCTTACGGCTCAGCTGCGCTTCCGACAGCGCCACAAACAGGCCGGGGTTGCTCAGGTCGCCGTCGTATTTGGGGATTTCATATTCCAGAATCAGATGGTTGCGGAAGGTATTCCAGGTGAGCTGCGAAACCAGGCGGTGGTCCTGGTGCAGATCGTGCTGGTAATGGGTCAGAATCAGATCGGGAGCAAACGCTTTCAGCAGCTCATATTCCGCTTTCACGGCTTCGGTGTGCTGGGTCAGCAGGCCATCCGGAAAGCGGTGAATGGTGATGCTGACCGTAGCGGGCGGGGCCTGGCGCAGAAACAGCCCGGCGCTGGCCTCGGCCTCGCGGGCCCGCTCGTCGGTGGCGGCAAACACCACCCACCGCACGGCGCTGATCGTCCCTTCGTCCAGCCAGCGCAGAATGGTGCCCCCCGCCCCTATCTCGATGTCATCGCAGTGGGCCCCGAGGCACAGCAGCCGGGGCCGCGCCGCCGCGTCGGGGTCGAAAGCCAGCTTCAGCATACCAGGGCCTGCTGCTGCTCTACTTTCGCGGCCGGCAGCCCGGGGCTGGTGCGCCACAGTTCCCAGGGCGGGTTGCCGGTGGCATAAAGCTCATCGAGCAGCTGCTTGTCTTTGAAAGTATCCATGGCGGCCCAGAAGCCTTCGTGGCGGTAGGCCTTGAGCTGCTGCTGCTGAATCAGGCGCTGAAAGGGCTCCGTCACCAGCTCCTCACCGGGCCGCATGTAGTCGAATACTTCCTGGCGGAAGGCGAAGAAGCCGGCGTTGATGTAGAGCCCGGAGCTGGCAATCGGACTGATGCTCTGCACGTTTTCGGCCGCATCCAACGACACTACGTGGAAGCTATGCGGGGGCTGGTAGGCCAGAAAGCCGGCTACTTTGCCGTGGGCCCGGAAATCGTCCAGCATCCGGTCCAGGGGCATATCGGTCAGGGCGTCGGCATAGTTGGCCAGAAACATTTCCTCCCCCTGCAAAAACGGCTGCACCGCCAACAGCCGCTGGCCGATGTTAGCGTTGATGCCGGTATCGACGAAAGTGATGTTCCAGTCGTCGATGTCGGAGCTCAGCAGGTCGACCTGCTTGCCGCCCTTTGAATACACGAAGTCGTTGGAGAGGCATTCGTTGTAATTCATGAAGTACTGCTTCACCATGTCGGCGCGGTAGCCCAGGCACAGAATAAAGTCTTTGTGGCCGAAATGGGCGTAGTAGCGCATCAGGTGCCACAGCATGGGCCGGTAGCCCAGCAGCACCATCGGCTTGGGAGTATTTTCGGAGTACTCGCGCAGGCGCATCCCCAGGCCACCACAAAACAGAATGACTTTCATGGCTTTGCGGAAATTAAAGAGTGAGAGAAAGAGCAGCGCTAAGCACTTACCCCTGACGTTCCAGAGCCGCCGGATTACGGCTCCTTGTTGATTGGCCGTTGGTCAGGCATACACCTGCACCTCGGGAATGGGCACCACGAACTGCCCGCCCCAGGCCCGGATATCCTGCATCTGGTCCATTATTTCCTCGCGCAGATTCCAGGGCAGAATGAGCAGGTAGTCGGGGCGGGTCTGCCGGATCAGATCAGGGTGGCAGATGGGAATGCGGGTGCCGGGCAGGAAATTGCCCTGCTTGTGGGGGCTTAGATCCACGGTGTAGTCGATGAAGTCGGTACGGATGCCGCAGTAGTTGAGCAGGGTGTTGCCCTTGCCGGGTGCCCCGTACCCGACCACCGTTTTGCCCGCCCGCTTGGCCGCAATCAGAAAGTCGAGCAGCTTACGCTTGGTTTCCATGGCCTGGGCGGCGAAGGCGCTGTAATACGCCAGGTCCGTCACGCCCAGCGCCAGCTCCCGGGTGCGCAGCTCGGCCACCCGGGCCGACACCGGCCGGGCCGAGTGGGCCGCGTGCCGGGCATAGATGCGCAACGAGCCCCCGTGGGTAGGCAATTCTTCCACGTCGAAGAGCGTGAGGCCGTGGTGGGCAAAGATGCGCTCCACGGTATAGAACGAGAGGTAGGAAAAATGCTCGTGGTAGATAGTATCGAACTGGTTACCGGCCATGAGCCGCAGCAGGTGCGGAAACTCCATGGTGATGACGCCCTCCGGCTTGAGCAGAATCTGCATGCCAGCCACGAAATCGTTGATATCGGGGACGTGAGCCAGCACGTTGTTACCCAGCAGCAGATCGGCCTGGCCGGTGGTAGCGGCCACGTAGCGGGCCGTGTCGCGGCCGAAAAAGCGCACCAGCGTCGGAATGCCTTTGGCCTCGGCGTAGGCCGCCACGTTGGCGGCCGGCTCGATGCCGAGCACCGGCACGCCCTGCGCCACGAAGTACTGCAGCAGGTAGCCGTCGTTGGAGGCCACTTCCACCACCCGGCTGTGGGCCGTGAGCTCAAACCGCTGCACCGCCATGTCGGTGTAGAGCCGGGCATGGCGCAGCCACGAGGCCGAATAGGAGGAGAAGTAGGCGTAGTCGTTCTGGAAAATCTCCGTTGAGCTGGCAAACTCATCCAGCTGCACCAGAAAGCAGTTGCGGCATACGCGGGCGTGCAGCGGGTAAAAGGCCTCGGCCTGGTTGAACCGGTGGGGCCGCACGTGGTCCTGGCACAGGGGCGAAGTGCCCAGGTTCACAAACGTGACATCGAGCGGCGTGCCGCAGAACCGACAGGGGCTGCCCGGCGGTTCCACCGGCGCCAGCCGCGGCTGGGCCAGGGCCGTTGGAAGCATCGCGACGGAAATAGCTGCCGGAGCAGGCGTAGGCGGGGCAATAGAAACAAGCGGTTCCATGGAAGGCCGGAAATAAAAAGTGGTTAGTGCGGAAGGTCCGTTTCCAGCATCCGGGACGCGGGGATGGGAATGAGCGGCGGCCGCTGAAAATGGGCCGCCTGTTCGCGCCGGAGCTGGTCAATCAAGCGGCCATGGGGTAAAATCACATCATCATAGGTGAGCACCTGGTCGCGCTCCACGTCGTGGCGTAGCGTGCAGCCCTCGGCTACGCCCAGGGGCAGCAGGTTCTGCTGGTGCGCTACGTCGGCATTCTCGGCCAGCCCGTAGGTGAGGTAGTGGCCGATACCATCCAGCACCTGCCCGGCGAAGAGGGAGATTTTAGCCGCCGTCACCACCTCTACCGTGGGGGCACCCTGCGGGGCCAGGGCCGCATCGCCGAACAGCACGGCCCGCGCCACCGAGGTAGGGGTTTCGAAGTGGCAGAGGTGATAGGGCGTATAAAAGCAGTAGAGCGGCCCGGGCCCCAGCTTGTAGAGCTTCAGGTAGTGCTGCTGCACCGGGTCGTCGATGGTGGCCAGCACGAAAACCCCGGGGCCCGGCTCCGCCCCCACCACGTAATCTACAATGCCGGGGCCGCCGGCCAGCAGCAGGTCGGCATCGTACCACTCGGCGGCTTTGCTGACGGGCGTACCGGGCGCTACCGTAGGGCCGAGCATCCCCCGCCGGGCTACCCGCATTCCTAAGGCATTGGCAATCACGGCCTGCTCGAAGCTGATCTTGCTGCCGTCGGCGAAGCTGGTGACCATGCTGGGGTTTTGCCCCCACTGCCGGGCAAAGGCTTCCTGGGTCGTGGGGTTGCGGTAGGGGTCGTGCAGGCCCTTAATGTTGCCGCACAGCACCGGCCGCAGGCCAATACCCTGCACGAAGCGCACCAGATTCAGCGTCACGCCCGGCTGGTCGCCATCGGCCACGGTATACACCACGCCGGCCTGGTCGGCATACACTTTCAGAATGGCGCCCGCGGTGCCGTCGAGCTCGGCATTGAGCAGCACGATATGCTTGCCGTGCCGGATGGCTTCCAGCACCACCCGCGCCCCGTGCTCCACGGCCCCGGTCACCTCGATAATGGCGTCAATCCCGGCGGCCCGGCTCAGCAGCAGGGCATCGGCGCAGATGGCCGGGCGGCCCTGGGCCACGCAGGCTTCGAGCTGGGCTACGGTTTCCACTTCGTGGGCCTGGGGCACCCCGGCCTCTTCGTAGGCCTGCCGGGCTTTAGTCAGGGTGCGGTTGGCAATGGCCACCAGCTCCATACCGGGCACGTAGCGGCAGATCTGCCGGGCCACGCCCCGCCCCATAAATCCGGCGCCCACCATGGCTACCCGGATTGGGTTTCCCCGGCGCTGCCGCTCGGCCAAAGCTTTGTCAACAAGTATCATCGGGCAGGTTGGTAAGAGGTAAAGCCAGGCGTCAGGCCGGCGGTGATTCGATAAAACCCGGTTTTCCTGCTGTTTCCCGCTGCTCAGACGGGCTCGTTTTCTTCCGATACCAGCAGCTGAAAATCCGGGTGGCGGCGGTCCTTGTCGGAAATCAGGCCGGGCTCGAAGGGCCAGCGGATGCCAATGGCCGGGTCATTCCAGCGCAGGCCCCGCTCGGCCCCGGGCGCATATCTGGCCGACACCTGGTAGCACACGTCGGCCGTATCAGTGAGGGTGAGGAAGCCGTGGGCAAAGCGGGCGGGCACGAACAGCATCCGGAAGCTGTCGGCGGTGAGCTCTACCCCCAGCCACTGCCCGTAGGTAGCCGACTCCTCGCGCAGGTCCACAATCACGTCGTAGACAGCGCCGCGGGTGCAGCGCACCAGCTTGGTTTCTTCGTGGGGCGGCAGCTGGTAGTGCATGCCGCGCAGCGTCCCACGCTTGGGGTTCGACGAGACGTTGGCCTGCAGCGGGGGCATCAGAATGCCGTGGGCGGCAAACTCCTCCTCGCACCACGACCGGGCAAAAAAGCCCCGTTCGTCGGCCATGCGGTCAACATCAATAATAAAGGCACCCGGCAACTCCGTTTCGGTGAAAATCATAACGCACTGGGGTTAAAAAGAAAAAACAGATCGACAATGCTGCTTACGCCAGCAGGGCGCTGACCCGGGCCAGCGGCGCGGCGGCTGGGGCCAGGGCCCGTTCGGGCAGCCAGGCCAGCGTTGCGCCGAGCTGCCCGCTCTCCCGCAGGCTGGTCAGCACGCGCAGACGCATAAGCTGGGACGAGCGGAAAGCAGAGTCCCGGAAGTTCATTTCCACCAGCCCGTCGCGCAGCTCAGCAATGGTGGCGGGCAGCGTGTGCCGGGGCTGATGTCCGGGGGCCAGCTCCCGGAACAGCCGGAAGTCGACGCGGTAGGAGCGTTTGTCGGGCGCGGCAGCCGGATTAAGCTGCACCACCGTGCCGGGAATCTCGGCGGCCACGGCCTGGGCAATGTCGCGCACCTGGTAGTTCCAGGTATCGGAGCCGGCATTGACCGCCAGAAAGTCGCCTCCCTGCCCGGCCTCCCGAATCAGCGCCCACTCAATGGCGCGGGCCATGTCCAGCACGTGAATCAGCGGGCGCCACGGCGAGCCGTCGCTCAGGATATTGATCCGCCCCCCGGCTACCGCGCCGGCCACGAAGTCGTTCACGACCAGATCCAGGCGCAGCCGGTCGCTCCAGCCGCAGGCGGTGGCAAAGCGCAGGCAGGTGACGCGGAAATTCTCATCGGCCAGAGGCTGCAGATCCTGCTCGCTCAGCGCCTTGGACCGGGCGTAGGCCGTGAGGGGATTAAGGTCCGAATTTTCGGTTTTGGCCCCCTCGCCGCCGGCGCCGTACAGGCTGCACGAGCTGGCAAACACGAACGTCCGCACCCCGGCCGCCTTGGCCCGCCGCGCCAGCTCGATGCCCGCCTGGTGGTTTATTTCCAGCGTCACCGCCTCGTACGTCTGACCCATGGGGTCGTTGGAAATGGCCGCCAGGTGCACCACGGCCGCTACCCCGCGCAACAGATCGGTGGGCAGGTGGCGTACGTCGCCGAATAGCTGCCGGTCGAGCCGCGACTCGGGCAGCCGTTGCCCGCCGGTGAGGCAATGGGCGAAGTAGCCCATATCGTAGCCCATGAGCTCGGCGCCGGGGAATTGCCGGCGCAGGTGGCGCACCACGCCGGGACCGACGTAGCCCATGTTGCCGGTAATGAGGATGCGTTGCATAAGCTGAGGTTTCGGGGATGAGTAGTGGTTGCGGGCTTTGCAGGGGCCGGGCACGCGCCTGGTCCGGGGTATGAGTGCGGTCCGGAAGGTCGGCGGTTGCCAGTTCGGGCAAATAACCCGCTTTCAACGCCTCCGCCGAGCACTAATTAACATCCAGTAGCGTGGGCAAGGCGACCCGCTGCCCCACCGGGGCTACCACCGCCGACGTCATGATCTGCGACAGAACCGGATCGGTGGGCTCCGCCGTATCCGACCAGACTTTCCACTGCGCCTGGCCGGTGCTCCAGAGCTCTTCCAGCATATTCCGGTCGCGCAGCGTATCCATGGGCTGCCAGAAGCCCGAGTGGCGGTAGGCCGCGAGCCGGCCGGCGGCGGCCAAACGCTCCAGCGGTTTTTTCTCCCACACCGTATCGTCGTCGTCGATGTAGTCGAGTGCGGCGGGTTCGAGCACGAAAAAGCCCCCGTTGATCCAGGGCGTGTCCCCACCTTCGGGCTTTTCGGTGAAGCTGGCAATCAGCGACGATTCTTCCCCCAGATTGAAAACCCCAAACCGGCCCGGTTGCCGTACGGCCGTGAGCGTGGCCAGCGCGGCGTGCTGCCGGTGGTGCTCGATGGCCGCCCGCACGTCCACGTTGCCCACGCCGTCGCCGTAAGTCAGACAGAACGTGCTGTCGTCCAGATACTCACGCACCCGCCGCAGCCGGCCGCCGGTCATTGTTTCCTGACCGGTATCAACCAGCGTCACAGTCCAGGGCTCGGCATTGCTGCGGTGCACCTGCATCTCGTTGCGGTCCATGCGGAAGGTCACGTCGGAATTATGCAGGAAGTAATCAGCAAAGTACTGCTTGATCAAATGTCCCTTGTAGCCGCAGCAGATCACGAAATCCCGGATGCCGTGGTGGGCATAGATCTTCATGATGTGCCATAGAATGGGTTTACCACCAATCTCCACCATCGGCTTGGGCCGGACGCCACTTTCTTCGCTGATGCGGGTGCCGTAGCCCCCTGCCAGAATAACTGCTTTCATACCAGAATCAGACTTTGAAAAGGAGACTTTCAGCAAGAACCAAGGAGAGTGAAGCAATCAGGTCGGCTGCTATTTCCTCAACTCATAGTTTACTGAAATATAGAATATATTATAATATTGCCAATAAATAATAGCAATAATTTTTAAAATAAATCAAATACTTACTAATCAGATCCTATCAAACCAGATGATTACCAAAGATAGCGGAGTGGGTTCACGAGGGTAAGGCGTACGCAATCAGGGCCTGAGCACAGGCCACCGCCAACAGAATAAAGCAGTTTGGATTTGGTGATTCCGCTACCGGCCAACGGGGCGGGAATGCGGCTGGGATCGGCCAACCCACCGCCCCAGCACCTGCATGCCGATCAGGTAAACAAAGCGGGAATTGGTATACAGATAGCGGCGCCACAACCGCCGCGGTTCCAGCCACAGCCGATAGGCCCATTCCAGCCACAAATGACGGGCCCACGCCGGCAGGCGGGGTTCCAGCCCGGCATACACCAGAAATGCCTGTCCCACGCCCAGCATACACGCCCTGATACACCCTTGGTGCGCGGCCATCCAGCGTTCCTGCCGGGGGCAGCCCAGCGCCACGAACAACAGATCCGGATCGGCAGCGTTAATAGCGGCTACTTCAGCGGCATCTTCAACCGGGGTCAAAGGGCGGAAAGGCGGTGAATGGGCTCCCACCACCCGGAGAGTGGGCAATTGCTGGCGAACCTGAGCCAGCAAAGCCGTCAGTACGGTTTCGGTAGTACCGTAAAAATAAACTGAGTGACCCCGCTCAGCGGCGGCCGTCAGCAGAGCCGGCAGCAGATCCATTCCTGCAATCCTTTCCTGCGGCACCCGATGAAAAAAACGGATGGCCGCCGCCACCGGGCTACCATCCGGCGTTACCACGTGCGCCTGGCTCAGAATACGGCGGAAGTCCTGGTGCTGCTGGGCCTCTACCAGCATATGCACGTTGGCGCAGCATACGTAGGCGGAGGACCGGGTGGCCCCCAGCTGCAGGATCGTATCTACAAACTCGGCCGGCTGGCCCGTCGAAATCCAGGAATCTAATACCGGCCGCTTGGGAAGCATAACGCGCACTTGTTGGGGCAATAGAGGGAGAGTTAGGGAGCGGAGCAACTGCGCCGGGTTAACCCCGGTCGCAATCAGCCCCGCTCCCACCCCCTCCCTTTTGCGGTTTAGGGAGCTTCAGGCCTTTTTGGGGATGCGCCCCAGCCACCCGGACCGGCTAATAGGCATTTTTCTCGCCGCGCACCATGTTCCAGACTGTTTGGCCAATAATCTTCATATCCAGCCCAAACGACCAGGTTTCCAGGTATTTCAAATCGTATTCCACGCGTTTTTTCATGGCCTGGGGCACCTGCGTTTCGCCCCGATACCCATTCACCTGGGCATAACCCGTGATGCCGGGCGTCACGGCGTGGCGCATCTGGTAGGTGCGGATGTGCTTGGAATATTCTTCCAGCTGAGAAATCATATTCGGCCGCGGCCCTACTACCGACATGTGGCCGACCAGCACGTTGAAAAACTGGGGCAGCTCATCCAGGTTGTACTTACGCAGATAACGGCCTACTCGGGTTACGCGCGGATCAGTTTTGGTAGCCTGCAACTCGGCTTGGCCGTGTCCGGTACGCATGGTGCGCAGCTTGTAGCACGGAAACAAGTGATTCCGCTTACCAGGCCGCATCTGCTTGAAAAAGATGGGCCCCGGCGAATCCAGCTTGATCAGCAAGGCCAGCAGCGGCAGCACTACCGGAAAGAGCAGGGCGATAACTGCGAGCGAAAACGCAAGGTCGAATACCCGCTTGAGCACCTGGTTGGTACGGATGTGCAGTGGCTCCTGCCGGATGGTGAGAATGGGCAGGTGGTCGTAATAGTACACGCTCACGTCCTTGCGCACGGTACCCCGGAAATCCGGGACGATGCGGAAGGAAAGAAAATGGTCGTCGGCAAACTGCGATAGTTCTTCGATCAGCTCGTGCTGGTCCAGCGGCAGGGAGAAGTAGATTTCGTCGATCTGGGTGCGCAGGCAGTGCTTCTTCAAATCAGCCAATGAGCCCCGAACCAAGGGCCGCAGCCCCGCCGACACCGGCTCATCGGCGAAGAATCCTTGAAACTGATTGCCCACCGGGTCGTGCGAAGCCAGGAACCGATACAGCTCCTGACCACTTTCGCCGGCTCCCACAATGATAAACCGGCTATGGGGCCGGGCAATATGCTGATGATATGCCCGGTAGCCGAACGTGAGCAGAAAACGCCCACAAACGACGCTGATAACGGCCAGCGTATACACGGCAAACAGGTAGCGCAAGGGCAGCCAATACATTTTCAGCGTCAGGACTACTACCAGAATAATGCAGGCGTGCACCAAGAAGGTACGCATCAGGTAGAGCAGCTTCTCGGGATAGGTAATCAGTTTATCAACCCGATAGATATTAGCCAACTGTCCGGACAGAATCCACCACAGCAGGGCGAAAATGGCGAAGAAGAAGGGATAATAGCCCTTAAAGTGCCAGGAATGCATAATCAGCCAGCCGGCTAGGCGGAAGGAAGCAAAAATTAATACGACATCAATTGCTGGCAAAATGATGCTTGAGGCGTCGGAGTAGCGTCTGTAGCGTTCCATGAGACTTAGCGTATAAGCAGCACGACCTTTGGAAGCAGCTAGCAGCCTTGTTCCATTCGGTTCATCTATGACAAGGACGCTATTTTTTAGTCTTTAAGCAATATTTTATATCACTTTATATAATTTAAAGTAAATAAAATATTCAAATCAGCCATATATACAGGGTTATAAGTTGCTGCATAGAAATGCGGTAAAGCTATCATCAGCGTGTAGCTTTCCTGTTTACTTCACAATCCCGATTCCCTTGGAAGCGGTAAAGTCTCAGCCGGTAAAGCTATATTCCTATCTTCTTGGCACACACCTACTGCCATCAGACTTCTCCTCTTTCGCCTTCACCTACGGGCATGGATATTACGTTCCAAGCGGAAATAGTGTGCTCAGAAAAAGCAGGCTTTGCCCCATCAGAGAAGAGGGCGTCAGGGCAGTATCAGGCGGTGCCGAAAGCAGGAATCTTGCGCTCGGCCATGCGCTGATCCATCAGTAATTTGCTCGACAGCATAACGGTAGCGTAGCCCTGAGGTACTTCGGTGTAGCGCAGGCTCACTTGCTGGCCAATCCAGTACTCACTTTTAGTTGATGCCAGACGCTGCCCGGGTCCATACTCATCAAGCAGAAACTTATGAATAGCACGACAGTTGGCATCGCCCATGGTACGCACCTCAATCGAGCAGAGCTTGTCCTTATAGAACCCGTAGCTGATGCCCGTGACCCGAAAACCGCCCACTTTCAGATTCTCGGTAGAGCGGGTATAATACGCCGTCTGCGTGCCCGCATCGGTGCGCTCCAGCACCAGATGGCGAAAGGCCCGGATATCGGTACCCAGCGTAGTTTCGCGAAAGCCGTTCTGCTTATCCAGCACCCGAATGGACGGGGCCAGAATCGGCCGGGGCGTGGTGCCGGGGTGCGGATCTGCCTGACCAGCCAGTGCCGACAGTACCAGAAGCAGGGTGGCCACGAGGCTTTTCATGCAGGCAATATAGGAGTTTGTCCTAAAAAAGCTGTCGGCTGTCCCCGATATTTCCCTGACTACTTGCCTGATGCCTGAACCTGGTTCGGCAACTGTTGCCGAACAAAATCGCGGATAGCCTCCTGCGCGGCGGGGGAGAAAACGGGCTTGGGCTGGCCGGCCACCAGGGGCCACTCGCTTTCGGGCGCCTGAAACTGATGGTTGACACCCACCAGCTTGCGGGTAGTCACGCGCTTGTTCACCCGCAGCCCCTTCTCCAGAAGCGTCAGATTGTTGAGGCCAACCTCCGGATCGGCCGTACCGTTGAGCAGCAATACCGGGCACTGTACTTTCAGTAAATCGGTCTGCGGATTGAATTCCAGAAAGTAGCGGTACCAAGGCGTAGTCATCTGAGCGGCGCTGGCCAGGGCGGCGGTTTTGTCGAGACCGGGCGTAAACTGCTGCTGCATGTTGGCCACAATGGCTTGCGCCTGCCCGTCGTTGGTCGTCTGCCGAATGATTTCCAGCATGGCGCGCTGTTGTTTCATGATAACCTCCAGCTGCTTTTTTTCTTCGCTCCGCTGCCGCATCCGCTGCTGATCGAGGAAGGTTTCAACCTGGGCGGAATTAGCTCCTTCGGCGCGCATTTTATCAGCCTGCCGCCGGACATCGGCCTGAAATTGCTGCTGCGCCACCGAAATACTTCCCCTGGTAGTGTCGCTGGCACTGGAGCGGCGCATTTCCGTCTGCCGCAGCATCAGCTGCTCACTGCCAATCACGCCGGAAGCCGCCAACGTGACCACGAAAGCGGGCGGCAGGGGTTGCGCTGCCGTCAGCAGGGCCACATTACCGCCCTCGCCGTGGCCAATCAGCCCCAGATGGTTGAAATCGACCAGGGGGCGAGTCCGCAGGAAGTTCAGGCCAGCCTGGGCATCCTTGACCAAGCTGGCGGTAGTCGTGCTGGCATTGTCGCCCCCCGACTGGCCGGTACCCCGGTCGTCGAGCCGCAGCACGGCCGTGCCCTGACGGGTGAGGTAGTCGGCCAGCTCGCCGAACATCCGGTAAGAGCCCAACGTCGCGTCGCGGTCCTGGGAGCCGATATCGGTGAGCAGCAACACCGCGGGAAAAGGCCCGGCCCCCGCCGGAATGGTAAGCGTACCCATCAGTAGGGTGTTATCGACCGGATTGGACACCGTTACCTCCTCAATGCGGTAGGGCGGCGGAAATTTAAAGTTCTTCGGGTCGACGGCGGGAGCCACGAAAAAAGTCAGGGTGACGGGCGTGGTATAGCCCGGCTGCTGCCAGGTGCCCTGCAGCTGCTGACCATTGGTGGAGCGCTGGCATACCAGCTGGCAGCCAACTTCCTTCGCGTCGAAAATAAGCGTATCCCCGCGCTGCTGCACTTCCATGGGCGAGCGTACAATCCGCTGCATGGGCACGTCGAGCGTAGCAAACCGATTGCCGCCGGCCAGCTCGGTTACCGAAATAACAATGGGCAGACTGCCGCCTGGCACCGTCAGCGCGCCTTTCCACTGCCCCTGCAGGCTCGTTTTTGCCGGCAACTGGGTTTGCGCCACTACCAGCAGCGGCAGACCCAGCAGTAGCAGCCAAGCCCCGAAACAGCCAGCGAGAAAATTATTCATACTACCAATTCACTTAAAGCTTCCTACTTTCCGGGCCAAAGTTAGCGCGGGTCAGACTGGGAAGCAGGCAAGATAGTATAATAAAGCCAAGACTTTATTACTTTCCTACTGGAATATATCCGATTCCAAAACCCAGTAGCACTGTAGCAGGCCGGCGGCGGCTTAGGGCAGCAGCACCTGGTCGATAATGTGCACGACGCCGTTAGTACACTGCACGTCAGGAATTACCATTGTGGCGGGACTGGCATTGCTCTTGCCCTGCACGGTCAGCAAGCCGTTGGCGAAAGGCCCCATAGCCACCGGGGAGCCCCCGAGCGGGATCAGGGCCGTTTTCTCCGGCAGCTCAGACGTGAATTTATCGGCATTGGCGCCGCCCAGCACGTGGTTGAGCAGCACGGCCGTTACTACATCTTTCGGCAGCTTACGAATATCGGCCGGCACCACCAACGGCACGTTCAGCAGGGTGCCCAGGTTTTTGAAGGCCTGATCCGTGGGAGCAAACACCGTGAGCGGCGCGCTGCCGGACGTGGCCGAAAGAGCACCGGCCAGGTCGCAATAGAGTACGGCCTCCACCAGAAACGTCAGCTCGGGCTTGACGAATACCTGGCCCTGGCTCAGCGCCACCGCCGACTGCACGATATCGGCTCCGGTAGCCAGCAACACCTTGTCTACGATGTGGATGGTACCGTTGGAAGCGCGCACATCGGTAGCCAGAATACGGGAGCCGTTCACGTACAGGCTACCGCCGCGGCTGGTGATGCGGCGGTTGGGCCCCAGGGCCGAGGCCGAGAAGTTGCCCAGGCGCAGATCGGCGCCGGCCAGCGTGCCGCTGGCCACGTGATACAGGAGCGTGTTGGTCAGAAAAGTCGGTCGGAGCGCCGTCAGGTCAGCGGCGGTGCGCAGACCCAGGCGGGCAAAGGCGGCATTGGTGGGGGCAAACACGGTGTAGTTGCCCTGCGGATCAGCCGGGTTTTTGTTCGAGAGCGTCGTGACGACACCGCCACGAATGGCGGCATCTTCCAGCTCCTGAAAATCGGGGTTCGACACGGCAATGCCGGCAATGGAGAGTTCCGCGGCTTCGTCTTTGCTGCAGCCGGCAAGCAGTACAGCAGTCAGGGCGAGGCCAGCGAACCAGGTAGGGACGAGGTGTTTCATGGGCAATAGGAGGTGATAAGCAGGAAAAACGCAGGGCGGGCAGAAAATGCCGGGTCGAAACGACTGCCAGCGACCTACGAAACAGAAAGTTGAGTGGATTTACCGCCGTGACAATCCGATAATCTTCCCGCTTTCGTAGGTGGCCGCACCGCAAGCTGATCGTTTCGCGGAATACCTTTTACACCGGCACAACGAAATCTAATCCGACTTGTTTTCGTCTTATTAACTCCTCTCCCTCCATGCAACACGCTTACCGTCTTTCTTTTCTTCTACTTTGCGCCACTCTGGCTGCCGGCCCCGCCCGGGCGCAGAGTCTCCTCAACGGCTTTATGTCGGGCAAAGGCCACGGCTCCCTGGTAGTGAGCGGCACCACGGAAAAATATCAGCAGGTGTTTATTCCGTCCCGCAAAGTAGACTCCGTGCCCCTGTTCAAACGGGTGCAGATCAACTCGTTGAATGTGTATGGCTCCTACGGCATCACCGACAAAATCGACGTGGTGGTCAGCCTGCCCTATATTCAATCGACGGGCGAGGCCGAGGCCACGGTACTCGACGACTACCGCGTCCGCAATCCGGAGAAGGACTACACCAACACCCGAAGCGGCCTGCAGGACGTGACCGGCTACCTCAAGTTCAAGGCGTACTCGCGGGAAGTCGGCGACAATATCCTGGACCTGCTCGGGGCCGTGGGCGTGAGTACGCCCGCCAGTGGCTACGAAAGCAAGCAGGGCGAGGAATACATCATTGCCATTGGCAACCGGGCCACCAGATTCAATACGCTGGGCATCGCGCAGCTCAAGATGCCATCCGGCGTGTTTTTCACGGGCCAGGCCGGGTATAGCCTGCGCAGTGGCCGGGTACCGAATGCTTTCGTAGCCGAAACCAAAGTAGGCTACGCGGGCCGCAAGCTGTATGCCGATGCCTACGTGGCCTTCCAGCAGTCGAGCAGCAAGGGTACCGACATCGTACAGGAAGGCTTCGACTTCTTCTTTCCCGCCACGCAGGTCAACTACACCCGCATCGGCGGCAGCCTGTACCGGCCCATTGCCAAAGGACTCGGGCTGGTGGCCGGGGCCAGCCTGTACGTGGCGGGCCGCAATCTGGGCAAGTCCCGGGCCTTTTCCGGGGGCGTTTCCTACAACTTCTAAAGCTTCGCGCCGACTGCTGGAAAGCGGTTAGCGAGCAAAGCCCGTTTCCCACCGGCAGCGGGGTTTGCTCACCAGGATAATTTACGCTACTCCATTACCCTACGGTTGATCTGGCAAGCTTACCCGGACGCATTACCTGAGAAGAGGCTACCGGTTCGGCGCACCCTGCTCAATCCAGCAGCGGATCAGGTCGCGCTCCTGCTGGGTCATGTTCGTCTTGTTGTTCTGGGGCATCGTTTTGGTGACGACCACGCGCTGCATGATTTTGTCCTGGAGGCGGATGATGTCCTCGGGCGAGTCGTACTTCACGCCGTTCGGGGCCACTGTGAAGACCTCATCCGTTGGGTTGGAGGAGTGGCAGCGTACGCAGCGGTTTTGCACGATGCTGCTGACTTGGGCCATGCTCACGTTGGGCGTGCAGGCGGCCGCGCCGGGGGGGGCATTTTTCGGGGCGGTGGTGAAGGCCACGGCCAGCAGGAACAGGGCCGAGGCGGGCAGTACCAGCGCGGTGGCCTGCTTCTTCTCGCGCAGGTTCATCCAGTGCTTCACCCCGGCCGTGCCCAGCGAAATAGCGACCAGCACGGCCCACGGATAAGCATTGCCAAAAGTGCTGGGGAAGTGGTTGCTGACCATCACAAACAGCACCGGCAACGTGAAGTAATTGTTGTGCAGGGACCGTAAGCCGGCATTTTTACCCAGCTGCGGGTCCAGCGGCCGGCCCTCGGTGGCGGCCTTCACCATTTCCTTCTGGGCCGGAATGATGACGAAGAAGACGTTGGCCACCATGATGGTGCCCAGCATGGCGCCGAAGTGAATGTAGGCGGCCCGGGCGCTGAACACCTGGCAGTAGAAAAACGCAAACGCCGTAATCAGCAGCCCACCGACGAGGACGAACCACCGGCCTTTGCGTACCAGGGGCGTTTTGCACAGCACATCGTAGACCAGCCAGGCCACCCCGAACGAGCCGATGCCGATGGCCACCCCCACCAGCGGACTGATGGCCAGCACCCGGGGGTCAGTCAGCATGGCGCTGGCGTTGAAATAGTAGGTCACGAACAGCAGGCTGAAGCCCGACAGCCAGGTGAAATACGCCTCGTACTTGAACCAGTGCAGGTCGCGGGGAATGGCCTGGGGAGCCAGCTTATACTTTTCGAGGTAGTAGAAGCCGCCGCCGTGCACGGCCCAGAGGTTGCCGGCCAGCTCGTCGCGCACGTTGTCGGTGCGGTTCAGAGCATTTTCCAGGAACACGAAGTAGAAGGAGGCCCCGATCCAGGCAATGCCAAAGGTGATGTGCATCAGGCGCACCCCGATGTTCAGCCACTCCAGCAGGTGGCCTTCCCAGGGCGTGCCCCGCACGAACACGTACGTCATGGCCAGCAGGTAGGCCACGGCCAGCAGGATAAGGGCGTAGGAAAAGCCCTGCATCGTGAGGCCCCCTTCCCCCACTTTGCCGCCCCCGGAGCGGGTTTTGGCCACCCGCTGCAACGCGTAGATAATACCGAGCAGCAGCAGAAACACCAGGAAGGCGGCACCGAAAGTAAGCAGTCGAATCATGCGCGGCGAGGGCAAAGACAAGGCCCGGAACGGCCCTTGTCCGAAGAGGGAAGAAAGTGGTTGTGCCGCAAAATATCCACCTTACCGCCGGAACGAAGCCCGGCTGTTCAGCGCGGGGCCACGTTCCTACTTTGCCCGGCCAGCCCGCGGCAACGAGCTTCCGTTGAGGAAAACCCGGGCAGAATGAGCCCGGGAAAGCTCCAATTTACTGATAAAAATGACAGACCTCGCCCTAAAAAGTCAGCGCGTCGTGACGCCCGACGGCACCCGTCCCGCGCTGGTGCTCCTGCAAAACGGCATAATCACCGACCTGCGGCCCGTAGATTCCGCCGTCGATTGTCCCGTCACGGATCTGGGCCACCAGGCCCTGCTGCCCGGCCTCATCGACCCGCACGTGCACATCAACGAGCCCGGGCGTACCGAATGGGAAGGCTTCGACACGGCCACCCGCGCCGCGCTGGCCGGCGGCCTCACCACGCTGGTCGATATGCCGCTGAACTCGTCCCCGGTCACGACGTCGGTGGCGAACTTCGAGCTGAAGCTGGCCGCTACCCAGGGCCAGCGGCACACCAACGTGGGCTTCTGGGGCGGCATCGTGCCGGGCAACGCGGCCGAGGTAGAAGGCCTGATTCAGCGGGGCGTGCTGGGCTTCAAGGCTTTTCTCACTCATTCGGGCATCGACGACTTCCCCAACGTTACCGAAGCCGATCTGCGGCAGGTGATGCCCCTGCTGGCCCGTCACGACCTGCCCCTGCTGGTGCATTGCGAGCTGACCACCGACGACGCGGCGTGGAAGCAGCGCGACCACCGCTCCTACCCCAACTACCTGGCCTCGCGGCCCAAAAGCTGGGAAGACGCCGCCGTGGCGCTGATGATCCGGCTGTGCGCCGAAACGGGCTGCCGCACCCACATCGTGCACCTGTCGTCGGCCGATTCGCTGGCGCAGCTTGCGGCGGCCAAAGCCCGGGGCCTGCCGCTGACGGTAGAAACCGGCCAGCACTACCTGTTCTTCACCGCCGAAGACATCCGGGACGGCCAGACGCAGTTCAAATGCGCCCCGCCCATCCGGGAAAAGGCCAACAACGACCAGCTCTGGGAAGCTTTGCAAAGCGGCCTGATCGACTTCGTGGCCACCGACCACTCCCCGGCCCCACCCGCCCTGAAGCAGATCGAAACCGGCGACTTCACCACCGCCTGGGGTGGCATTGCCTCGCTCCAGCTGGCCCTGCCCGTCCTCTGGACCGCGGCCCAAAAGCGCGGCGCTACGCTGAACGACCTGGCCCGCTGGCTGAGCGAAAACCCGGCAAAGCTGGCCGGACAGGCCCACCGCAAGGGGCGCATTGCCAAGGGCTACGACGCCGATTTGCTGGTACTGGACCCGGAGCAGACGTTTCAAGTCACGGAAAGCCTGCTGCAGCACAAACACAAAGTGTCGCCTTATCTTGGGCGCGAATTGCGGGGCGTAGTCGAGCAGACGTTTCTGCGCGGCGAGCTGGTGTATCAGCGCCCAAAATTCATCCAGCTCAATCAAGGCCAACTTTTAACCCGCTACCGGGGTGGAAAACTATAGTACCCGCGCCGAAAAAGTTCTGGCGCGCATTCACGAGCTGGCCGCCATCAGCGAGGATCCTGACGGCATCACGCGCACCTTCGGCACGCCGGCTTTTCTGCGGGGCAGGGCCCTGGTGCGCGGCTGGTTTGAAGCCGCCGGCCTCAGCACCCGCCTCGACGGCATCGGCAACGTACGCGGCCGGCTGGTGAGCCCGGACCCCAGGGCGAAGACGTTCGTTATGGCCTCCCATATTGATACGGTGGTCAATGCCGGCAAATTCGATGGGCCGCTGGGTGTGCTGCTGGGGCTGGACCTGCTGGAAAACCTCCTTGCCCGGCAGGCCGAGCTGCCGTTTCACCTCGAGCTGATTGCCTTCAGCGACGAGGAAGGCGTACGGTTTCACACCACCTATCTGGGCAGCAAAGTCGTGGCCGGCTCCTTCGACCAGGGCCTGCTGTCTAAAACCGATGCCGCCGGCATTTCCCTGGCGCAGGCTGTTGAGACGATGGGCGGCAACGTCGCGGCACTGGCCGCCGACGCCATTCCCGCTGACCAGTGGCTGGGGTATTTCGAAGCACATATCGAACAAGGCCCGGTGCTGTGGGAGCGGAACATTCCCGTGGCTTTGGTAACCGCCATTGCCGGGCAGCGCCGGGTGGAGCTGACCTTTCGTGGCATGGCCGGCCACGCCGGCACCGTGCCCATGGACATGCGCCAGGATGCGCTGGCCGGGGCCGCCAGGTTCGTGCTGGCCGTGGAGCAGTTCGGACGGCAAAACAAGGCCGGGCTGGTGGCTACCGTCGGCAAGCTCGACGTGCGCCACGCGGCCAGCAACGTTATTGCCGGTGAAACTACCTGCAGCCTCGACCTCCGGAGCGCCGATGCGGCCCGGCTTGAATCGGCCTACGAAGCCCTGTTCGCCCAGGCCGGCGACATTGCCGCCGGCCGAAACCTGACCCTGCACTGGAACCCGATTCAGCACACTGCGCCCGTTGCCTGCGACGCCAACCTGAATGCCTTGCTGGCGCGGGCCATTGCTGATTCCGGCTACCCGGTCGTGGAGCTGGTCAGCGGCGCGGGGCACGACGCGGTGCCGGTTTCGTTCGTGGCCCCGGCTACCATGCTGTTCGTGCGCTGCTTCCAGGGCATCAGCCACAACCCGCTGGAAAACGCCGAGCTGACCGACATTGCCGCTGCTATCCAGGTTTCCGAGCAGTTTCTAGTGAGCCTGATACGGACGCCTGAAAGTTGCTGAACGGCCTCTGCGCTACCTCTGCGCATCCCTCCGCGAACCTCTGCGGGAAAATCATCTGAACAATCTCTCCCCCAAACATGGAAATTTCCGCTCTCACCCGCTCCGTCGTCAAGCGCAACCACGCCATTATTGCTCCCGACGGCTACATCAACAGCGTCGTGCCCGGCTGGACGAACTGCACGGTCAACGTTATCATCAACGAGCAGCTGGGGGCCCGCCTGGCGCAGACGCTCGTGACCCTGCGCGCCGGCGGCCAGCTGACGGGCCAGACCCAGGCGTCCCAGATTTTCTTCTTCGTGGTGGAAGGTCAGTGCGAAGTATCCGTCGGCAGCCAGGACCGCACCCTCACGCCGGGCCAGTACGTGTACGTGCCGGTCGGGCAGCACTACCGGTTTCAGAACCCCATCGAAGGCACCCAGCTGCTGACTTTCCACAAGGTGTACGAGCCGCTGGAAGGCCACGCCACGCCGGCCGTATTCTTCGGGGAGCGGGATCTGGCCAAGGCACCGGTCTACATGAACGACGAGGCGCTGCGCATTCAGGAGCTGCTGCCGAATGAACTGGGCTTCGACATGGCCGTGAACATCTTCACCTACCGCACCGGCGGCCACCTGCCAATGGTCGAAACCCACATCATGGAGCACGGCCTCATGTACCTGCAGGGTCAGGCCATCTACATGCTCGACAACGAGTGGTACCCGGTCAGGAAAGGCGACTCGATCTGGATGGCGCCCTACTGCCAGCAGTGGGCCACCGCCATGGGCCAGGAAGACTCGGTGTACATCTACTACAAAAACGTCAACCGCTTCCCCACGGTGATGTAACTGCCAATAATCGACTGTCATTCCGAGCGAAGCCGAGGAATCTCGCGTGCTGACGTTGGATTGGTAATCAGACGACGCCACGCGAGATTCCTCGGCTTCGCTCGGAATGACGTTCTTTTTGGTGCTACCACTAGCAAGACTATGACCCTCGACGAACTCAATAACCTCCCGCCCGCGGCCCGCGCCGAAGAGCTGCGTAAGTGCTGCGGCGCCCGCGCCTGGGTGGCCGGCCTGAACGAAGTCTTCCCCGTCGCCGACGAGGACACGCTGATGGACCAGGCCAACACCGTCTGGAACGGGCTGGCGGAAGAAGACTGGAAGGAGGCCTTCACCCACCACCCCAGAATCGGGGGCAACGTGGCGGCGCTGCGGGCGAAGTTTGCCAGCACCAGCGCCTGGGCCGAGGGTGAGCAGGCCGGCGTGCGCGCAACGAGTGAGGAAGTGCTTCGGGCGCTGGCCGAGGGCAACACCCGCTACGAGCAGCAGTTCGGCTACATCTTCATCGTATTTGCCACCGGCAAAACGGCGGAGGAGATGCTGGCCTTGCTCGAAGCGCGGCTGTTCAATAAGCCCGAAGCCGAAATTCAGCTGGCCGCCGCCGAGCAAAATAAAATCACCCGTATCCGCCTGGAGAAGCTCCTGAGTCAGGATCCTGGGGGCTTGGGTTCTTAGGGTCTTGGCTGTCGTTCTGACGCCCCGCCCCAAGCCTCCACGCCTCCACGCCCCACGCCCCCACGCCCCCAAGAATGAGCCAGATAACCACCCACATTCTCGACACCACCCTGGGCCGGCCCGCACAGGGCGTTACCATCGTGCTATCTGCCCGGCAGGGGGAAACCTGGACGGAGCTGGCCCGCGGCGTCACCAACCAGGACGGCCGCATTGCCCACCTGCTGCCTACTGATGAGCCGCTGCCGCTGGGCATCTACAAGCTGAAGTTCTGCACCCAGGAATACTTTGAGCAGCAGGCCACGGCCAGCTTCTATCCGTTCGTGGAAATCGTGTTCGACGTGGCCACCACCGCCCATTACCACGTGCCCCTGCTGCTGAATCCGTTCGGCTACAGCACCTACCGTGGCTCCTGAGGCTGGTCGAAATCTATCATTAAAGCTAGCTTAGGGCTAGGTCTGAGGTCCCCGCCTTTTTTAAGGAGGGGTGCCCGTAGGGCGGGGTGGTAAAGCCGTTGAACGACTTTTTAGAGCTAATTCATCCTTCAATGACAACTAGCTTTAGTAACCACCCCTACCCCTCCTTGAAAAAAGGAGGGGAGCTAATTCTAGTTTCGCCGCCTGCTTTCCGGTAGCTTGTCCGCCTTTTCCTCTTTCTCAAATCCCGCCTTCCCTTTTTCTTTCCCGATGAAACTCAGCATCCAGGACGCCGACAAAACCCAATTGCTCGACGAGCTCGGCGCGGCCAACCTTAAGTTCCAGCACACCTACCCCGGCGACAAGCCCGACCGCCAGCCGGTGCATACCGTGTACGGCGGGGCCAACCTGTTCAAGGCCGATACCTGCGTGCGGATGGGCGACAGTGCCCTCAACAACCTGCGCACCTACGCCCCCAACTTCGCGGAGCTGGCCCGCGTGCTCCAGCTCCAGGGCCACGAGTACCTGCCCACCCTGGAGAAGGAGGTGGCCGGCCTCACCGCCCGCCTCGACGCCATGAGTCCGGCCGAGCGCAAGCAGGAGCCCGCCTGGCTGGCGTATTCGGTCTACAACAAAATCATGAAAAAGCTCCAGCGCGAGGCCGTGGAAGACTTCCGCATCGACTTCGAGGATGGCTTTGGCAACCGCCCCGACGCGGAAGAGGACGCCACCGCCGTGCAGGCCGCCGGCGAGCTGGCCAAAGGCATGGCCAACGGTACCGTGTCGCCCTTCATCGGCATCCGCATCAAGCCCTTCACCGAAGACCTCAAGGCCCGGGGCGTGCGCACCCTCGACATTTTCCTGACGGCCCTGCTGGAAAAAACCGGCGGCCAGCTGCCCGAAAACTTCGTGGTGATGCTGCCCAAGGTGACTATTCCCGAGCAGATGACCACCATGGTGCGCCTGCTTGAGATGCTCGAGAAAGCCAACGGCTTGCCGGCCGGCACGCTGAAGATGGAGACGATGGTGGAAGCCACCCAGATCATCCTGGACGAGGACGGCCGCAACCCGCTCCTGCGCATCATCCGCGCCAGTGAGGGCCGCTGCGTGGCCGCCCACTTCGGCACCTACGACTACACGGCCTCGGCCGGCATCACGGCCCGGTACCAGACCATGGCCCACCCCGTCTGCGACTTCGCCCACCACATGACCAAAGTGGCGCTGGGCGGCACCGGCATCTTCCTTTCCGATGGCGCGACCAACGTGATGCCCATCGGCCCCCACCGCGGCGACAACCTCACGTTTGAACAGCTCCGGGAAAACCGCGACTCGGTGCATAACGCCTGGCGGCAGGGTTTCCACCACACCACCCACTCGCTCATCAACGGCCTCTACCAGGGCTGGGACCTGAACCCGGCCCAGCTGCCGATGCGCTACGCGGCCACCTACAGCTTTTTCCTGAGCAGCTACGACGACGCGCTGTTCCGCCTGAAAAGCTTCGTGGAGCGGGCCGCCATTTCCACCCTCACCGGCGACATCTTCGACGATGCCGCCACCGGTCAGGGCCTGCTCAACTTCTTTTTGAAAGCCCTGAACTGCGGCGCCATTACGGAGGAGGAAGTGCTGGCTACCGGCCTCACCACCGCAGAAATCCACAGCCGCTCGTTCTTCCGCATTCTGGAAGGCCGCCGTAAGCCCAAAGCATAGCCGCACCACACCAGACACTGCCTGCCGCCCCCGGAGCAGCGCCCCGGAACAGCCCAGAACCTGCTGTTCCGGGGCGCTGCTCCGTGTTATCATTTGCCGATATTGGGAAGCTGGTCTTTACTTAGCATCCTCAAGCCGTACTTTCAGCGCATGAACCGCAAACCCCACATTGCCACTACTGCCTTGCAGCTCTTTGCTGATAAAGGCTTTGAAAACACCTCGACCCAACTCATTGCCAAGGAAGCTGCCGTATCGGAAGCGCTTATCTTCAAATACTTCGGCAGCAAAGAACGACTGCTCGATTACATCATCAAAAGCGGCTATAAGCGGGTTATTGAGCAAAACCGGGGCCGGCTGCTGAACAACTCGCCCCAGGAGCTGGTGTATAAAATCATCGACCTGCCCTACGAGATGGTTCGCGAAGAGCCCTACTTCTGGAAGCTGCAGTCGCGCCTGATCGACGTGGAAACGGCCCGTAAGCAGCACGAGCAGTTTCTGCACCCCATGCCCGCGCTGCTGACTGAAGCCTTCCGCCAGCTCGGCTACCCGCAGCCCGAAATGGAAACCCGCTTTCTGCTCGGGCTGGTAGATGCCCTGTGGAAAGGACTGGCGAACACGCGCCCGGAGTTTACCCCCGAAATGCGCGACTTCATCAAAACCAAATACCCGCAGCAGGCCTAACGCCGGGGTGCCGCTGGCGCCTTTTAGCCAGCCAAGATCCTGCGGCCGAAACGCTTGAAAAAGCAAAAGCCCGCCCAATCGAGCGTCTCGATTGGGCGGGCTTTTGGCTTCGAAAACCGGCTGGCTTTCTACTGCCTGTCCAGGTGGGGTGGGAGTAGCACCTGGAAATAGAGGCGGGGTACTAAGTCAGCCATGAAACCGGGGGGATTATTCATTGATGACAGTACAATGTTACGGAAAGATTTTCAACGACTGGTAAGTGTTAGCTAACTTTTAGTAAGTATACACTCACCTTTTACTGCAAAAGACCTTTCTCTTTAGCGTAATCAACTGATTATGTTGATATAGTGGGATGACGACTACTTCGCAATAAAGGCAACTAACATTTGTTAGTATATTTGAAGGAGCCAGCCGGCTGCCCTATCGTTTACCCTCAGCCCTGGCAAAACCCCGATGGCGAAGAAAGTCAAGAACAACAAGCGCCAGCTGATTCTGGAGGAAGCGGCCAAGCTGTTCAAAGCCAAAGGATTTGGCGGCACGTCGATGCGGGATCTGGGCGCGCAGGTGGGCATGGAAGCGGCCAGCATGTATAACCACATCAACTCCAAAGACGAAATTCTGGAGCTGATCTGCTTCCACGTCTCGAACACCTACGTGTCGCAGCTGGCCCAGATTGAGCAGACCGACACTTCCTACGTCGAGAAGATCAAGGCCCTGATTCACCTGCACATCCGGCTGATGATTGAGGATGGCGCGGCGGTTTCGGTGGCCAACAACGACTGGAAGTACCTGACCAACGACAAGCTCGAAGCCTTCAAGGAAGCCCGCAAAAACTACGAAAAGGGCTTTGCGGCGCTCATTGAGCAGGGTATTGCCGCCGGCGAGCTGCAACCCGTAAATACGTCGGTGGCGCTGTTCACCATTCTGTCGGCGGTGCGCTGGGTGGAGCTGTGGTACCGGCCGGGTCGGGGCATCACGGCCGAGGAGCTGGAAGAAAACATCATGACCCTGCTCCTGAACGGAATAGCGAAGTAGCAGTTGGTTTTTGGTTGATGGTTTTTGGTTTTTGGTCTTATAACCGATCAGTAATGGCCGCATTCGTTACCCAAACCCACGATCCAAAAACCAAAAGCTAAAAACCAAAAACCAGAAATGAGTCGATTTCATAAAGTCAAGATCAAGCGTATTCAGCGGGAAACCCCCGACGCGGTTGTCGTGTCGCTGGACGTGCCCGCGGAGCTGCGCGACACGTTCCGCTTCATCCAGGGGCAGTACCTCACGTTCCGGCGCGAGCACAACGGCGAGGAGCTGCGCCGCTCCTACTCCATTTGCAGCAGCCCGCTGGAAAACGAGTGGCAGGTAGCTATCAAGAAGGTGCCCGAGGGCCGGTTTTCGTCCCTGGCCGTGGACAGCCTGCAGGTAGGCGAAGAGCTGGACGTGATGCCGCCGGCCGGCCACTTCCACACCCCGCTGCACCCCGACCAGGCCAAGCACTACGTGGCGTTTGCGGCCGGCAGCGGCATTACGCCGGTGTATTCTATTATCAAAACGGTGCTGCTGACGGAGCCCCACAGTCAGGTGACGCTGATTTACGGCAACCGGGGCCGCAACTCCATCATCTTCAAGGAAGGCATCGAGGCGCTGAAGAATAAGTTTCTGAACCGGCTGAGCGTGTACCACGTGCTGAGCCGGGAGCAGGGCACCACCGATCTGCTGTTCGGCCGCATCGACCAGCGGAAAACCGAGCTGTTTCTCGACAAGATTCTGCCCGCCAGCCAGATTGACGAGTGCTTTATCTGCGGGCCGGAGGAAATGATTCTGGGCGTGAAAGCGGCCCTGACCAACGCCGGCGTGGCCCCGGAGAAGATTCACTTCGAAATGTTTACCTCGGCCAGCGGGGGCAAAAAAGCGGCGGGCCCGGCCCGCCCCCACCCCGCCGGCGCCGACGACAAGCACAGCCAGGTAACCGTGCAGCTCGACGGCACGACCCGGGTACTGGAGATGTCGTATTACGGCAACACTGTCCTTGACGCCCTGCTCGAAACCGGCGTTGATGCGCCCTATTCCTGCAAAAACGGCATGTGCAGTACCTGCCGCTGCCGGGTGGTGGCAGGCACGGTGGAAATGGACGTGAACTACTCCCTCTCCGACCGCGAACTAGCCAAAGGCTACGTCCTCTCCTGCCAGGCCCGCCCGACCTCGGAAAAGGTGCTGGTGGACTTTGACCAGTAGCCGGACCAGTATTTCGTTGACCGTCATTCCGAGCGCAGCCGAGGAATCTCGCGTGCTGACGGTGGATTGGCACTCTAACGAAGCGGTAGAGATGCTTCGACTTCGCTCAGCATGACATTCTGCTTAGATTGAGCATATACAAAAGAGTAAAGCCCAAACTTTTCCTTACTTTTAACTAACGATTGTTAGTTAAACATTGTTGAAAACGCATGGAAACGGTAGAAATCAACCTCGAAGAGCAGTTTCAGGCCCGCATCGACGCGGACATCAGCATTGAGCCTAAGGACTGGATGCCCGATGCGTACCGCAAGACGCTGGTGCGGCAGATTTCCCAGCACGCCCACTCCGAGCTGGTGGGTATGCTGCCCGAAGGCAACTGGATCACCCGCGCCCCGTCGCTGAAGCGCAAGTCCATTCTGCTGTCGAAGGTGCAGGACGAAGCCGGACACGGCCTGTACCTGTACAGCGCCGCCGAAACCCTCGGCACCTCGCGCGACCAGATGCTGGCCGACCTGCACTCGGGCAAAGCCAAGTATTCCAGCATTTTCAACTACCCCACCCTGAGCTGGGCCGATATGGGTACGGTGGGCTGGCTGGTAGATGGCGCAGCCATTCTGAACCAGGTGCCGCTGTGCCGCACCTCCTACGGCCCCTATGCCCGCGCCATGGTGCGGGTGTGCAAGGAGGAAAGCTTCCACCAGCGCCAGGGCTTCGAGATTATGCAGACGCTGTGCGAAGGCGCGCCGGTGCAGAAGGAAATGGCCCAGGAAGCGCTGAACCGCTGGTGGTGGCCCACGCTGATGATGTTCGGCCCTGCCGACGCGGACTCGCCGAACACGGCCCAGAGCATGAACTGGCGCATCAAGCGCTTCACCAACGACGAGCTGCGCCAGAAATTCGTGGACATGATGGTGCCCCAGGCCGAGTTCCTGGGCCTGACCGTGCCCGACCCGGAGCTAAAGTGGAACGAGACCAAAAAAGGCTACGACTTCGGCGGCGTGAACTGGGAGGAATTCTGGAACGTGGTGAAGGGCAACGGCATGTGCAACAAGGACCGCCTCGGCGCCCGCGTGAAAGCCCACGAGGAAGGCGCCTGGGTGCGCGAAGCCGCCTCCGCCCACGCCCGGAAACGCGCCCGGAAAATGGCGACGCAGGCTGCATAGTGGCCTCACCCCTAGCCCCTCTCCTAGGGGAGAGGGGAACTAGCTTTTAGTTTTTTTTACTCTAAAAATCAGCTTTACCTAAAGCCCAAGCCAGCTCCTAGCTGCTAGAGCTAGTTCCACCTCTCCCTTCGGAGAGGGGGCTAGGGGGTGAGGCCACACCAGAATCATGACCCAATCCGAATGGCCGCTGTGGGAGGTTTTTATCCGCAGCAAGCAGGGCCTCGACCATAAGCACGTGGGCAGCCTGCACGCCGCCGACGCCACCATGGCCATCCAGAATGCCCGCGACGTGTATACCCGCCGCCAGGAAGGCATCAGCATCTGGGTGGTCGAGTCGACGCACGTGCACGCCTCCAACCCGGATGATGCCGAGGCGTTTTTCGACCCGGCCAACGACAAAGTGTACCGGCATCCCACGTTCTACGACGTGCCGGACTCCATCAAGCACATGTAGGTAAGCAGCTGCCTGCCCGTAGCAGTCAGCTGGCCGCTTTTTACTTTCGCCCTATGCAAGTTGCCCCTTCCGATACGTCGGCGCTGAATGCCTACCCGCCCGAGCTGCGGCAGCTCCTGTTTCAGTACGTGCTGCAACTGGCCGATACGAGCCTGATTCTGGGCCACCGGCTGTCGGAGTGGTGCGGGCACGGGCCGGTGCTGGAGCAGGATCTGGCCATGGCCAACATCGGACTGGATCTGCTGGGCGAAACCCGCAGCCTCTACCAGTACGCCGCCGAGCTGGAAGGCCAGGGCCGCACCGAGGACGACCTCGCGTTTCTGCGCATCGCCACCCAGTACCGCAACCCGCTGCTGGTGGAGCAGCCCAACGGCGACTTCGCCGACACCATCACCCGGCAGTTTCTGTTCGACAACTTCCACTACCACTGCCTGCTGCAGCTGCGCGCCAGCCCCGATGAGCGGCTGGCCGCCATTGCCGAAAAGGCCGTGAAGGAAGCCGCCTACCACCTGAAATGGAGCTCGGAGTGGATCATCCGCCTCGGCGACGGCACGGAGGAAAGCCGCCAGCGTCTCGACAAAGCCCTGGCCAGCCTCTGGCGCTATTCCGGTGAGCTGACCACGCCCACAGCCACCGAAAAAGCCCTGCAGGCCACCGGCCTCATTCCCGATTACGCCGCACTGCTGCCGAAAATGGAGGCGCACCTGGCGCACGTTTTTGAGGAAGCTACGCTGCCCGTTCCGCAGGGCGCGTTTATGATGACCGGCGGCAAGGAAGGCCGGCACACCGAGCACCTGGGCTACATCCTGGCCGAGCTGCAGTACATGCAGCGCACGTATCCGGGCCTGACATGGTAGCCGCGGCGCCCACCGAAGAACGCGTCTGGCAGCTGCTGGAAGAGGTGTCGGACCCCGAGGTGCCCGTGCTCAGCATTCTGGATCTGGGCATCGTGCGCAGCGTGCGGGTGGAAGGCGAGCAGGTGACGGTCAGCATTACGCCGACGTACTCGGGCTGCCCGGCCATGAACACCATTGCCACCGACATCCGGCTGCGGCTGCTGGCCGAGGGCATCACCCGGCTCACCATTCACAACCAGCTCAGCCCCGCCTGGACCACCGACTGGATGAGCCGGGCGGGCCGCGATAAGCTGGAAGCCTACGGCATCGCGCCGCCCGTGGATGGCACCGCGACGGGCCACATGCTCAACCTGTTCGGCAAGGACACCGCCGTGCGCTGCCCGCTCTGCAAATCAGCGCATACGCACCTGGTCAGCCAGTTTGGCTCCACGGCCTGCAAAGCCCACTACCAGTGCGACGACTGTAAGGAGCCCTTCGACTACTTCAAGTGCCACGCCTGAGCTAATCCAGAACGTGTCATGCTAAGTCCTACACGTCATTCCGAGGAATCTCGCGTGCTCATGTATGATTAGTATTGGATTGGTAATCCAACGTCAGCACGCGAGATGCTTCGGCAAGCTCAGCATGACAAAAGCCCTTTTACCACTTCACTCTCTCACATGATCATCGGAATTATCGGCAGCGGCGCTATGGGCGCGGGCATTGCGCAGGTGGTGGCTACGGCCGGCCACACCGTGCGCCTGCTCGACCAGAACGCGCAAGCCCTGCAACGGGCCGGCAGCGCCATGCAAGCCAGCCTGACCAGGCTGGCGGAAAAGGGCAAGCTGACTACCGAGGCCGCCGCGGCCACGTTTGCCCGCCTGCACCTAACCCAGGATGTGACGACTTTCGGGGACTGTGAGCTGGTGCTGGAAGCCATTGTGGAAGATCTGGCGGTGAAGCAGCAGCTGTTCCGGGAAGTGGAAATGCTGGTTTCCGACACCTGTATTCTGGCCAGCAACACGTCCTCGCTGTCCATTGCCTCTATTGCGGCGGCCTGCCGGAAGCCGGAGCGGTTTATCGGCATTCACTTCTTCAACCCCGCGCCCATTATGCAGCTGGTGGAAGTCATTCCGGCGGTGCAGACCCGCGCCGGGCTGGCCGAGGAAGTGCGCGACTTAGTACAAAGCTGGGGTAAGCTGCCGGTGCTGACCAGGGACACCCCGGGCTTTATCGTGAACCGGGTGGCCCGCCCCTTTTACGGTGAGGCCATCCGCATTCTGGAAGAAGGAATTGCCGACCTGGCCACCATCGACTGGGCCATGACCGAGCTGGGTGGCTTCCGCATGGGCCCGTTTGCCTTGATGGATTTCATCGGCCACGACGTGAACTACCGGGTTACCGAGTCCGTCTTCGCCTCCTTCTTCTACGACCCGCGCTTCAAGCCCTCCTTCACCCAGAAGCGTCTGTTTGAGGCCGGCTACTACGGCCGCAAGTCGGGCCGGGGCTTCTACAGCTACGCCGCCGATGCTGTGCCGCCTGAGCCCAACCGCGACGAAACCCTGGGCCGCGCCGTGCTGCACCGCATTCTGGCCATGCTCATCAACGAGGCCGTGGACGCGCTGGCCCTGAACGTAGCCTCCCGCGAGGACCTGGAGCTGGCCATGACCAAGGGCGTGAATTACCCCAAGGGCCTGCTGGCCTGGGCCGACGAAATCGGGCCCGAAAACGTGCTCAAAACCCTCGACGACCTCTACGCCGAGTACCACGAGGACCGCTACCGCGCCAGCCCGCTGCTGCGCCGTATGGTGCGCCAGAATCAGCTTTTTCTCCAGCATGAGCCGGCCGCTGCCCCACGCTAACCACCCGGCCGAAGCGGTGAAGGAGCACATGCTGCGCCACGACGCTTTCACCCGCCTGCTGGGGCTGGAAATCGACGAGGTGGGCCCCGGCTACTGCCGCCTGCACTTTCGGGTGCGGCCCGACATGCTCAACGGATTTGGCAACCTGCACGGCGGCGTCACCTATTCCGCCGCCGACTCGGCCTTCGGCTTTGCCTGCAACAGCCACGGCCGCTTCAGCGTGGGCCTGAGCGTGACGATGGACTACCTCGAAGCCGGCCAGCTCCACGACCTCATCACCGTGGAAGCCCGGGAAGAGAGCCTGAAGCATAAAATCGGCGTGTACCAGCTGCGCGTCACCAATCAGCACGGCACGGTGCTGGCCCTGTTCAAGGGCACGGCCTACCGCACCGGCACCGACATTCTGAGCATCCCAACCCTATAACCAACAACCTAACCACCCCTGTGAAACAAGCCTATTTAGTTGACGGTATCCGCACCCCCATCGGCAGCTTCGGCGGCACCCTGGCCACCGTCCGGCCCGACGATATGGCGGCCCTGGTTATTCGGGAGCTGCTCCGGCGCAACCCCAGCGCCGACCCGGCCGCCATTGCCGACGTGCTACTGGGCTGCGCCAACCAGGCCGGCGAGGACAACCGCAACGTGGCCCGCATGGCTTTGCTGCTGGCCGGCCTGCCCGCCTCGGTGCCCGGCGAAACCGTGAACCGCCTCTGCGCCTCGGGCCTCTCGGCCGGCATAGCCGCCGCCCGCGCCATTCAGAGCGGCGACGGCGACCTGTTCGTGGCCGGCGGGGTGGAAAATATGACCCGGGGCCCGCTGGTGATTTCCAAGGCCAGCACCGCCTTCGGCCGCGACGCGCAGATGTACGATTCCAGCTTCGGCTGGCGCTTCATCAACCCTCGCATGGAGGAGCTCTACGGCACCGACGCCATGGGCGAAACCGCCGAAAACCTGGCTGAGCGCGACACCATCGGCCGCGCCGACCAGGACCAGTTTGCCCTGGCCTCCCAGCAGAAAGCCGCCGCCGCCCGGCAGCGGGGCCGGTTTGCCGAAGAAATCGTGGCCGTCAGCATTGCCCAGCGCAAGGGCGAGCCGCTGGTATTCGACCAGGACGAGTTCATCAAGGCCGACACCACGCTCGAAGGGCTGGGCAAGCTGCGGCCATCCTTCCGCAAAACCGGCACCGTGACGGCCGGCAACGCCTCGGGCCTGAACGACGGCGCGGCGGCCCTGCTGCTGGCGTCCGAAGACGGGCTGAAACAGCACAACCTCACCCCCAAAGCCCGCATCGTCTCGATGGGCGTGGCGGGCGTGGAGCCGCGCATCATGGGCATCGGTCCGGTGCCGGCCTCCCAGCAGGCGCTGAAAAAGGCCGGCCTGACGCTGGACCAGATGGATATCATCGAGCTCAACGAAGCCTTTGCCGCCCAGAGCCTGGCCTGCATCCGCGCCTTTGGCCTTTCGGACAACGACCCGCGCCTGAACCCCAACGGCGGCGCCATTGCCCTGGGCCACCCGCTGGGCATGAGCGGTGCCCGCCTGCTCAATACCGCCGCGCTGGAGCTGCACCAGCAGCAGAAGCGCTACGCTTTGGTCACGATGTGCATCGGCGTCGGGCAGGGCTACGCGGCCATTATCGAGCGGGTGTAGCCTCCCCCCCTAGCCCCCTCTCCTTGGGGAGAGGGGGAACTAGCTTTAGCTTTTAGTCTCAAAATTTCCCACCAATCATAATCCTCTCTTCACCGACCAAAACCTAGCGCTAGGTTTTCTAGAGCTAGTCCCCCCTCTCCCTTAGGAGAGGGGGCTAGGGGGTGAGGCGTACGCTCGCACTATGACCACCCTCGAAAACTACACCCTCGGCCGCTGGACGCCCGGCGCTTCCGCCCCCCAGGAATTGCTTGATGCCAGCACCGGCGAAGTCATTGCCCTGGCCAATACCGAGGGCTTCGACTACGCAGCCATCTTCACCTACGCCCGGAGCGTGGGCAACCCGGCCCTGCGCAAAATGACTTTCCACGAGCGGGGCCGCATGCTCAAGGCGCTGGCGATGCACCTGATGGAGAGAAAGGAGCAGTTCTACGCGCTCAGCTACCGCTCCGGCGCCACCCGCGCCGACTCCTGGGTCGACATCGAGGGCGGCATCGGCAACCTGTTTGCCAACGCCTCGCTGCGCCGCAAGTTTCCCGACAAGCCGTTCTACGTGGAGGGCGAGCCGGTAGGGCTGTCGAAGGGCGGCACCTTCATGGCCCAGCACCTGATGGTGCCCCGGGAGGGCGTGGCCGTGCACATCAACGCTTACAACTTCCCGGTGTGGGGCATGCTGGAGAAAATTGCGGTGAACCTGCTGGCCGGCATGCCCGCCGTGGTGAAGCCCGCCGTACCTTCAGCTTACCTCACCGAAGCCGTGGTGCGCGAAATCATTGCCTCCGGCATTCTGCCCGCGGGCGCTTTGCAGCTGGTCGTCGGCTCGGGCCAGGGAATCCTGGACCACGTCACCTACCAGGATGTGGTGACTTTTACCGGCTCGGCCACCACCGGCCGCAAGCTGCGGGCCCATCCGCGCATCATCGAGGAAGCCGTGCCCTTTACCATGGAGGCCGACTCACTGAACGCCGCCGTGCTGGGCCTGGACGCCCGGCCGGGCACGCCGGAGTTTGACCTGTTCGTGAAAGAAGTGCGCAAGGAGATGACCGGTAAGTGCGGACAGAAATGCACCGCCATCCGCCGCATCATCGTGCCCGAAAACCTGGTGGAAGACGTGCAGATTGCCTTGGGTAAACTGCTCGGGCAAACCACCGTGGGCCACCCGCTGGCCGAGGGGGTGCGCATGGGCGCGCTGGCCGGGCGCGAGCAGGCCGCGCAGCTGCGCGAGCGAATCAGGCTGCTGGCCAAAAACACGCCCATCGTGTACGGCGACCTGGACGGCGGCGTGGACGTGCTGGGCCAGGACCGCGGCGCCCACTTCGACAAGGGCGCGTTCATCTCCCCCATCCTGCTGCTCAACTCCGAGCCCTTCCGCCACCTCGACTCCCACGAGGTAGAAGCATTTGGCCCCGTAGCCACGCTGATGCCCTACAAGGATACCGACGAGGCCATCCGGCTGGTGAACCTGGGCAAAGGCTCCCTGGTGTGCTCCCTGGCCACCAACGACCCGCGCACGGCCCAGGACTTCGTGCTGGGTGCCGCTACCCACCACGGCCGCATCCTGATCATCAACGAGGAAATGGCCAAGGAAAGCACCGGCCACGGCTCCCCCCTGCCCCTGCTGATTCACGGCGGACCCGGCCGGGCCGGCGGCGGCCAGGAAATGGGCGGGATGCGCGGCGTGGAGCACTTCATGCAGCGCGTGGCGCTCCAGGGCTCGCCGAGCATGATTACGGCCATCACCGAAGTGTACCAGCCCAAGGCGAAGCAGATCGAAAAGGACAAGCACCCGTTTCAGCACTACTTCGAGGAGCTCGAAATCGGACAGACCTACGTCACCCACAAGCACACCGTTACGGAAGCCGATATCAGCAGCTTCGCCCAGGTGTCGGGCGACAATTTCTACGCCCACGTGGATGAGACTTCCCTGGCAGGCACGCTCTTTACCGGCCGCGTGGCCCACGGCTACTACATCCTGAGCAAGGCCGCCGGCATGTTCGTGGACCCGCGCAAGGGGCCGGTTTTGCTCAACTACGGCCTCGACGAGTGCCGCTTCACCAAGCCCGTGTATCCCGGCACCACCATCGGCGTGACGCTGACGGTGAAGGAGAAAATCGGCCAGGAAAAGCGCGACGCGGAAGATGTCGCCAAGGGCATCGTGCGCTGGTACGTGGAAATTACTGACCAAACCCAGGAAACCGTGGCCGTGGCTACGATTCTGACGATGGTCAGGAAGAAAAATCAGGAGTAGATTTCTCGCAGAGGTCCGCAGAGGGATGCGCGGAGGTTTAAAAGAGTCCTCTCCATACCTCTGCGCATCCCTCTGCGGACCTCTGCGAGAAAATAATATCACCCCAAAATATGACCACCAACACCCTCACCGCCGGCCAGGTAACGGCCGCCACCGATGCCCGCGGCATCACCACGGTTTCCTTTTTCCACCCCTCCCACAACTCCCTGCCCGGCGCGCTGCTCACCCAGCTGGCCAATACCATCACCCAGGCCGGCCAGGACGAAGCCACCAAAGTCATTATCCTGCGCAGTGAGGGCGAAAAAACCTTCTGCGCCGGCGCCAGCTTCGACGAGCTGATGGCCATCCGGGACGAAGCCCAGGGGCTGGATTTTTTCTCCGGCTTCGCCAAAGTCATCAACGCCTGCCGCACCTGCCCGAAGGTCATCGTCGGGCGCGTGCAGGGCAAGGCCATCGGCGGCGGCGTGGGCGTGGCCGCCGCTACCGACTACTGCTTTGCCACGGCCCAGGCGGCGGTGAAGCTCAGCGAGCTGGTGGTCGGCATCGGGCCATTCGTGGTGGGGCCGGTGGTGGAGCTGAAGATCGGCAAAGCGGCCTACGCCCAGCTGGCGCTGGACGCGGCGGAGTTTCGCAGCGCGGCCTGGGCCCAGGAAAAAGGCCTTTACGCCACCGTGGTAGAAACCCTGGAAGCCCTGGATGCTGCCGTCGATGCCTTTGCCGCCCGGCTGGCCGCCTACAACCCGGCCGCGCTGACCGATCTGAAGCGCGTCATCTGGGCGGGCACCGAAAACTGGGATACCCTGCTCGTGGAACGGGCCGCCATCAGCGGGCGGCTGGTGCTATCGGACTTCACCCGGCAGGCCATTCAGCAGTTTAAAAGCCGGTAGGCAGCTATACATTACTCAAACAGGCCTTTGCAAGGCTACTGCCTAAAAAGGAAGAACCGCTTTACAGATTTGTAAAGCGGTTCTTCAGTGGGCCCAACCAGTGAATTATCGAACTATTGGCGTCAGGATTTGGAAGCTGTTGCAGCCTTTCGCCGCCAGGTTGAGCTGGGCTCAACTTCTACCGATCAGCAGCAGGACCTCGCCTCATGAAGACGACCTCCTCGCCCACCTCGGCCCAGGCAGCGCGCAAATCCCGCGCCCTGACTGTTCCCGCTGAAGTATTAGCGCTACGTAAGTGAGCAGCGAATAAGGCCAGGCTAGCCCGAAGTGGACGGCAAATGGCAACTTTCAGTCCTACTCAGTCATGGCCTTGCACAAAACTGGCTGGCAGTGCGTAGCTTTAGTAGCTGCTGTTACGCACTCGGTTTCTTGTTTCTCATTGCTGGTTTCTTGTTAGCCGTTTTTGGGACCCAAATTCAACGAGAAACAAGAAACCAGCAACGAGAAACAAGCTGAAACCCAAGGGCTCAAAATGGCCTGCGTAACAGCAGTTAGTAAGATCGGCTGGTAGCGCTTTTTCGGCAGTAGCTGTTCAGCAGGCTCGTTTATTCCGTTTACATGAGAGCGGTGGGCTGCACTTTGTGTTCCGAGTTCTCGCTTATCCGCCGGCCCACTCAACTGTCCTACTATGCGCGCAGACCTATCGCATCTTACTGATACTTGTTCTCTGCCAATCTTCACGCCTGACCTGGTAGCTGGCGTCAGTTGCCGCAACCCAGCCGAACGGATACGACCGGCTGCTGGCTGGCTGCTGCTGCTGCTGCTGCTGCTGCTATTGCTACTGGGTGGCGCCGCTCCGACGGCCCTGGCGCAAGGGACGCCGCCCCCGGAATGCGCGGCCGATGAGAAGTTTGCCAACACCTGGTACTTCGGCTTTAAGGCGGGGCTGGACTTCAACCAAGCCTCTGCCGACTCTCTTCCGAAGGTGCTCACTGATGGGGCGATGGATGCCCCCGCCGGCTCGGGGGTAATGTCGGATAGGGATGGTAAAATTCTCTTTTACAGCAATGGCGAAACTATTTGGAACGGCGACGGCACCGTGATGACCAACGGCACCGGGCTGGCGGGCAACCGCTTCACCACCGACGGCCCTCTGCCCCTCAAGATGCCGGGCATACCTTTGCCAGGCCAACCGACGCGCTACCTGCTCTTCACCCTCAATAGCACCGTGGGCCTGAGCTACTCGGAAATAGATATTCCCGCGGGTGGGGGGCCGGGTACCGTGATAGCCGCTACCAAAAACACGCCCCTGGCCCGCGGCACGGCGGAGAAGCTAACGGGCGTATTTCATAAGAATGGCTGCGATATCTGGGTTATCACCCACGGCTGGGGCGATGCCAAGACCGGCAATGACAACCGGGGCGATGCCTTTCTGGCCTACCGCGTAACGCTGGCCGGCGTACAGCCTACTCCCGTTCCTTCAGTCATCGGTAGCCTGCACGCGCCGAGCGTGGCGGCCCTGGGCTACAAAGGCCAGCTGAAGGTAACCCCTGACGGCCAGCGGCTGGCCCTGGCCCGCTACAGCGAAGCGGTGGGCGACAGCAGCAGCACCGTCGAGCTGTTTGGGTTTGATACCGGCACGGGCCAGGTGAGCGCCAACCCGCAGGTTCCGTACATCGTGGACCGTGGCGAAGGGAAATACTATGGGGTGGAGTTTTCGCCCGGCAGCTACCTCTACGCCACGGTGCGCAACCTGCCCAAGCTGCTGCAATTCGATATCAGTGGCACCGGACCGGTTACCAGGCAGGACATTCCGCTCAGGCAGAAGACTCCCGCCGACCTGGGCTCGATGCAGGCCGCGCCCGATGGCAAGATTTACGTGGCCCGCGACAACCAGCCCGCGCTGGGCTTCATTGCCTACCCCGACTCGCTGGGGGCCAGGGCCCGCTACGCCGACGACAGCCTGCAGCTGGGCGGCCGCCTGAGTGGCTTGGGCCTCGTCAATTTCAACCAAAGCTCCTTGCTGCGCGTGGGGCCTGGGTTTCAGATAACGGGTTGTCGGCAAATTACTTTTACAGCCCCGCCCATTGACTTTGACGGGAAAACCTACGCCTGGAATTTTGGCGACGGTGCCACCTCAACCGAGGAGAATCCCGTTCACACGTACGCTACGCCCGGCGACTACACCGTGACACTACGCATCACGACCGCCTGCTTTTGCCGCGAAAGCTCGGGCTCTATTCGAGTGCCGGCTCTGCCTGAGCCCGGTAGCATTGCCGCCCCTCAGGTAGTGTGCGCCGGAACAGCGCCAGCCGCTCTGACCAGCAGTACTGGAGCTTCCAGCGACGCCGGCTTGCCGCTCGTGTACCAGTGGGAATCGTCAACGGATAATACCACTTTCACGGCTATCAGTGGGGCCACCGGTGCCAGCTACACGCCCCCAAGTTCGCTACCGGTTGGCACGACCTATTTCCGTCGGCGCGCTCAGTTGCTGCTGCCCGACCAATCAGGTCCTTACTGTGATTCCCGCTCCACCACCTCGGTAGCCATCACCGTTCTGCCGGCCCTGGCGGCCGGTGGCATTGCCGCCGACCAAACCGTGTGCGCCGGCAGCGCCGTTGCCCCGCTGACCAGCACTGCCCCGGCTACGGGCGGCACCGGCACGTTTGCGTACCAGTGGGAATCGTCAGCGGATAATGGCACCACCTGGCTACCCGTTTCCGGCGCTACGGGCGAAACGCTTACGCCCGGCCCGCTGACGGCCACCACGCTTTTCCGTCGCCAGGTGCGTTCCGGCGCCTGCGCCACCCCGCCCTCCAACGTGGTGACCATAACGGTGGTGCCGGCCCTGACGGCCGGGAGCATTGCCGCCAGCCAAACCCTCTGCGCGGGCGCTCCTGCCGCTTTGCTCACCAGCGAAACCGTGGCCACGGGCGGCACGGGCACCATCGACTACCAGTGGGAATCATCCGCTGACAACGTAGCCTGGGCGCCCATTGCCGGCGCCACCGGCCCGACGTACGCGCCGGGCCAGCTGACGACTACCAGCTATTTCCGCCGCCGGGCAACTTCGGGCAGCGCCTGCGCCCCCGCCTTTTCCAACGTTGTCACTATCACCGTCCTGCCGGCGCTGACGGCCGGCAGTATTGCTGCCAACCAGACGCTGTGCCCCGGTGCCACGCCGGCGCCCCTTACCAGCACGGCCGGGGCCGGCGGCGGCACGGGCGCGTTTGCGTATCAGTGGGAAGTTTCGCCAAATAATGCCAACTGGACGGCCATTGCCGGCGCCACGGGCGCCGACTACGCGCCCGGCCCGCTCACGGCCACCACATACTACCGCCGCCAGGTAAGTTCGGGGGCTTGCGGGCCGGTGTATTCGCCTTCCGTCGTTTTGACGGTGCTCCCGGCATTGAGCGCGGGAAGCATTGCGGCCGACCAAACCGTGTGTGCGGGCGCTACCCCCACCCCGCTCACCAGCACGGTTGGCCCCAGCGGCGGCACGGGCACGTTTGCGTATCAGTGGGAATCCTCGGCAGATAATTCGACCTGGACGCCTATTGCCGGCGCCACGGGCGTCGACTTTGCCCCTGGTCCGCTCACGGCCACTACCTACTTCCGCCGCCAGGTGCGCTCTGGTGCCTGCGGGCCGGAATATTCAGTTTCCGTCACCATCAGTGTTCTTCCGGTGTTAACGGCCGGGAGCATTGCCGCCGACCAGACCGTGTGCCCTGGCGCCACTCCGGCCCCGCTTACCAGCTCGGCGGGAGCTAATGGGGCAACGGGCACATTTGCCTACCAATGGGAATCTTCAACAGATAACGCAACCTGGGCTACCATAGCTGGCGCCACAGGGGCAACTTTCGGGCCCGGTCCGCTAGCGGCCACCACCTACTTCCGGCGGCAGGTGACTGCGGGAGCCTGCGGGCCATTCTCGTCCAATGTCGTCACCATCACCGTCCTGCCGGCGCTGACGGCCGGCAGTATTGCCGCCAACCAGACGCTGTGCCCCGGCGCCACGCCGGCGCCCCTTACCAGCACGGCCGGGGCCGGCGGCGGCACCGGCAGCTACAGCTACCAGTGGGATTCGTCGCCGAATAATACCACTTGGACGGCCATTGCTGGTGCTACGGGCGCCAACTATGCGCCCGGCCCGCTCACGGCCACCACGTACTACCGCCGCCGAGTGACGTCAGGGGCCTGCGGAACAGAGGTTTCACCTGCCGTGACTCTGACGGTGCTGCCCGCCCTGACGGCCGGCAGCGTTGCGGCCGACCAGGACATCTGCGCGGGCTCCGCGCCGGCTCCGCTCAGCGGCGGCGGGGCCAGCGGCGGCACGGGCACGTTTGCCTACCAGTGGGAGTCGTCGGCAGATAATTCGACCTGGACCGCCATAGCGGGCGCTACCAACCCCACTTTCGCGCCCGGGTCACTGACGGCTACCACCTATTTCCGGCGCCGGGTAACGTCGGGCACGGGCAGCTGCGCAACGGAGGTATCGAACGTAGTGACGGTACGGGTGCAGCCCGCCGTGACGCCCACAGTGAGTCTGGCGGCCCCGCCGGTGCAGTGCCCCGGCACGCCGCTTACCTTCACGGCCGTGGCTACGAACGTGGGGGCGGCACCTACTTTTCAATGGTTCGTCAACAATGTGGGCGTAGCCAGTGGGCCCACGTTCAGCAGCAGCACGCTGGCTTCGGGCGACCTAGTACGGGTGGAGGTGACGCCCACGGCGGGGCTGTGCAGCGCAGGCCCGGCCACGGCCATCGTCACGGTGACGCGCACGCCCACGCCGCTGCCCACGCTCGCCATTGCCGTACAGCCGGGCGGGGCAGTATGCCTGGGGGCACCGCTGACGTTCAGCCTGGCCTCGGTGACCGGGGCCGGCCCGGCCCCCGACTACCAGTGGCAGGTCAATGGCGGCGACGTGGCGGGGGCCACGGGCCCGGTTTTCACCAGCACGACGCTGCGCGAGGGCCAGACCGTGACGTTGCGCCTGCGCGCGACCAACGGGTGCGGGCAGCCCGTGACGGCCGTTTCCAATGGCGTGGCCGTGCGTATTCAGCCGCCCGTTGACGTGGATGCCGGCCCCGATAAGGAAATTCTGGCCGGCACCTCCGTGATGCTGGAAGGCCGCGCCGATGGCACCTACCCCGTGACGTGGACGCCGACAGTGGGGCCGCCCTTCCCGGGCAATAACCAGCTGCGGCCCGTGGTTTCGCCGACCGTTACTACCACCTACACCCTCTCGGCCGGGGCCGACGGCTGCGCTGACTCCGACCAGATGACCGTGACGGTGCGCCCGCCCATTCGCATTCCCAACGCCTTCACCCCCAACGGCGACGGCAACGACGACACCTGGCAGATTGAGTTCATCGAGCAATTCCCGGATAATACCGTGAGCGTGTTCAACCGCTGGGGTAACCGGGTCTTCTCGGCCACAAACTACAGCCGGGCCAATGAGTGGCGCGGCGACATCAACGGCCAGCCCGCCCCGGTCGGCACGTACTATTACGTGGTCGTCACGAAGGGCCCGCTGGGCAGGTCTTATAGTGGGTCGATTACGCTTCTGTATTAACCAAACGCGCGGCTACGCTGGTGGCAGCCGGGCCGCTTTCTTCCGCAACCGCCCCCAAGGCCCATACTGCCATGAAAACAGCTCTGACCTTACTGCTGCCGCTGCTACTGGCCACCGCGCCGGCCCTTGCTCAGCAGCAGGCGCAATACAGCCAGTACATGAACAACAACTACATCCTCAACCCCGGCGCAACGGGCGTGGAGGACTACATCGACGCCAAGTTCAGCTACCGCACCCAGTGGGTGGGCCTGGAAGGGGCGCCCAAAACCTACTACGCCAGCATCAGCTCCTCGCTGGGCAAGTGGCGCAGCACCAGCAAGCGTACCCTACGCGACCGGCGCCGGCCGTTTCACGCGCTGGGGGCAATCGTGTACAACGACGTGACCGGGCCCACCAGCCGGGCCGGCGCCTACGTTTCCTACGCCTACAACCTGGTCCTGAGGCCCAACCTCCGGGCGGCGCTGGGCGTGTCGGCGGGTATGCAGCAGTTTGCCGTCGATGGGCAGCAGTTACAATTCTTCGACCGCACGACCCGCGCGGGCAGCGCCGCCTCGCGGGTGCTTGATGGGTCGGTGGGCTTGTGGGTGTACAGCTCCGATTTCTACGTCGGGGTATCCAGTGCGCAGCTGCTGGCCAATGAGCTCAACTTTTCCTATGGGCCCAACTCGCTGGATGCGGGCGCGGGCAACTTCCTCAGGCGGCACTACTTCGCCACGGCCGGGGTGCGGGTGCCGCTCAGCAACGACTGGTCGCTGGTGCCGTCGGTGCTGGTCAAGGCCGTCAACCCGGCCCCGGTCTCGGTCGACCTCAACGCCAAGCTCAAGTACCAGGACCTGCTCTGGGCCGGCGTATCCTGGCGCGCCGCCGACTCATTTGTGGCGCTGGTGGGCTTCAGCTACGAGCAGTTCACGCTGGGCTATTCCTACGACGCCGGTTTCTCGGAGCTGGCCGGCTACAACGGCGGCAGCCACGAGGTGCTGCTGGGTTTGCGGCTCAAGAAAAAAGCCCAGACAGTGTGCACCAACAGGTTCTGGTAGGGTCTGCCCCGATATACTCGTCCGCTGTGGGGTGAGGTGCAGCTCACTTGCCCATTGGGTGGAAAAAAGCCGATTTGCATACCCGTCAAAAACTCCAGAACATGATCCATCCAAACGGCCTTGCCTTCGCACCTGAAATCGGGCTCTATCGAACCGGCAGGGTTAACATTATTTTCGACACAAGCACTTCACTTTCAACTACTAATAGCAATAAAAAAACCGGACCTAACACCGCAAAAGGTGCCAAGTCCGGTTTGGTGGGCCCAACTGGAATCGAACCAGTGACCTGCTGATTATGAGTCAGCTGCTCTAACCAATTGAGCTATAGGCCCCGCTCAAAACCGGCCCGGGGGTTGGTTTCGGCAGCGCAAACTTCGAAGTTTGCGGCCGTATTTCCAATTGTTAAATCATGGTGGCGCGTGGACGAACGTATCGACCAGGCTCTGAACAGCATTCTTCAACGCTATGTCTGGTAAAAAGCCTAACCTGCTCTTCGACTTCGGGGGCGTCCTAATCAACATCGATTACCAGCGCACGGTAGAGGCCATGCGCCGGCTCAGCCGGGCGGGTAGCGCCATTGAATTCACCCAGCAAAGTCAATCCGCGCTATTCGACCTGATGGAAACCGGCCGCCTCACGCCACCGGAGTTTCGGGCGGAACTGCGTCGCCACTACCAATTGGAAGCCTCGGACGAAGCGCTGGACGAAGCCTGGAACGCTATGCTGCTCGACGTGCCCGCCGAGCGCCTGGCTTACGTGGCCGAGCTGCGCGCCCAGGGCCACCAGACCGCCCTGCTCAGCAATACCAACCAGATTCACATCGAAGAAATAAACCGGCGGCTGCACACCCAGTACGGCTTCCGCCACGGCATTGCCGACTGCCTCGACCGGGTGTTCTACTCCCAGGAAGTGGGCCTGCGCAAGCCCGGCCCCGAAATCTTTGCCTATGCCCTGCGCGAAATGAACTGGCAGGCGGCGGAAACTCTTTTCATCGAGGACAGTTTTCAGCATATCGAAACGGCCCGCCGCCTGGGACTGCCCACGCTGTTTCTGGCCCCGCCCCTCACCCTCACCGCCGCCCTTCCCGCCGCTATCCGTGCCTTCCCCGCTTCCATCACCTGATACTGACGCGACGGCTACCGACCCGGTAACGCCCGAAATGCTGGGCTTTACCCAATACGAAAAACCCGAGCCCCCGCGCTGGCGCACCTACGCGCTGCATCTGCTGCTGTTTCTGCTGACGCTCGCCACCACCACGCTGGCGGGGGCAGAGTGGATAACGGGCCGAGTATTCTTTGATCAGGGCTTTAAGCTTACCGGCTGGTTCACTCAAACTGAAATCCTGAATGGGTTGTGGTTTTCGCTGCCCTTTCTGGGGGTGCTGACGGTGCACGAGTTCGGGCATTTCTTTGCCGCCCGCCACTACCGGGTGCGGGCTACCCTGCCGTATTACATTCCATTCTTCACCGGCTTCTTCAATACCATTGGCACGTTCGGGGCGGTTATCCGCATCAAGGACCGGATATTCTCCCGCAAGGAGTTCTTTGATATCGGGCTGGCCGGGCCGCTGGCGGGGTTTCTGGTGGCGGTGCCGGTCCTCATCTACGGCTTCACCCATCTGCCCGATCCGCTGGAATACGTGTTCCGCATCCACCCCGAGTACCGCATCTACGGGGCCGACTACGCCCGCTACGTGTACCGGGCCGGGGAAGGCATGACGCTGGGTAAGCCGCTGCTTTACCGCCTGCTCGAAGCCACCTTTGCCGACCCCGCCCGCCTGCCCCACCCCAACGAGCTGATGCACTACCCGGTGCTGCTGGCCGGGGCGCTGGCCCTGTTCTTCACGGCCCTCAACCTGCTGCCCATCGGCCAGCTCGACGGCGGCCACATTCTGTACGGGCTGCTGGGTTTCCGGCGGTTCAACCGGCTGTCGTTGGGGCTGTTTATCGGGTTCATCTTCTACGCCGGGCTGGGGCTATTCAGTCTGCAAAGCTCCGCCGATACCTGGTTGTACTGGGGCGCGCCCTACCTGCTGTACCTGGTGCTGGTATTTCGCAAAGCCCTGCCCACGCCGCGCCGGGGCCTGATGCTGGCCCTGGGCGTATTCGCGGCCCAGCTGGCGGTGGCCCAGGCCGTACCGGCTATTGCGGGCAACCCGGGCTGGCTGGTATTCGGACTGCTGCTGGGCCGGGTGACGGGTATTTTCCATCCTCCGGCCCCGGATGAGCGGCCCCTGAATGCCGGCCGCCAGGTGCTGGGCTGGCTGATGCTGGTGATTTTCGTGCTGTGCTTCTCCCCCTCGCCGTTCGGGTAGGCCTCACCCCCGGGTGGCCTCACCCCCGGCCCGCAAATGCTTTAGGCGCATTATCCCAAGGAGAGGGGAGCCTGATGGCGCTAACGGACAAAAGCCAACCGCTTCGCAGCGGTTGGCTTTTGTGTTTGTAGCAGCAGCAGCAGTTAAGCTGCCTAGAGCAGTTTCAGCTGTAATGAATAGAATTAAAAATTAAAACACTGATTAACAAGTTTTTAATTTTTAATTCTTCATTTTTAATTCATTTGAAAACTGTACACCAACTTGAAAACCGCTGTAATGGCGGGGTCGGAGGCGTGAGCCGACGACTCCGCGCCGCCGTGGCTCCCCTCTCCTTAGGATAATGCGCCTAAAGCATTTGCGGGCTGGGGGTGAGGCCACCCGGGGGTGAGGCCTCTAACGGCCTTCCAGCGCGGCTACGCCGGGCAGCTCCTTGCCTTCCATGTACTCCAGCAGTGCGCCGCCGCCGGTGCTGATATAGGAAACCTGGTCGGCAAAGCCCATCTGCGTCACGGCCGCGGCCGAGTCGCCGCCGCCGATGAGGCTGAAGGCGCCGTCGGCGGTGGCTTCGGCAATGGCGCGGGCCACGAACTCGGTGCCGACCGAGAAGTTGCTCATCTCAAACACGCCCATCGGACCGTTCCAAAGGATGGTTTTTGACTTGCGGATGATGTCGGCGAAGATTTCGCGCGACTCGGGGCCGATGTCGAGGCCCATCCAGCCGGCGGGAATGTGGTGATTGGGGGCTACGTCGATGTCGGCATCGTTGGCGAATCTGTTGGCGATGATGGAGTCGCCGGGCAGCACGAGCTGTACGCCTTTGGCCTTGGCTTTGGCCAGCAGGCTGGTCGCCAGCTCCACTTTATCGGCTTCGAGCAGGGAGTTGCCAATGCTGCCGCCCTCGGCCACGGCGAAGGTGTAGGACATGCCGCCGCCGATAATCAGGTAATCGACCTTGTCGAGCAGCTGCTCGATGAGCTGAATCTTATCCGAAATCTTGGCCCCGCCCATGATGGCGGTGAAGGGGCGCTCGGCGTTTTCGAGTACGCGCTTGGCGTTGTCCAGCTCGCTGGCCATCAGGTAGCCGCCCACCCGGTTTTCGGGGGTAAAATATTGCGCCATGACGGCCGTGGAGGCGTGCCGGCGGTGGGCCGCGCCGAAAGCGTCGTTCACGTACACGTCGCCGAGCTTACTGAGCTTCTCGGCGAAAGCGGGGTCGCCTTTTTCTTCCTCGCCGTGGAAGCGCAGGTTGTCGAGCAGCAGGATTTCGCCGGGCTGCAGGCTGGCGGCCAGCTGAGCGGCCTCGTCCCCAATCACATCATCAGCAAACTTCACTTCCGTGCCATACTCCTGCTGCAGGCGGGCCACGATGTTGCGCAGGGAGTTCTTTTTGTCGGGGCCGCCCTTGGGCCGGCCCAGGTGCGAGAGCAGCACCACCGAGCCGCCATCGGCCAGGATTTTTTTGATAGTCGGCGTGGCCATGCGGATGCGCGTGTCGTCGGTGATGCGCAGGTCGGCATCGAGGGGCACGTTGAAGTCGACGCGCACCACGGCGCGCTTGCCGGCGAAGTTGAACTGATCCAGAGTTTTCATGGGAGGAAAGGAAGTTGATAAGGCGTATACGGCTTCGGGCCGCGTAGTTCGGCAGATTTGCGGTGCCAAGCAAGGTTAGACTTCTTCACTGTTCTATCATCCTGAGCCTGCGAAGGACCTTCCTCCGGGGAAAGCAGAAGTCGTTTTCGATGAGCGAAGCCTTTTTTCGTTGTGAACGGAAAAGGCCCCGCTCATTGAAATGAGGTTTGCAGTAGCCCTGAGGCAGGTCCTTCGCAAGCTCAGGATGACAGACGGGCGCAGTTGCCGCCGTTCTGTTTTACCCCGTACCTTTGCCTCAGTTATGAAAATAGGCATCTTCTTCGGCGGCCCGTCGCGTGAGCGGGAAATCTCTTTCGCGGGCGGCCGCACCGTGTACGACAACCTGGATAAGGGCCTGTTTGAGGCCGTGCCCATCTTCGTCGATAGCCGGGGCAACTTCATTCTGCTCGACTGGCACTACATCTACAAGGGCACCATCCGCGACTTTTACCCGCCCGTATCAGCCCTTCCCGACTCCGAGCACAAAATGCAGGTGTACCTGGAAAGCCTGGGCGAGCTGAGCCCGGCCGAGCAGGACCGGATTATCGGCGCCGTGGGCCGGCGCGTGCTGCCCCACGAGCTGACCGAGCTGATGGACTTCGCCTTCCTGGCCCTGCACGGCCCGGGCGGCGAAGACGGAGCCATTCAGGGCCTGCTCGAATGGTACGGCCTGCCCTACTCCGGCTCGGGCATTCTGCCTTCGGCATTCGGCATCGACAAAATCGCGCAGAAGAAATTGCTCAAGGCGCTGGGCCAGCCCACGCCCGACTTCCGCGTTATCACGGCGGAAGAGTGGGACACCACCGACCGCGCCGCCCTGCTCGGCTACCTCACCCGGGAGCTGGGCCTGCCGCTCGTGTTCAAAGCGCCGCGCCAGGGCTCCAGCATCGGCATCAGCATCCTGCGCGACCCCACGCCCGAGCAGTTTGCCACGGCCGTAGACCGCAGCCTGTTCCGCAAAACCGTCGCCCGCGACGACTGGAACCGCCTGGGCGAGCAGGACAAGATTGCCTGGGTGCAGCAGCTGACCGATATCCGCGAAGGCATTGGCCTGCCCGTTTTGGTTCAGTTGCCAGTTGCCAGTTACCAGTTGCCAGTTGGAGATGAGGATCCGGCAACCGGCAACTGGCAACCGGCAACTCACAACGGGCAGCTCATCTACCACCCGGAGGCCTTGCTGAAGGCGCTGGATCTGGCGTTTGAAACGGCCGAAAGCGTGCGGCTGACCAATGTGGACGGCGAGGCCCAGGTGCTGGTGGAGTCGTTTGTGGCGGGACGGGAGTTCAGCTGCATTGTGGTGGAAGACCCCGAGGGCAACCCGCTGGCGCTGCCGCCGACGGAGATTGTGAAGGGCGAGGAAATGTTCGACTACCGCTCGAAGTACCTGCCCGGTCTGGCCCGCAAAATCACGCCCATCGACCTGCCCGAAGCCGAAATCCAGCGCATCCGCGAGGCCTGCGAGGAGATGTTCCGCATCTTCGGCTTCCAGGTCTACGCCCGCATCGACGGGTTTATCAGTTCCCGGTTGCCAGTTGCCGGTTCCCGGTTGCCAGTTGCCGGTTCCCGGTCTTTGGATGAACAAACCGGCAACTCGCAACCGGCAACGGGCAACTCAATCTTCCTCAACGACCCGAACACTACCTCGGGCATGCTGCCGGCTTCGTTCTTCTTCCACCAGGCCGCCGAAATCGGGCTGAATCCGTCCCAGTTCCTCACTTACCTGATTCGCACGTCGCTGGCGGCGCGGCGGCGCGGCGGCCTGAAGCCGGTGAAGCTGGGCGGACTATTGCAGCAGCTGGATGCGGCCGTCGCCTCGCGGCAGCAGCAGGAGCAGCAGCGCATCAAAGTGGCCGTGATTATGGGCGGCTACTCGTCGGAGCGCCACATTTCGGTGGAAAGCGGCCGCAATATCTACGAGAAGCTCAGCTCCAGCATCAAGTACGAGCCGGTACCGGTGTTCCTGACCGGCAACAGCCAGGAGTTCCGCCTCTACGTGCTGCCCATCAACGTGATGCTGAAGGACAACGCCGACGACATCCGGGAGAAAATTGAGCACGCCGAAGCCGGCCACGCCCTGCACCCGGTGCTGGCGCGCATCCGCCGCGAGGCCGGTGCCATTACCAGCACCTACGCCGGCCAGCCCCCGGCCCAGCCCCGCCGCCTGTCGTTTGCCGAGCTGGCCGGGGAAGTAGACGAAGTGTTTATTGCCCTGCACGGCCGCCCCGGCGAGGATGGCGCGCTGCAAAAGGAGCTGGAAAAGCTGGGCCTGCCCTACAACGGCTCGGGCGTGGAAAGCAGCAGCATCACCATCAACAAGTTCGAAACGAACCGCCGCCTGCGCGAAGCCGGCTTGCGCGTGGCCGAGCATCGCATGGCCAGCCGCCGGGAGTGGGCCGCCGACGCCGAAAGCTTCTACCGCAGCCTCGAAACGCAGTTTCCCTACCCCTTCATCGCCAAGCCCGCCGACGACGGCTGCTCCTCGGCGGTAAAGAAGATCAAGACCCGCGCCGAGCTCGAAGCCTTCAGCCAGCTCATCTTCCGCGACCAGGAAGATTTGCTGCCCGCGCCCGCCACCGTCCTGAGCCTGGGCTTCAAGGAGGAATTTCCGCAAAAGGAGGCCTTTCTCGTGGAAACCCTCATCAGCCGCGACGGGGCCCGGCACTTTCTCGAAGTCACCGGCGGCCTGCTTACGCACTGGCAGACTGATGGGACGCTGACCATCGAAGTGTTTGAGGCATCGGAGGCCCTGGCGACGGGTGAAGTACTTAGCCTGGAGGAGAAATTCCTGGCCGGCGAAGGCCAGAACATTACCCCGGCCCGCTACGCCCCCGAGGCCGCCGAGCGCCAGCGCATCTCCGACGAGGTGAAAGCGGAGCTGCAGCGCGTAGCCGAGGTGCTCAACATTCAGGGCTACGCCCGCATCGACGCCTTCGTGCGGGTGCGCGGAGAAGCCGAAGCTGGCGGGGCCGTGGAAGTCATCATCATCGAGGTGAACTCCCTGCCCGGCATGACGCCCGCCACCTGCATCTTCCACCAGACGGCCCTCAGCGGCTACACGCCCTACGACTTCATCGACCAGATTCTGGAGTTTGGCAAGGCACGGAACGAGAAGCTGATGGCCCAGGGCTAAAGCCTCTCTGAACATCTATCTTTCCCGTCCGATTCCAGCTCCTACCTCCCAGTTCCTACCTCCTTCCCTTCATGTCCTTTCTTAAATCTGACACCCCCGTTGATCTGCTCAAACATCTGCTGGTCATCGCGGCCATTGGGGCAGCGCTGCTGGGGGGCTTCTTCTTCGTGTATCTGCCCATGACCACCAACCACGGCGAAACCATCGTGGTGCCCAAGGTGACCGGCATGCAGCAGGCGGCGCTGGAAGACTACCTCGACGAGCGGAACCTGCGCTTTTTCGTTGACGACAGCAGCTACAACCCCAGCATCCGGCCCGGTACGGTACTCACCCAGGACCCCGCCCCCGGTGAGCGGGTGAAGGAAGACCGCAAGATTTACGTGTCGGTGAGCATGAAGAACCCGCCCGTCATCAAGATGCCTAAGCTGATTGATGGCTCGGTAAAAAACGCGCAGATGATCCTGAAAAGCTACGACCTGGTGGTCGGTGAAATCAAGCTGGTGCCCGATCTGGCCCAGAACGCGGTGCTCAAGCAGCTGGTGGGCGGCCGGGAAATAGCGGCCGGAGCTCCCATTGCTAAAGGCACCCGCGTCGATCTGGTCGTCGGCGACGGCCAGGGCAACCAGGAATTCCCGGTGCCCAACGTGGTGAATATGCCCCAGGATGAAGCCGCCACGCTGCTGGTGGGTCAGGGTCTGCAGGTAGGCGAAATTTTTTACCAGACCGCGGAGGAAGGCCAGGCCGACGGCTCCGTAGTGAAGCAGCGCCCGGTGGCCGCGCCCGGCGCTACCATTCGCATGGGCCAGCTCGTCGACCTCTGGATTGCGGGTCGGGCCCCGCTGGATGCCGTCGAATAAACGACTCTACTCCGAAAACCAGGCTGCCCGCCAAAGACCGCAGGGTACTTTGACGGGCAGCCTGGTTTTCGGAGCCAAAGCGGTCCGTCGTATTTCCGGTAAACACGAAATTTTCCCGCCGCCCTCTTCGTTTGCCCTGCGTAAGCTACCGTCTATGATCCACCCGAAAGCGTTACTTAAGTCGCTATTTCTCTTTGCGGCGCTGCTGCCGCTGACCGCTCGGGCCCAGCTGGTGCAGCCCCTGCCCACTGCTCCCGACCGGGCCGCCGGATTGGCGCGGCAGCCGGCCGCCGCGCCACGACCGGCGGCGCTTCCCCTGCCCTTTTTCGACGATTTTTCCACCCAACCCGAAGGCCCGGCTACCCCCGAACGCTGGACGGCGGGTGGGGGCGTGCTCATCAACAACCGCTTCGCCCTGGCCCCCCCCTCGCGCGGCGTCGCCTCGTTCGACGGGCTGAACGGTAAAGGGTTGCCCTACGGCACTTTTTACAGCGATACGGATACGCTCACCTCCCAGCCTATCGACCTTAGCTCGCTGGCGGCGACGGATAAGGTGTTTCTGAGCTTCTTCTACCAGGTCGGCAATATCTACTCCCAGCCGTCGACCAACAGCGGCTCGCGGCCGGTATTTATTGAAGTGCAGTTCAAGGATATGAACAACCGCTGGCAGCGGGCCTGGATTCTGCGCAGTCAGGGCAAGCGCACCAATTTCCGCCAGCAGCTGCTGGCCGTGGACCAGGCCCGCTACCTGCACGCCAACTTCCAGTTCCGGTTCCACACGTCCGGCTACCAGACCACCGCCAACGGCAACGACAGCTGGGCCGTCGACTACGTGAAGCTGGACCGCAACCGCTCCGCCGCCGACTCGTCTTACCGCGATATTGCCGTCAGCACCCCGCTGACCAGCCTGCTGAAGCGCTACACGGCCATGCCGGTCTGGCAGTACAACGCTTCCCCAGCACCCACCGCCGAGCTGAATGACCAGGTAGCGACGACCATCAATAACCTCGACATCGGCCCCCAGCCCATTCCCATCGACTGGCGGGGGACGCTGCAGATTCTGCCCGCGGGTCCGGCAGAGACATTTCTGGTAGGCAACCAGGCCCTGGATGCCTCGGCCCGGCAGGTGCGGCTGGCCGGGAATGTCCGCAACACCCCGATTCCGGTGACGCCGGCCGAAAAAACCATCCGCCATACCATTGCCCTGCTCCCGCTGGCCGGAGCCGATCCGCGGACCTTAGCCAACGACAGTATTTCGCGGGTGACGGAGCTGCGCAACTTCTACGCCTACGACGACGGCACCCCCGAAGGCACCATCGACTTCTTTCCGTTTATCAGCGGCCCCGCCCGCTTCTATGCCCTCCGCTACACTCTGAGCGTTGCTGATCAGGTTCGCAGCCTACGCATCTACCCTATTATGCCCGCGGCGGCCGGCCGCACCATCACGGCCCACGTCTGGGACAGCCAGGGCTCGGGCGCCGGCCTGCGCCCCACCGACCTGCCCAAGCCCGGGGCCAGCAAAACCTTTGTCATTCCGGCCACGCTGCCCGCCGGCCAGAACTTCGTGGAAATTATCTTCGATGCGCCGGTGCCGGTAAGCGGGACGTTCTTCGCGGGCTACAGCCGGGGGGCCCTGGGCGGGCAGTATGTTCCCATAGGGCTTGATCTGAACAACGCGCCCCCGGAGAACCACTTCCTCGCCAACGAAACCGGCCTGTGGCAAGTATATACTACCGACCAGTTCAGCGCGGGCAAAACCCCGGCCGGCTCCATTATGATGCGGCCGGTGCTGACCAACAAGCTGGTGACGGCGGCCGCTGATCCGGCTATCGCGGCGGCTTTCGCGCTGTATCCGAACCCCAGCTCCGGCCTGGTGCAGGTGCAGGGCCGCTACCTCCGCGCTACGGTACTCGATGCCCTGGGCCGTCCGGTCTGGACCCAGCCCGTTGGGCAGTTGGGGCAGCCAGCGCTGGATCTGCGGCCTCTGGCGGCCGGCGTATACCTGGTGCAGCTCACGCTGCCAACGGGCCTGACGGTGACCAAGCGGCTGGTGCTGGCCCGGTAGACAGCAGCTGTGACCGGAATTTCCTATTGTTGCGCGGGCAACGCCTTTTTCCTCCCGTCTCCTTACTATACTACATGACTGACATCACTCCTGCCGAGCTGAAACAGCGCCAGGCCGCTGGCGAAACGCCTACCATCATTGACGTGCGCGAAACCTGGGAAAACGAGGAAGGCCACATCAAAGGCAGCCGAAATATTCCGCTCGGTACCCTACCCGAGAAAGTGGATGAGCTGGAAGACCTGAAGGAGCAGGAAATCATCGTCCACTGCAAGGGTGGCGGCCGCTCGGCTTCCGCCAAGGCGCTCCTGGTGCAGCATGGCTTCCGGAATGTCCGCAACCTGTTAGGGGGCTTCCAGGCTTACCAGCAAGCCTAGCAGCCCACAGTCCTTTTTTTGCCGCTCCCCTGTCGGAGCCTTGCTACCGCGAGGCTCCGGTTTTTTTGCCCCATCGTCAGGCCCGCACTGCTTGGCGTTTTTCGCCTTGCTGTACAAGGTATCAGACGGCCCGGGAAATTTAGTTGCCCACAATCAAACATTGCACAACTATTGCTGGTTGTCTTTTTCGAAACCCATGAACAAGCCCTCCACTTCGTCCGAAAACGCGCTGCAAAAGCTGGAAAACCAGCTCTGCTTTCCGGTCTATGCCGTGTCGCGGATGCTGACGAAAGCTTACCAGCCCTATTTGCGGGAGCTGGACCTGACCTATCCGCAGTACCTGGTGCTGCTGCTGCTGTGGGAGCACGAAGAGCTGACGGTGAAAGCGCTGGGCGAAAAGCTATTGCTCGACTCGGGCACGCTCACGCCCCTGCTCAAGCGCCTGGAGCAGAAACAATGGGTCAGCCGCCGCCGCGACGCGCGTGATGAGCGGTCGGTTATCATTGGTCTGCTGCCCGCCGGCCGGGCGCTGCAGCAGCGCGCCTGCCACATTCCGCTCCAGCTGCTGGGAAAGCTGGCCATGACGCCCGCTGAGTTTGCCGCGCTCCGCCTCCAGCTACATACTCTTTTAACCCAGCTGGCCTGATCCGGCCGGCTGTTTTTCCAAGTTCACTTTTACTTTTTTTAGATGAAAATCGAAAAAATCTTCACGGCCCAGGCCAAAGCCAAAGGCGGCCGCGACGGCGGCGTATCCACCAACGACGATGTGCTGAATCTCACGCTGAGCACGCCCAAGGAAATGGGCGGCCCCGGCAAAGCTGGTGCTACCAACCCGGAGCAGCTGTTTGCCGCTGGTTACGCGGCCTGCTTCGAAGGGGCCCTGGGCGTAGCCGCCCGTCAGGCTCAGGTGAAGCTCGCCGGCGTAACCGTAGAAGCCCTGATCGGCTTTGGTAAGGCCGAAGACGGCGGCTACGGCATTTCGGCCGACCTGCACGTAAATATCCCCGGCCTGGCGCAGACCCAGGCCGAAAAGCTGGTAGAAGCCGCCCACGGCATCTGCCCCTATTCCCGGGCTACCAAAGGCAACATCGAGGTGAACCTCACTACCACGACTAATTAATTCTTCTGCCCTGCTGCGCCGTCTGTCATCCCTGATCTGGCGTACGCCTGCGAAGGACCTTATCATACCAGAACCAGTCGTTGCTGCGTGCTAAGGTCCTTCGCTTTGCTCAGGATGACAGACGACGCAGGAGAATAGATTTTTCCCCTCATTCCCCCCGAGCTATGCAAAACCAAACCATTGTGCTGGCCAGCCGCCCCCAGGGGGAGCCTTCGGCGGACCAGTTTCGCTTCGAAACCGGGGCCCTACCCCAGCCCGCGGCCGGTCAGGTGCTGCTCAAAACCCGCTATGTATCGGTCGACCCGTACATGCGGGGGCGGATGAATGCCGGCAAGTCGTACGTGGCACCCTTCGAGGTGGGCCAGCCCATCAGTGGTGGTATAGTGGCCGAAGTAGTGGAAAGTCAGCATGACCAGCTGCCCGTGGGCAGCGTGGTCGTCGGCAATCTGCCCTGGCAGGAATACAGCGTGTCGGATGGGGCGGGGCTGACCCGGATACCCACGGATAAAGCCCCCATCAGCTATTTCCTGGGGTTGCTGGGCATGCCGGGTCTTACCGCTTATTTCGGCCTGCTCGACATCTGCCAGCCCAAAGCCGGCGAAACCGTTGTGGTATCCGGCGCGGCCGGGGCCGTGGGGATGGTGGTGGGTCAGCTGGCCAAAATCCAGGGGGCCCGCGTCATCGGCACGGCCGGCTCCGACGAAAAGGTAGCCTACCTGAAAAAGCTCGGCTTCGATGAGGCCATCAACTACAAGACCGCTAACATCGCCGAAGCACTGGCCGCCGCCGCGCCTGCCGGCGTAGACTGCTACTTCGACAATGTGGGCGGGGCCATCACGGATGCCGTGTACAACAACCTCAACAAAAACGCCCGTATTGCCATCTGCGGGCAGATTTCGATGTACAACGCCACCGAAGTGCCGGTAGGTCCGCGCCCGGAAGGCAAGCTTCTGACTACCAGCTCCCTGATGAAGGGCTTCATCGTCAGCGACTACCACAGCCGCTGGCCCGAAGGCGTGGCCAGGCTCAGCGAGTGGCTCGCCGAGGGCAAGCTGCACGCCGAAGAAACCATCACCGAGGGCTTCGACCAGATTCCGGCGGCTTTCCTGGGCCTGTTCAAGGGCGAAAACACCGGCAAGGCCATCGTGAAGATGGCGTAACTTTCTTCTCTGTTTCACGCAGGGGCTCGGGGTTAAAACCGTAGGGTAGCGCAGTGGCCCGTTGAACCACACTGCGCGCCCCCGCGCCATCCCCTGCGCTACCCTGCGTGAAATCACATCAACCCAAACCCCATGACCAACCAAGGTGAAATCTACTGCGTAGCCGCCGAGTGGCTGGTGCAGCCCGACCACGTTGAAACCGTGCGCCGCCTGCTCCTCGAAGCCGCCGCGGCCGTACGCCAGCATGAGCCCGGCAACCTGCTCTACATTGCCCACCAGTCGACGGAGGAGCCGGCGCGCTTCTTCATCTACGAGCAGTACGCCAACCAGGAAGCCCAGATTGCCCACCGCGCCGCGCCCCACTTCCAGGATCTGGTACTGGGCCGGATCGTGCCGCTGCTGGCCGAGCGCAAAACCACTTTTTACCGCCTGCTGGCTTAGCCACGGCATTTTTTCACCTTAAAAGCACGCTCCCATGAATATTCTGATGGTATTGACGTCCCACGATCAGCTGGGCAACACGGGTCATAAAACCGGCTTCTGGCTGGAAGAATTTGCCGCCCCCTACTACGTGTTCAAGGACGCCGGCGCGACGCTGACCCTGGCCTCCCCCTTGGGTGGTCAGCCGCCCCTCGACCCCAAGAGCGACGAAGCCGGCGCCCAGACCGAAGCCACCGGGCGGTTCAAAAAGGATCCGGAGACGCAAAAGGCGCTGGCCCATACTGTCAAGCTCGACACAGTTTCCGCCACCGACTACGACGCCGTATTCTACCCCGGCGGCCACGGCCCGCTCTGGGATCTGGCCGAGGACCAGAAGTCGATTGAGCTGATCGAAACGTTCTACGCCGCCGGCAAGCCCGTAGCGGCCGTGTGCCACGCGCCCGGCGTGCTGCGCCACGTGAAAGCCGCCAACGGCGAGCCGCTGGTAAAAGGCAAGTCGGTAGCCGGCTTCACCAACACCGAGGAAGAAGCCGTGCAGCTGACCAACGTCGTGCCTTTCCTGGTGGAAGACATGCTGAAGGAAAACGGCGGCACCTACTCCAAAGGGGCCGACTGGGCCCCGTACGTGGTAAGCGCCGGCAACCTGATTACGGGCCAGAACCCGGCCTCCTCCGAGCTGGCCGCCCACGAATTGCTGAAGCAGCTGGCGAAGTAGCTCCTGCCGCTTGCCGTACCAAGCCGCCCCGGTTGCTCCTGTTTCAGGCGCGGCCGGGGCGGCTTTTGGGTATCTACCCCAGCCGCCCGTCCGGCGCGTACTGCAGCTCCCCCATTTCTACCAGCTCCCGCAGCTGCTCGGTTACGGCCGTAGCCTGGCCCGGCGCGAAGCGCGCGAGGATGTCGCGGGGCGTCTGGGGCGTGGCTTTGAGCAGCGTGAGCAGCTGAGCGCGCAAATTGGTGGTGGGCGGCGGAGTTTGGCGGGCTTTCTTCTCGGCCAGGCAGAAGTCGCAGACCTTGCAGGCCGGCGCGTCCAGCTCGCCGAAGTATTCCAGCAACAGCTGCTGGCGACATAGGCCGCCGTGGGCGTAGCGAATCACGGCTTCGGTTTTGTCGCGGGCCAGGTCGCGGGCCCGGAGCAGGCGCTTCTGGTCCAGCGGCAGCTTGTCGGCATCGAAGCGCGGGGTGGTAAACAGCGCCTGCGGCGATTCCTGCCGCGGTTGGTACTGAATGATGCCCGAGCGGTGCAGAAACAGCAGCGTTTTGCGCACGTCGAGCACGCTCAGCTTCAGGTGCTGGGCCAGGCTGTTTTCGGAAATCCGCTGAAACCCGCTGAACAGCTCCCCCCCATTAAAGCGCAGCAGCGACTTAATCAGCTTGTCGTGCTGCTCATTGGCCACCTGAAACCGGTACAGGTCGTGGTGGTCGATGGGAATGTGGACCCGGGCGGGCGTGTTCACGGCCTCGTTGAGCTGCACGAAGCCTTCCCGGGCCAGGGTACGCAGACTGTTGTGGGCGTCCAGGGCCTTAATGCGGTAGGTTTCGGCGAAATGCTGGATGTCGAAATCGAAGGCCACCAGCTCGCCCCCGCCCACGGCCGTGCGCGAGAAGTTGGCTAAGGCCTGGTATACCCGCCGCACGGTGTCGAGCGGCGGGTAGGCCTGCTGGGTACGGCGGCGCAGCTCGTCGGCATCGTTGGGGCCCTGGAGCAGCACGGCAAAGGCATACTTCTCGTCGCGCCCGGCCCGCCCGGCTTCCTGGTAATAGGCTTCCAGGCTGTCGGGCGCTTCCAGGTGCACCACCAGCCGCACGTCAGGCTTGTCGATGCCCATGCCGAAGGCGTTGGTGGCTACGATGCAGCGGATGCGGTTTTCCATCCAGTCCTGCTGGGTACGGCTGCGCTGGTCGGCGGGCAGGCCGGCGTGGTAGGCAGCGGCCTTTAAGCCGTTTTGCTGCAGGTAAGCGGCCGTGTCCTCGGTCTGGCGGCGGGTGCGGGCGTACACGATACTGGTTTTATCAGCCCCCACCCCGCGCACCACTTCCAGCAGCCGGCGCAGCTTGTCCTCGGTCGGCAGGGCTGAGTACGACAGATTGGGCCGGGCGAAGCTTTGCTGAAAAACCCGGCTGCCGGGCCGAAACTGGAGCTTCTCCACGATATCCAGCTTCACCTGCGCGGTGGCGGTGGCCGTGAGAGCAATGACGGGCACGCCGGGCAGCAGCTCCCGCAGCGCGGCAATCTGCAAATACGGCGGGCGGAAGTCGTAGCCCCACTGCGAAAGACAATGGGCCTCGTCCACGGCCAGCAAACTCACTTTCATCTTGCCCACCCGCGCCCGGAACATATCGGTCAGGAGCCGCTCGGGGCTCACGTACAGGAACTTCACCGGCCCGTACACGCAGTTGTCCAGGGTCTGGTCGATTTCCTGGTGGCTCATCCCCGAAAACACCGCTTCGGCCTTGATACCACGCTTGCGCAGGCTTTCCACCTGGTCTTTCATCAGCGCAATCAGCGGCGACACCACCAGACACAGCCCGTCCCGCGCCAGCGCCGGCACCTGAAAGCAGACGCTCTTGCCGCCGCCGGTAGGCAGTAGGGCCAACGTGTCCTGCCCCGCCAGCACCGCCCGGATAATATCCTCCTGCATGGGCCGGAATGCCGCGTGCCCCCAGTTCTGGCGCAGAACCAGCAGAATATCGTCGGTAGGTAAAGCCACGGGTACAGATAGTTTTGGCGGAGCAGCGAAGGTAGCAGGGCGGCTTCGGAAACGGAAGCTTTCGGCGGCTGCTGTCAGCTCATTTACGGCTGTCATCCTGAGCCTGTGAAGGACCTTCCTCGTCGCCTCTGCAAAACCTCTTTCAAAATGCAAAACCCTTTCCCGTACGCAACGGGAAAGGGCTTTGCTCATTTAAGAAGGCTCACTGCCAATTCAGAGGAAGGTCCTTCGCTTTGCTCAGGATGACAAACGAGGGGAAATGACGGCCGAAAAAGCCCGGCGCCAAATGGCACCGGGCTTTCGATAACAATAGCAGGATAACGCTTAAGCCGCGGCCGACTGCCCGTTCTCCCGGTCGTCGATGGCTTTGCGGAGCTTGGCCACGGCCTGAGTGGCGCGCTCCTCATCCAGCCGGTTGATGTTGAGCAGCATCTTGGTTTTCTCCTGGCGGGTAATCACCGGGTGGTTCAGGAGGCGGATGATTTCCTCTTTCTGCGCGGCCGTGGCGTAGGCGACGGCCGGAGCTTCGGCTACGACGGCAGGCTCGGCGGGCACGGCTTTCATAGCGGCGGCAATGGCTGGCTCAGCAGTTGCCTGCGGAGCCGGAGTGAGCACAACCCCCTTCGCCTCGGGCTGGTTGCCACCGTACTCCATTTCTTCGGCGGGCGTGGGCTCGTACCCTGCCGCGCGGATAATCCAGGCCAGAATGTTGCGGTAGGCCTTGCCGATGGCCCGGGTCTGGGCCATGCTCATGATGGCAAACTCCTGGTAAAATTTCTTGCCCTGCTCCTTATTTGAGCAGATGGCGAAGCCGGCGCCCACGATATGGCCCGAGCGCAGGTCAAACAGCGTGACCTTGGCCTGGTATTTAATTTCCGTTTCAGTCGAGACATTGATGACGTGGTCGACGATGGGCACGATGCCCAGGCGCGAGCCGGCGTACTGCCAGCCTTCCACGTTCACGAACTCCTTGCCCTGCACATTCGTGGTGAGCTTGTTGTCCTTGATGAACTTGGCCAGATCCGTGGCCAGGTGCAGCGTCTCATCGGAGCGCGAGATGTCGTAGCTCTCGACTTTGGTCTTGTTGACCTGGTTCTTGGTGGTTTTGGGGGCTTCGTTCATGGCGGTTTCCATAAGTGTCCTGTTACGTTCTGTTGTTCTCTGTAGCAAACCAGAAAGGAGGTGGTTTCGTGCCAAAAATTACAAAATATACCCATTGATTACCAGCTACTTACAAACTATTTTTCCAACCATATTAGCCAGCCTAATTTTATTGGCTTTTTCACTTCGACTATTCCTGACTGTTAACGCTTTACCACCTGCAATATTGACCAACCTCAATCCTGTGCAACCTCCCTGGCCGAAGTCCCAAACGCCAAAAGCCCCGCCGGACTATCCGGCAGGGCTCTTTGTAGCAACAAAGACTGCTTACTCCGAAATGTGCCCGTCCTTCATGGTGATGGTGCGGTCGGCCATTTCGGCCAGCTGGTCGTTGTGAGTTACGATAACGAAGGTCTGACCCAGCTCCTTGCGCAGCAGAAAGAAAATCTGGTGCAGCTCGTGGGCATTCTGCGAGTCGAGGTTGCCGCTGGGCTCATCGGCGAAGATGATTTCGGGCGAGTTGATCAGGGCGCGGGCTACGGCGGTGCGCTGCTGCTCGCCGCCGCTCATTTCCGAGGGCTTGTGGTCGGCGCGGCGCTCCAGGTTCAGCATGCCGAGCAGCTCGCGGGCCCGCACCCGGGTTTCCTTCTCCGAGCGGCCGGCCAGGTAAGCCGGCAGACACACGTTTTCCAGGGCCGTGAACTCGGGCAGCAGGTTGTGAAACTGAAAGATGAAGCCGATGTGCCGGTTGCGGAACTTGGCCAGATTAGCGCGGCCCAGCGAGCTGACCGACGTGCCATCGAAGAGCACCTCGCCCGAATCCGGATTGTCCAGCGTACCCAGGATGTGCAGCAGCGTGCTTTTGCCAGCGCCCGAAGAACCCACGATGGATACGATTTCCGACTTCTCAATCGTCAGGTCGATGCCCTTCAGCACTTCCAGCGTATTATATTTTTTACGAACGTTGATGGCCTGGAGCAAGGGAAACGGGATTGGTTAAGCTGGTCTTACGAAACAAAGCTACGGAATGTAGGGCGTTGTCAGGTTTACTTCCCAAATTCAGTGGATTTCCCCGGTCAGGCCAGACGCCACCGCCGTTTAAACCTTCCCTGATGCTCCCGCCACCGCCTCTTGCTTTTTCTTCGGGCTCTGAAATAATGGGGATGCGGCTGCTTTCCCCGGGACGCCGTTGGCGATGGCTGGCTCCGGTCCTGGCGGTGCTCACCCTGGTCATCAGCGCCGGCGCGTGGTGGAACTGGCCGCGCACCCCGCCGCCAGCAGCCTTGCTGACTGCCAACAGCTCCGCGGCTGCCGGACCAGTCAGCGACGGCCGCTTTCGGGGCGTGAGCTGGGTGGCGGCCGACTCCGCCGCCTCGGCCGACCTTGCTCCCCTGCTCCGCGCCCACGTCACCTGGATTGCCCAAACCCCCTTCGGCTGGCAGGCCGGCGCGGCCGTGCCCACGGTGCAGCTGCACACCCAGCGCCTGTCCGGCCGCCACCGCTACTGGGGCGAAAGCGACTACGGCCTGGTCCAAACCGCGCGGCAGGCGCGTAAACAAGGCATTAACACGCTACTCAAGCCTCACCTCTGGCTGCGCGGCCCCGGCGGCACCTGGCCCGGCGACGTGGAAATGCAGTCGGCCGCCGACTGGCAGGCCTGGTTTGCCAGCTACTCCGTCTTCATTCTGCACTACGCCCGGCTGGCCGAAGAGCAGCAGATGGCGGCTTTCTGTATTGGCACGGAGCTGGAGAAAACCGTGAGTCATGAGGCCGAGTGGCGCGCCCTGATCCGGCAGGTGCGGCAGGTGTACCACGGCCCGCTGACTTACGCGGCCAACTGGAGCGGCGAGTTTGAGCGCGTCCGCTTCTGGGACGCGCTGGACTTCATCGGCATCCAGGCCTACTTTCCGCTGAGCCAGGCGGATAGTCCACCAAAAAAGTCCCTGCTGACCAACTGGCAGCCCCACCTGAAGGCCATTGCGCGGGTGCAGAAGCAGTTTAACAAGCCCGTAGTCTTCACCGAAGCCGGCTACAAAAGCACGCCCGATGCCGCCATCGAGCCCTGGAAATGGCCCGACCACACGGCTGCTTTTAGCCCGCCGGATGAGGCTACGCAGGCGGCCTGCTACGAGGCCCTGTTCGAGACGTTCTGGCCTCAGCCCTGGTTCAAGGGCCTGTTCGTGTGGAAATGGTACCCCGGCCTGGCTGCCGACGGCCCGGCCCGCCGCCACGCCGACTTCACGCCCCAGCACAAGCCCGCCGAGCGGGTAATGGCAGCCTGGTATGGCCGGTAGCCTGTCGGGGCGAGCGAAGCGCGGCAATGCGTCCTGGACAATAAGTTAACCCTTGTGAAAGCAGCAAGCCCGGACGAATGCAGTACGTTGGGACTTGCGGGGTTAACAGGGCTTTTTACATTTCAGAGGACGGGTTGCTTGGCTTTGCTCGCAATGACACCTGGTACGGCCAATGACAGGCGGCATAACGCAGCACAACCGATTATTGTCTACTTTCGTGGCCGCAAACCACCCGTCAACCCCACTCAACTGGACCCTCTATGAACATTCACGAGTATCAGGGTAAAGAAATTCTTAAGCGCTACGGCGTCCGCGTGCAGGAAGGCATCGTGGCCGACACCGCCGAGGAGGCCGTCGAAGCCGCTAAAAAGCTGACCGCCGATACCGGCACCAGCTGGTACGTTATCAAGGCCCAGATTCATGCCGGCGGCCGCGGCAAAGGGGGCGGGGTGAAACTCGCCAAAAACCTGGAGCAGGTGAAGGAAATTGCCGGCCAGATCATCGGCATGCAGCTGGTAACCAAGCAAACCGGCGCCGAAGGCCGCAAAGTGCACAAGGTCCTCATTGCTCAGGACGTGTACTACCCCGGCGAGTCGGAAGTAAAGGAGTACTACATGAGCGTGCTGCTGGACCGGGCAACCGGCAAAAACGTTATCATCTATACCACCGAAGGTGGCATGGACATCGAGGAAGTAGCTGAGGCGCACCCCGAGAAGATTCACCGCGAGCACGTGGACCCGCGCGTGGGCCTGCGCCCGTTCCAGGCCGCTAAAATTGCCTTCAACCTGGGCCTGACCGGCCCGGCCCAGAAGGAGATGGTGAAGTTCGTGCAGGCCCTGTACAAGGCGTATGACGAGACGGATTCGGCCATGTTCGAAATCAACCCCGTGCTGAAGACCTCGGACAACAAGATTCTGGCCGTGGACGCCAAAGTAACGCTGGACGAAAACGCCCTCTACCGCCACCCCGATTTCGTAGCCCTGCGCGACACCAACGAGGAAGATCCGCTGGAAGTGGAAGCTTCGGCCTCTAACCTGAACTATGTGAAGCTCGACGGCAACGTGGGCTGCATGGTGAACGGGGCGGGTCTGGCCATGGCCACCATGGATATCATCAAGCTCAGCGGCGGTGAGCCGGCCAACTTCCTCGACGTAGGGGGTGGAGCCAACGCCCAGACCGTGGAAGCCGGTTTCCGCATCATCCTGAAGGATCCGAACGTGAAAGCCATCCTGATCAACATCTTCGGTGGCATCGTGCGCTGCGACCGGGTGGCCAATGGGGTGGTAGAAGCTTACAAAAACATCGGCGACATCAAGGTGCCCATCATCGTGCGCCTGCAAGGCACCAACGCGGAGGAAGGAGCCCGCATCATTGATGAGTCAGGATTGAAGGTATTCTCGGCCGTATTGCTGAAGGATGCGGCTGACCGCGTGAAGGAAGTATTGGCCAGCCAGGTAGCGTAATCTTTCTCTGGCTTCCCCACTCCCGGGTAAGCGCACAAGAAGGCCCACCCAGCTATTGGGTGGGCCTTCTTGTGCGCTTGCTTCCCATCCGGGAGCTGCTCTACAAAGAATTAAATTGATTAATATATATATTATGTATAACTTTAACATCACAACCCGAGCTATACCTCCTGCGTTTACCCCTTGCTTGAATACGTCCTTACTGCCTGTTTCCTATTGCCCCTCCGCGCCACCTGCACTCTATGAATTTCCATCGCTTCACCAGGTCATTTGTTCTCACACTACTCCTGCTGGCGTGTCAGTGGCCCGGCAGTGCTCAGAACAGGCTTAAGACTCTGGAATTTGAGAAAGATCCTGATCCGACTACTTATACCTTTCAGCGCAGCTCACCCGGGGAGCCCTATCTGGTTAACCTTTACACTTCCTATGCGCTGGAAGATATTGTGGTGGGGAAAGACACTGATCTGGCCAAAGTGCAAGCCGTATGTACGTGGGTGCACAACCGCTGGGAACACAACGGCCGCAACGAAGCCCGCAAACCCGATCCAATTTCCATTTTACAGGATGCGGCAATGGGTGAGCAGTTTCAGTGTGTCGAATACAGCATTGTGATTGTTGGAGCTCTCACCGCCCTGGGTATTCCGGCCCGGCCCCTGAACCTGAAAACGGCCGATGTAGAAACCCGCCGGCAGGGCGCTGGCCACGCGGTAGCGGAGGCCTGGCTCCGCGACCAGCAGAAATGGGTGATGGTAGACGGGCAGTGGGATGTGGTTCCGATGCTTAACGACGTCCCGCTTAATGCCGTCGAACTTCAGGCAGCGCTGGTAAGTAAGGCACCGGGCCTGCAGATTGCTACTTCTTCCGGTACCAAGAGTAAGCCTTACTTCACTTGGCTCGCGAACTACCTGTATTATTTTGACACTACTTTAGACACCCGCATCGGTACCGGAACTGCGCCCAGTGGCTTGATGCTGGTTCCAACGGGCGCTAAAAATCCTACCGTATTCCAGCATGACACCCCAATAAGCCGGATGCGCTATACCCACTCCGTCACTACGTTCTACCAGCCCGTACCATCGCTGACAGCCCTGAAATAGAGACCCTATCTGACAACAAAGAAGCCTTCCAATGACGATGGAAGGCTTCTTTGTTGTCAGATAGCACGGTTAGTGACGTTTCGCTATTGCTCAGGCAGAGGCTGTCTTCTCAGACTCTACAACCTCTGCCGGTTGCCCGGCTACGTTCAATTCTACTTCCATATTGCCGCGGGTGCCCACTGAATAAGGGCAAATTTCATGGGCCTTGCTTACCATAGCCTGGGCCTTCTGGATGTCAAGTCCTTTCAGATCAACATTCAGCACCGCACTGAGACCGTAACCTTCGCCCTCCTGGAACAGCGTTACGGAACATTGTACAGTGCTGGCCGGATCCAGCTCCTCGTTCTGCTGCCCGGCTACTACCAGCAGGGCCTGCTGAAAACAGGCGGCATAACCGGCAGCGAACAGCTGTTCCGGATTGGTAGTTCCTTTCTTGCCGCCCAAACCCTCTGGCACCGACATATCCAGATCAATAGTACTATCGGAGGAGCGAACGTGGCCGCTACGGCCGCCGGTGGCCGTAGCATCGGCGGTATACAGATTCTTTTTCATCCTGGAAAGAGTTGGTGGTTGTGTAGTCATTTAACCGTTCTGACTGTGTTAAGGTTACCTCCACCCAGCTAACAATCTGGCCGCCTAATACGGCTTGTATTTGGCTGCACGTGTTTTTCTCTCTACTTTTGCCCCACATCGGAAATAACCTGGTCACGTCGTACAACGGATAGTATGAGAGTTTCCGAAGCTCTTGATCTAGGTTCGATTCCTAGCGTGACCACAGAAAAGCCCCTTTACGTCGTCGTGAAGGGGTTTTGCTTTTACGGGGCCCCTGCCAGGGGACCCGATCCTGCTTGTGATGTCGTGAGTAGGTCAGGACTTACGCAAAATCGGCGAATTATCTTTCCCGCAGGGTCTCGCAGGGTTCTGCTCCGTTCGCACTGCGAGCCCTGCGTTTTAACCCTGCGAGCCCTGCGTGAAATGATTTTCGCGAACCAGGGCGTAAGGCCTGACCTACTCATTTTTGCGTACCTGGCCCACGCTGGCGAAGCTGCTGTAGTCATGCCGCGCGTCGCCGAGGCCTGTCTGCAGCGGTCGAATAGTCCATTCGTTGAATACGCACCGCGTTGAGAATGGCCAGCAGGGCCACGCCCACGTCGGCAAACACGGCTTCCCACATAGTAGCCAGGCCTCCGGCACCCAGGGCCAATACAATGCCCTTCACGATAAAAGCCAGCCAGATATTTTGCCAGACCACGGTATGCGTGGCACGGGCAATGCGCCGGGCGGTGACAATCTTGCTGGGGTGGTCGGTTTGAATCACCACGTCGGCCGTCTCGATGGTGGCGGCGGCGCCCAGGCCGCCCATGGCAATGCCCACATCGGCCAGCGCTACTACGGGCGCGTCGTTTACGCCGTCGCCCACAAAGGCCAGCTTGCGGCCCGCATCCTTGTACTGCTGCACGTAGCGGGCTTTGTCTTCCGGTAGTAAGCCGCCATGAGCCTCATCAATACCAAGCTCCCTGGCTACGCGCTGGGTGATGCTGTTCTTGTCGCCGGAGAGCATCACAATTTTGGTGATGCCATCGGCGCGCAGCTCCCGTACGGTGCGAGCCGCGTCTTCCCTCGGGGCGTCGGCCACGGTGAGGTAGCCGGCGTAGGTTCCGTCGATGGCGGCCACTACGATGCTGTCCGTTACCTGGTCGACTTCGGACGGATAGCCGACGCTGAACCTGGTCAATAGCTGGGCGCTGCCGGCCAGCACGTCCTGGCCATCGACTTTACCCCGCATACCGTGGCCGGATATTTCCTCCACATTCTCCACCGACACGCCACTGGCAGCGGCGCCCACGTAGAGCACCACGGCTTTGGCAATGGGGTGGGTCGATTTGGTTTCGAGCGCGCCTACGAGCCGCAATAGCTGCGCGGCAGCCAACCCAGGCGCGGGCTGCACCTGCTGCACAGCAAACACGCCCTGGGTGAGGGTACCGGTTTTATCCAGTACCACCGTGTCCAGCTCGCGCATCACGTCCAGGAAATTGGAGCCCTTGAACAGAATGCCGGCTTTGGAGGCCGCACCGATACCGCCGAAATAGCCCAGCGGAATGCTGATAACCAGTGCGCAGGGGCAGGAAACAACCAGAAATACCAGCGCCCGGTAGAGCCAGGTACGGAATACGTAGTCGTCGACCAAGAAGTAAGGTGCCAGCACCAGTAGCACCGCCAAAGCCACCACGACAGGCGTGTACACCTTGGCGAACCTGGTAATGAACTGCTGGGTTTTGGCTTTGCGGCCCACCGCGTCCTGCACCATAGCCAGGATGCGGGCCAGCTTCGTGTCTTGGTAGTCAGCCGTTACGGCCACCTGGATCAGGCTTGCCAGGTTGACCATGCCGGCCAGAACGGTTTCGCCGGTTTGTTTGGTTTGCGGTACCGATTCGCCGGTGAGGGCAGCCGTGTTGAACGAAGCCGGGCCCTTGGTCAGGGTGCCGTCGAGCGCTACTTTCTCCCCCGGCTTCACTTCAATGGTGTCGCCCACTACCACTTGCCTGGGGTCGAGCACCAGCAGTTGCCCGTTGCGAATGACGGTGACTTCGGTGGCCTGAATCTCCAGCAGGGCCTTGATGCTGCGCTTGGCCCGGTTCACGGCCGCGTCCTGAAAAAGCTCCCCCACGGTGTAGAACAGCATCACCGCTACCCCTTCCGGGTATTCCCCGATGGCAAAGGCCCCGAGCGTGGCGATGCTCATCAGCAAAAACTCGTTGAAGATATTCCTGGAGGGAATGCTGAGCACGGCCGCCTTCATCACCTGCCAGCCCACCAGCAGAAAGGCCACGCCGTACCAGAGCAGGCGAACGTAGCCGGTGAAAAAGTCCGCGTCGTAGTAGTCCAGCGCCAAGCCGCCCAGCAGCAGGCCCAGGCTCACGCCGGGCCCGAGGTAGGGGTTGGCCCCGGGCGGGCCGTGGTCGTGCCCGGTGTGCTCATCTTCGCCTACCCCACCTTTATCCCCCACGAGCTTACTGGCGGGATGGTGGTGGCCGGCGTGCTTGTCGGGGGTGGTATCGGCGGCCGGGGCATGAGCGTGGCCGGGCACGTCGTGCCCCGGCGGCCCGGCGGCCGCTGCGGGCGTGAGCTGGTCGCGGTTGAGGGCACCCACGTTTTCGGGCGGCACCTGCCTGGCAGGGTTCAGCTCTTCGTTGGTATCGGAGGAGGTTGGCTCAGGCATAGCAAAGACAATTGCAGGAGAGAAGCAGCCAGGAAGGGGCCCGAATAAGTTGCCCCGGGCAGAAGAATTAAAGCGGTTCTCCGCCTGGTGTACGCGGCCGTTTTTCCGGCCCGCCGGCTTTTTGGCCCGCGGACCAGTCGGCGCCGGAACAAGACGGGCGTGACCATTACCGGTAAATAAGGTAAACAAGGTCAGCAGCCGATGGCCGGTCTGCTGGCCGAAAAAGCCGGCGGACCGGGCGGGACGTACACCACCCCGAGGACCGCTCTAATCCTCTTCCCCGGCGTTTTTGAGCTTGGCCAGCAGCGAGTAGGCGCCCGCGGTCACGAACGTGGTAGTAGCGGGCAAATCGGCGGGCAAGGTGACTTCAGTGTAGCCATCCTCGCTGCGGCCCGTGGGCAGGGCCACCATGCGGTAGCGGCCCGCCGCTTCGGCCACGAAGCCGTAGGCCTGGCCTGCGAAGCGCACCAGCGCCGCGTTGGGCAGGGCCACGACGGCGGTGCGGCCGGTTTCGATAATGGCTCGCACGTAGAGGCCCGGCAGTAGCGCCCGGTCGTTTTCCTTATCCAAATGCCCGTGGACGCGCACGGTGCGGTCGGCGCCGATGGCCTGGGCAATGAGGTACACCCGGCCCGTGCGCGGCTGGCTGCCGCGGGCCGAGTCGCCGGGCAGGGTGAAGCGAATGAGCTGGTCCTTCCGCAGTCTGGCCACGTCTTTCTCGAATACGGTCAGCTCGACGTGCAGGTGCTCGGGGTCCACGATTTCAAACAGCGTTTCGGTGGCCGTCACACTCTGGCCCACGGTCACGTTCACCGTTTTCACGAAGCCCGCCCGCGGGGCGCGCACGGTAGCCGTACTCACGATGCGGCCGCCCACGGGCAGGCCCGCCAGCCGCAGCCGGGCGGCCTGGGCGTTGGTTTGTACCCGCAGGGCGTTGTAGTCGGCCTGGGCGCGCTGGTAGTTTTTCTGGGGGGCTACCTCCTGCTCGTACAGTTCTTTTTGGCGGGCCAGCTCCGTGCGGGCGTATTCCAAACGGCTGCCCGTTTCGAGGTAGTCCTGCTGGAGCTGCACGAACCCGGCGTTGCGAATCACGGCCAGCACCTGCCCCTTGCGCACCCGCGTGCCCTGCAACAATTGAGTATTTTCGACGAAGCCGCCGAGCGGGGCCGTGATGGCCACCGAGCTTTCGGGGGGCACATCCAGCGTGCCGGTCACGGCCAGGCCCGTACCCATGGGGCGGGAGCTGACGCGCCCGGTTTCGAGCCCGCCAGCCTGCTGCTCGGCAACCGAGAGCAGCACCAGGTCCGGATCGGTTTCGGCAGCTTCGGCGGACCCGCCCGTGGGGTCCGGGCCGTCAGTAGCAGCGGCTTCTTTGGGGGTGGAGTCACACCCGGCCTGGGCCAGGCTCAGCAGCAGCAGAAAAATAAACGGGATACGCATCGGAAGAGTCAGCAAGAGAAGGTCTACTGGGCGGCGGTGCCAAGCAGGTAATCCAGTTCGATGATCGTTTGGTTGTGGGCCAGCAGGGCGTCGAGGCGGGCAGTGCGCTGGTGCAGGGCCCGGTCCAGATTGAGCAGGTACTCGGAGTAGCCCATCTCCCCGGCTTTGAACGCGCGGGTACTCAGGCGCACGATGACGGCAGCCTGGGGCAGACCAGTCTGCTCGTAGAACTGCACCCGCTCTGCCAGCTCCTGACGGCGGGCCTGCAGCTCGTCGACGCGGGCGGCCAGCTCGGTCTGAAAGCGGTGGGCCTGGGTTTGGGCTACCTGCGCCCGCAGGCGGGCCGCCTGCACCCGGGCCTGCTGCGGCTTGCGGTACAGCGGCAGGGCCACGCCGGCCGTAACCCCCTGAAACCGGGCGCTGCCGCCATAGTAACGCTCCGGGCCGCCCACGCCACCCACGGTCTGGGGACCAATGAGGCTCTGGTTGAAATACCCCAGGGTGAAGCCGGGCAGCCCCTGGGCCTGCTCGGCGCGGGTGGCGGCCTGTTGCTCCCGCACCTGCTGCTGGAGCACGCGGGCCTGGGCGTTGCGGACCGGCTCCGCGGTATCCCGATCAGTTGGGGGTGCAGCTGGCCGCAGGGGCCGCAATAAGCTATCGGTTAGCTCAACCGGCGCCGACTGCTGCAACAGCGCTTGCAGCTGGCGCCGGGCCACAACGTAGGCGGTGCGGGCCTGCCGCAGTTTAGCCTGGTTTTCACCCTGCTGCACCTGGGCGGTAGCAGGTTCCAGGCGGGCGGCTTCCCCGGTTTTGAAGCGCAGGTTGGCCGCCCGCAGGAACTCGGTGTAAATGCTGTCCTGCCCGCGCAGCACCTGTAGGCTGTGGCGGGCGTGTACGGCCTGCTCGTAGCTCAGGCGCACCTGCCGGCGGAGCTCAGCCTGCACCTGGGCCAGTTCCAGCTCCCGGCTGGTCACCTGGGCGTCGGCCAGCCGGGCCTGGCTGCGGTACGCGCTAGGCAGGCTCAGGGGCTGAGTGATGCTAAGCTGGTTGTCGTTGCGGTAGGAGTTGAACTGGCCGTAGGTGCCCTGAATGGTGGTGCGACCCAATACATCCACGGCCCCACGCCGCCCGGCCTGCTGGGCTTCCAGCGCGCCCCGGGCGGCCGCAACGGTACCGTTGGCCCGTAACGCCAAACTCACCGCCTGAGCAGCTGAAATGGGAGCCTGCTGGGCCTGGCCCGCAAGAGGCAGTAATAAAGCCAGCACCACGGCCAGACGGCCCGGCGTTTTGGGCAGAGCGCGGGCGCGGGTTTCAATCAGCTCGTGGTCCGGAGCCGCTGGCTTCCCTGCCTTTCGCTCCGCCAGGGCATACAGCACCGGCAGCACCAGCAGCGTGAGCAGCGTGGCCGTAACCAGGCCGCCGATGACCACCGTGGCCAGCGGCCGCTGCACCTCCGAGCCGGCGGAGGTGCTCAAGGCCATGGGCAAAAAGCCCAGCGACGCCACCGTAGCCGTCATCAGCACCGGGCGCAGCCGCACCTCCGCCCCACGCCGGATGCGCGCCACCAGACCGGTGACGCCTTCGGCTTTGAGCTGGTTGAAGTAGCCGATGAGAACGATACCGTTGAGCACGGCTACTCCGAACAAGGCAATGAAGCCCACGCCCGCCGAGATGCTGAAGGGCATGCCGCGCAGCCCCAGGGCCAGCACCCCGCCAATGGCGGACAACGGAATAGCCGTGAAAATCAGCGCCGCCTGCTTTAGGGAGCGGAAGGTGAAATACAGCAGCCCGAAAATGAGCCCCAGGGCCACCGGCACCGCTATCAGGAGCCGGTCGGTGGCCTGGCGCAGGTTCTCGAACTGCCCGCCGTAGGTGGCGTAGTAGCCCGGCGCGAACCTGAGCTGCCGGTCCACCCGCGCCTGCAGGTCCGTCACCACGCTTTCCACGTCCCGGCCCCGCACGTTGAAGGCCATGGTGATGCGGCGCCTGGCGTCGTCGCGCTGAATCTGGTTGGGGCCGTCGACCAGCGCCACGGTGGCTACCTGCTCCAGCGGCACCGAGGCGCCGCCGGGCGTGGCGATGAACAGCTGACGCACCGAACTGATGTCCTGACGCAGATCGGCGCGCAGGCGCAGCACCACGTCGAAGCGGCGCTCCTGCTCGAACACCTGCCCGGCGGTCTGGCCGGCGAAGGCCGTTTGCACGGTGCGGTTCACGTCCTCCACGTTGAGGCCGAACTGGGCCAGGCGGTTGCGGTCGAGCGTCACCACAATCTGGGGCAGGCCGGTGACTTCCTCGGCGTAGATATCGACCGCGCCGGGCACCTTGCGGGCCAGGGCGGCCGCCTGCCGGGCGTAGCGGCTGAGCTGGGCCAGGTCTTCGCCGTAGATTTTCATCACCACGTCCTGCTTGGCTCCGGTGCTCAACTCATTAAAGCGCATCTGAATAGGTTGCTGAAAGCTGAATGTCACGCCGGGAATCACGCTTACCGCCGCCGTCATTTTCTCCGCCAGCTCCTGCTGGGTTGTGGCCGAGGTCCATTTGCCCGGGTCCTTTTCCAGCACCACCATCAGGTCGGCGGCATCAACCGGCATGGGGTCGGTGGGGATTTCGGCCGAGCCCACCTTGCCCACCACTTCCTGCACCTCCGGAAATTGCTTCAGCAGAATGCGTTGGGCCTGCTCGGTTTTCTCCACCGTGTAGCCCAGCGAGCTGCCGGCCAGCGTGCGCATCTCCACGGCGAAGTCGCCTTCCGCCAGCGTGGGAATAAACTCGCCGCCCAGCGTGCGGAACAGCAGCCCGGCGCCGGCAAACAATCCTACGGCAGTGCCCAGTACGAGGGTCTTGCGCCGCAATGCCCATAGCAGCACGGGCTCATACAAGCGGGTGAAAAACAGCATCATCCGGTCCGAGAAATTCTCCCTGGGCGGGGTGTTGCGGCGCAGGAACAATGCCGACATCATCGGCACGTAGGTCAAACTCAGAATAAAGGCGCCCAGGATGGCGAAGGCCACGGTTTGGGCCATGGGCCGGAACATCTTGCCCTCGGTGCCCACCAAAGCCAGCAACGGCAGGTACACGATGAGGATGATGATTTCGCCGAACGCCGCCGAGGAGCGGATTTTCGAGGCCGCCTGATAGGTTTCTTCGTTCATCTGGTCCTGGTTCAGCCGGGCGGTGGCCGCCAGCGGCCCACTGTGCAGGCGATGCACGATGGCCTCCACGATAATCACGGCCCCGTCTACCACCAGCCCAAAGTCAATGGCCCCCAGGCTGAGCAGATTTCCCGACACCCCAAATACGCGCATCAGACTGATGGCGAACAGCAGGGCCAGCGGAATAACGGAAGCCACCACCAGCCCCGCCCGCCAGTTGCCCAGAAACAGCACCAGCACCAGCAGCACAATCAGCGCGCCCTCGGCCAGGTTCTTGGTCACCGTGCCGATGGCCCGGCCCACCAGCTCGGAGCGGTCCAGGTACACATCGACGATAACGCCCCGGGGCAGCGACTTGCGCACGGTTGCCATGCGGGTTTTCACGGCCTGAATCACCTCGTTGGCGTTAGCGCCCTTGAGCATGAGCACTACGCCGCCGGCTACCTCCCCTTGCCCGTTGCGCGTCATGGCCCCGTAGCGAATGGCCGACCCCAGGCCTACCTGCGCCACGTCGCGCACCAGCACGGGCAGGCCGGTAGCGGTTTGGCGCACCACGATGTTGCCCAGATCGGCGGGGGTGGCGGCCAGGCCTTCGGTGCGGATAAAGTAAGCCTGCGGATTGACGTCGAGGTAGGCCCCGCCGGTATTCTGGTTGTTGCGGCGCACGGCCTGGTATACCTGGTCCACGGTCACGCCCAGGGAGCTGAGCCGGGCCGGATCGAGGGCAATTTCATACTGCTTAAGCAGGCCGCCGAACGACGAGACATCGGCCACGCCGGGCGTACCCAGCAGCTGCCGCCGCACTATCCAGTCCTGCATCGTGCGCAGCTCCCGGGCGTTGTGCACCTTCTCGTAGCCGGGGGCGGGGCGCAGCACATACTGGTAAATCTCGCCCAACCCGGTGCTCACCGGCGCCAGGGTGGGCCGGCCGGTGCCGGGCGGAATCTGCTCCTGCGCTTGCTGCAGCCGCTCGCTGATTTGCTGACGGGCCCAGTAGATATCCACCTTGTCGTGGAATACGATGGTGACAACCGAAAGTCCGAAGCGCGAAAAAGAGCGCACCTCTTCCAGCTCAGGAATCGTGGCCACGCTCTGCTCGACGGGAAACGAGACGAGCCGCTCGATGTCGCTGGCTGCCAGCGAAGGCGCTACGGTATACACCACCACCTGATTGGTGGTAATATCGGGCACCGCGTCGATGGGTAAATGCCTGAGAAGCTGTTTGAGTTAGCAGAATTTGAGCACCCGTTTGATGTTTGCCAAGCTAATCCATGCGTTAG
>NZ_BAABDJ010000001.1:0-193131 GCF_039539565.1 Hymenobacter fastidiosus | reverse complement strand
GCCGCCGCTTGCCTTCGAGCGTGTGCCAGCGGTGGTAGCGCTCCCAGGCCGGGGCGAAATCGGTGAGTAAATCATCAAATTCGGCCACCTGTAGGCTGGTCAGGGCAAGGAACTGGCGCGGCTTCTCGCGTAGGCAGATGTAATCCATCCCCAAAGTTACGGCTGCCTCGCACGAGTTAACTTAGCACCCTTTTCCGAATCAAGTCTGATATACGTTCACCCAAAAGAACGTCATGCTGAGCGAAGTCGAAGCATCTCTACCGCAGTGGTAATTACTATCACAACGAAGCGGTAGAGATGCTTCGACAAGCTCAGCATGACAAACGAGGGGTGACTTAGCCCACCACCGGCTCTTCCACCAGCTCCTTTTCCACCCATCTTCCGTCCTCGCGCATGAGGTCGATGAGCTGGTCGACGGCTTGCTCTTCGGGCACCGATTTCTTGATGACCTCCTGGCCGCGGTAGAGGGCAATCTTGCCTTTGCCCACGCCCACGTAGCCGTAGTCGGCGTCGGCCATTTCGCCGGGGCCGTTCACGATGCAGCCCATGATACCGATTTTGATGCCCTTCAGGTGGTCGGTGCGCTTGCGGATCATGGCGGTGGTTTCCTGCAAATCGAACAGGGTCCGGCCGCAGCTTGGGCAGCTGATGTACTCGGTCTTGGACATGCGGGTGCGGGCCGCCTGCAGGATGCCGAAGCTGAGCTGATTGAGCTGGTCCAGGGTGCTGAGCCACTCCGTTTTGGGGCGCTCGGGCAGCAGCCCGGTGGTCAGCACCACGCCGTCGCCGAGACCGTCGAGCAGCAGGCCGCCCACGTCGGTGGCGGCGTAGAGCTGGGTTTGCTCGGGCGTGAGGGCCGGATACTGGCGGTTGATAATAACCGGATTGGTGATGCCGTTAGTCAGCAGCTCAAAAAATGCCCGCCGGATTTCGGGCATGGCGTGGGCATTGTCGGTGTAGAGGATGACGACGGCCGTGGCATCCTGGCGGAGCTGGTCGAGGGCCGCGCTGGTGAGCGAAGCCAGGTTGTGGAACACCAGGTTCAGCTCGGGGTGCCTGGCTCCGGTCCCGGCGTACTCGGCCTGGTTGAGGACCGGAAAGTGGTCGGTGCGGGCGCCCGCATCCAGCCAGGCGCTGTAGTCCACCACTTCCTTCAGGCCGTTGGGCAGCATGAAGGGCACCGGGCGCTGGCCCGAATACACGTAGTCGGCGCCCAGGTCGTTCATCTGAAACTTGTCCAGAAATGCCGAGTACAGGTGGCCCACGGCGCGCAGGTCGGCATATTCCACTTCACCGAGCCGGGAAATATCCACCATCACCCGGGGCACGTTCTGCCCGCCCAGGTTCAGCACTTCGCGGGTGATGCGGCGGTGGTACTGGAAGGGGTCTATGGGTAATGAATAATTAGTAATTAGTAATGAAGAATTGGGTTCGGCTGGAACATTTTCACCACTCCCATCAATTCTTAATTCTTCATTACTAATTACTAATTCCTTAATAGGCCTGGCCTCCGCCGCGCGGTGAGTGTAGCGGTCAATCAGAGCTTTGGCCACCGGCGCTTCGGCTTCGGGGGCTTCGGTCAGGCTCACGCGCACGGTGTCGCCGAGGCCGTCTTCGAGCAGCGTGCCGATGCCCACGGCACTCTTGATGCGGCCGTCTTCGGCTTCGCCGGCTTCGGTCACGCCCAGGTGCAGCGGGTAGGGCTGCAGGCCTTCCGCGTCGAGCTTCTGCACCAGCATCCGGTAGGCCTGCACCATCACCCGGGTGTTGCTGGCCTTCATGCTGAGCACCACGTTGTAGTAGTTTTCCTCTTCGCAGAGGCGCAGAAACTCCAGCGCCGACTCCACCATGCCCAGCGGCGTATCGCCATACCGGCTCAGAATCCGGTCGGACAACGAGCCGTGGTTGGTACCGATGCGCATGGCCGTACCGTACTGCTTGCAGATCTGCACCAGGGGCCGGAACCGCTCCCGGATGCGGTCTACCTCGGCTGCGTAGCTGGCGTCGGTGTACTCGATAACGTCGAATTTCTTCTTGTCGGCGTAGTTGCCGGGGTTCACGCGCACTTTCTCCACGATGCGGGCGGCCAGCTCGGCGGCGTTGGGCGTGAAGTGAATGTCGGCAATGAGGGGCACGGTGCAGCCACGCTTGCGCAGCTCTTTTTTGATTTCGAGCAGGTTCTGGGCCTCCTTCATACTGGGCGCGGTGATGCGCACGTACTCGCAGCCGGCCGCCACCATGCGCAGCGTCTGCTCCACCGAGCCGAGGGTGTCCATGGTGTCCACGGTAGTCATGCTCTGCACCCGGATCGGATGCAAGCCGCCCAGGGGCAGGTCGCCGATTTTCACTTCCCGGGACAGGCGGCGCTTATACTCGGTGAGGCTGGGGCAATACGTTTTATTCATAACCCGAAGGAGGAGTTTCAGAAGGAATAACAAAGGTACGGAAGGATTGGGCGCGGCCGTTGGTTCTGGCCGGCAAGCCCGCCGCTACCAGCTCCACCAAAGCCATCGGCTGCACCATCAAATGGAAAAAGGCGTAAAAGCCCATCTTGCCGGCGACCCTTTTATACGACTGTCATCCTGAGCCACGCGAAGGACCTTCCCCGGTTAACCGGCACTCCTTTTTCAAATGACAAAGCCCTCTGCCACGCCACGGTAGAGGGCTTTTTTCATGGAGAAACTGGAGTGCTAATCCGAGGCAGATCCTTCGCGCGGCTCAAGATGACAGACGCGGCGCGGAGGGCGCTACGCTCCTACCGTCAGCATAATTTTGCCGATATGCTCACTGCTTTCCAACAGCCGGTGCGCTTCGGCGGCCTCAGCCAATGGAAACGTGCGGTAGATAACCGGCCGGAACTTTCCGGCCACCAGCAGCGGCCACACGTACTTTTCCACCTCAGCGGCCAGCGCGGCCTTGAAGTCGGCGGAGCGCGGGCGCAGGGTGCTGCCCGTAATGGTCAGGCGACGACGCATAATATCCAGGGCATTGAAGTCGGCCTTGCCGCCCTGCATGGCGTTGATGAATACCAGCCGGCCATCATCTTTCAGGAGCCGCAGATTCCTGGGCGTGTAGTCGCCGCCAATCATGTCCAGAATTACGTCAGCTCCCCCGGCCGCTTGCCCGGCCGCCTCAAAGTCTTCGTCCTTATAGTTGATGGCTTTGGCCGCGCCAAGCTCCTCGCAGGCCCGGGCTTTCGCGGCACTACCCACGGTGACGAGCACCGGACTGCCCAGCGCGTGGGCCAGCTGAATGGCCGTGATGCCGATGCCGCTGCTGCCCCCGTGGACCAGCAGAGTTTCGCCGGGCCGCAGCTGGCCGCGCCGAAATACGTTGTGCCACACCGTAAAAACGGTTTCGGGCAGCGACGCGGCTTCCGGCATCGTCCAGCCCGCGGGTACGGGCAGGCAGTGCCGGGCATCGGCCACGGCATGGTCGGCGTAGCCCCCGGCGGCCAGCAGGGCGCACACCGCGTCGCCGGGCTGCCAGCGCGTTACCCCGGCGCCGCACTGCTCGATGATGCCCGCTACTTCCAGGCCCGGCACCGAGCCGGTTACGTCGCCGCTGCCGCCGTATTTGCCCTGGCGCAGCAGCACGTCGGGGCGGTTGATGCCCGCGGCCTGCACCCGGATCAGGACTTCGTGCGCGGCGGGTTGCGGTTGCGGCTGCGTTTGGTAGCGCAGTACATCCGGCCCGCCCGGCGCGGTAATTATTATGGCGTTCATACGTTGCTTTTTTGGTGATCCTGTGGACCTGGTGTACGGTATTTGCCGCCGGGTCGCCGCTCGAAAATAGGGCCCGGGCCCGGCCGGACTACGTACCTGGCTATATTACCGGCGAATGTACTCCGCCCCGCCTTCCAGCTCCCCATCATGAAAAAGCTCACCTTCCTGCCCCTGTTCAATGCCGCCAGAGTTACCGGCCTGCTGGCCTGGCAAACCGGCCGCCTGTTTCAGCAGGTAGCCCAAAAAGCCCTGGACGCCGTGCAGGACGTGCTGCGGGCCGAAGTACGGAAAGGCAACGTGCAGCTGGTCACCGACTTTCTGACCAACAAAGCCCTGCCGGCCGCCAAAGCCCTGCTGCTGGAGCGCATGGCCACCCGCCTGCTGCTGCGCATCGGCCTGCGCGGTGCCCTGGCCACGAATGTCGTAGGCTGGATTCTGCCCTTCGTGCTGGAGCGCCTGTTCCGGGCGGGCGTCACAACCGGCTTCTTCGACAAGGTAAAAAGCCACGCTACCGTGGCCGACACCCTGCACCGACTCGATGAGCTGAAAAATGCCGCCTGGAAAATCATTGCTCCCGATGCCGGTACCAGCGCCGAGCTGGTTGCCGGGGATAACCGGCCGCCGGAAATCCGGCAGCTTCCCCGGAACACCAGCCCCGGCGCTAAATAGCCCGGCCGCGTTGGCGGGTACCGTTTCCGGCTACGCCTGAAATGATGCACGGCCCGCTCAGGGAGCGGGCCGTGCATCATTTCAGTATCTGCTGCTTTAAGGGCGAAAAACGGCCCCGACGGGTTTATTCAGCGGCCTTAGTCGTATTGCCTACCAGCCCATCCAGCTCGCCGTTGATGTGCGCGAACAGCTCCTGCAGGGCCGGCGGGGCATTTTCTTCGACCTGCACGGTTTTGCTGTGGCCATCTGCCTGCCGGATGGTCAGGATAGTGGACGGCAAATCGGTGGTCCCGCTGGTATAGTGGCTTTTATAGCTGCGAAACTCTATTTTCTGAGCGGCGCGCAGAAACCCGGATACCGTAGCGGCGGACAAACGGAGCTCGTAAGTCCCGACTTTCGCCACGTTCTGCTTGCCCACGTAGGTTACCCGGCCGTCGGCCCAGATGCTGGCGGTGAAGTCGGGGCACGGGCCCAGGCACGAAGTTTTGGTAAACACCATCACCGGCTCCTGGCTTTCCGCGTCGGCAACCTCGCGGCCCCCGGCAGCTTCCAGCCCCCGCGTAGGCTTGATCCCCCCGGTCCCGGAAGGCGGGGGGGGCTTGATGCCGCCCGTTTCCGGCTCGACCGGGGGTGGTTTGATGCCGCCGGTTTCTTTTTCCGGGGGCGGCGTAATGCCCACCGACCCGACCCTGGAACGGGGAGGCTTGACGTCATCCGGGTTGATATCCACCGGGGGCCTGATACCCGTGGGGCCTGCTCCGGTCGGCGGCGGCTTGATGCCGCCGGTTTCGCCCCCGGCCGGTGGTGGCGGCTTAATCCCCCCCGTTTCGCCACCCGTGGGCGGCGGCTTGATGCCGCCGGTTTCGCCACCCGTGGGCGGCGGTTTGATACCTCCCGTTTCCCCGCCGGACGTGGGGATCTTAATGCCCACCGGATCTACGCGTACGGGGGGCGGCGGCTTGATGCCACCGGTTTGCCCACCGCTGGGGGGCGTCCTGACGCCACCGGGGCCGCTGCCGGTTGCCGGGGGGCGTACTCCCCCCGTTTCACCCCCGGCCGGGGGATAATACACCGGCCGCTCCGGGCGGCGCGACGGATACGGAGCCCGGCGGGAATAGGCGGTTTGGTTCTGGTCGAGCCCGTAGTAGTTCACGGTGCAGGAACCGAGGGCTCCCAGGCTCAGGAGCAGCACCGTAGTCGAAAGTAGAGGACGTTTCATTGGCGGAGAAAATAGGTTCGGAGGTTAATTTTCAAAAAGCGGGCCATTATTACCAAATCCTAATATTCCCTGGCCCGGCCAATTCCCGGCGGCCCGTCCGCCGCCTTCACCACCGGACCAGAGCGGGAAACTTTCCCCGATTTCGGGGATTTTGGCATTGCGGAAGAGTAAGTAGGTGAAGTACATTTGCCCGCTGGCCAGTCCTCGGCCTATAAACCCCGTTAGAACCCTTATGAAAACAGAATTAAGCAACGGTTTTGGCAAAGTATACCTGACCATTGAGCACGACGCCACCAACAACTGGGTGCATAACAATTGGATAGGCTACCAAACGTACGTGGGCATTATTGCCGGGGCCGATGCCTGCCTGCATCCCCTGGCCAAGCACGAGTGCGCCTACCTGCTGAACGACAACCGCCTGGTTATCGGCCCCTGGGACCACGCCGTGGAGTGGATAGTCACCGACTGGGCCCCGCGCGCCATTGCCCAGGGCCTCACCCACTTCGCGCAGGTGGTCAGCCCCGAGTCGCTGGCCGCAATGTCAGCCGAAGCCATGCACCTGGGTATCGGCGGCCGCTTACAGATGCGCATGTTCAGCGACATCGGCGAGGCCCGGACGTGGCTGCGCCAGGCTCAGCAGTCCGGGGCCCGGCAGCTCTAGCGCTGCTCCCGCCGCGGTAGTGCGAAAATAGAAGCACAAAAAAAGCCGCCCCACCCGGAACGGCTCTTTATGAAATCGGGGCCGGGAAAAATTCCCACCCATCGCCGGCCCGATTCTGCCCGCTACAGCTTAGTGCCGGAACATCAGTTCGCGGTACTTCACCAGCGGCCAGTCCTCATCGGCCACCATCAGCTCCAGCTTGTCCACGGAGCGGCGGATGGGGTCGAAATGTGATTTGACCGTGTCGCAGTAGGCAATAGCCCGGTCCCGGGTGTCTTCCACCTTGTTGGCCACCTTGCGGGCATTGGTCATCTCATCCACCTGGGTTTTGATGGTGCTGATGTGGCGCGAAATGGCTTTAATGGTATCTACCGTCACCTGCGAATGCTCGTCGTCGAGGCCCAGCTCACGCAGGCCGCGCACGTTGGTGATGAGCTTGGTCTGGTAGGCCACCGCCGTCGGGATGATGTGGTTGATGGCCAGGTCGCCCATCGTGCGGCTTTCAATCTGAATCTTCTTGATGTAGTCCTCCAGCAGAATCTCGTGGCGGGCGTGCAGCTCCACCTGCGAGAAGATGTGGTGACGGGCAAACAGCTCGGCGGCATCGTCGCGCACCAGCGCATCCAGCGCCTGGGGCGTGGTCGGAATGTTGCTCAGGCCGCGGGCCGCGGCTTCGTCCTTCCACTCGTCGGAGTAGCCGTTGCCCTCGAAGCGGATGTTTTTGGAAGCAATGACATACTCGCGCAGCACTTCCACGATGGCGACTTCCTTCTTCTTGCCCTGCTCAATCCGCGCATCTACCGACGTTTTGAGGGCGATGAGCTGCTCGGCCACGATGGTGTTGAGCACCGTCATCGACGAGGAGCAGTTGGCCGACGAGCCCACGGCCCGGAACTCAAACTTGTTGCCCGTGAAGGCGAAGGGCGAGGTACGGTTGCGGTCGGTGTTGTCGAGCAGGATGGCCGGAATCTTGTCGATGCCGAGCTTAAGGTAGATGTTGTCGCCCTTATCCAGGGGCAGCGTGGCGGTGCGCTCCAGCTCGTTGAGCACGCTGTCGAGCTGGGAGCCCACGAACACCGACATGATGGCCGGCGGGGCTTCGTTGGCGCCGAGGCGGTGGTCGTTGCTGGCCGAGGCGATGCTGGCGCGCAGCAGGTCGCCGTAGCGGTGCACGGCCGTGATGGTGGCAATGAAGAAGGCCAGGAACTGCAGATTTTCCTTGGGCCGGCGGCCCGGGGCCAGCAGGTTCACGCCGGTATCGGTGCTCAGGGCCCAGTTGTTGTGCTTACCCGAGCCGTTCACCCCGGCGTAGGGCTTCTCGTGCAGCAGCACCTTAAAGTTGTGCACCTCCGCTACCCGGTCCATGATGTCCATCAGGAGCTGGTTGTGGTCCACGGCCAGGTTGGCGTCCTCGAAGGTGGGGGCGCACTCGTACTGGTTGGGCGCTACCTCGTTGTGGCGGGTGCGCAGCGGGATGCCCAGGCGGTTGGCTTCTTCCTCAAAGTCGAGCATGAAGGCGTGCACGCGGCTGGGAATAGAGCCGAAATAGTGGTCTTCGAGCTGCTGGCCCTTGGCCGGCGCGTGGCCGAACAGGGTGCGGCCGGTCATCACCAGGTCGGGGCGGGCATCGAACAGGGCCTTATCGACCACGAAGTACTCCTGCTCGATGCCGAGCGTGGTCGAGACGCGGTTCACATCCTTGTCGAAGTACTGGCACACGTCCAGGGCGGCCTGCTCCAGAGCCGCCAGCGACTTCAGCAGCGGGGCCTTGTAGTCGAGCGCCTCGCCGGTGTAGGCCACGAAGATGGTCGGAATGCACAGGGTTTTGGCCCCGGCCGTCTCGATGATGAAGGCGGGGGAAGTCGGGTCCCAGGCGGTGTAGCCGCGGGCCTCGAAGGTGTTGCGGATGCCGCCGTTGGGGAACGACGAGGCATCGGGCTCTTGCTGCACCAGCGCCGAGCCCTTGAAGGTTTCAATCGGCCGGCCGTCGGAGTTCAGGTCGAAGAAGGAGTCGTGCTTTTCGGCCGTGGAGCCCGTCAGGGGCTGAAACCAGTGGGTGTAGTGCGTGGCGCCCTTGGCCATCGACCAGGTTTTCATGGCCGAAGCCACGGCGTCGGCCACCGACCGCTCCACGGGCGTACCCTGCTTGATGGCCGATTGTAGCTTTTTGAAATACTCGCCCGGCATGTTGGCCCGCATGGCCTCCAGGTTGAACACGTTTTTGCCGAACGTATCGGACCGCCGCTCACCGGTGGAAATTACCGTCACCGGCTTCCGCTGGTCAACAAGTTCAAGGGCTTTAAAGCGCAGAATGGCCATTGGGTGGAATAAGGCTAAAAGGATTTGCTTTGAGAAGACAAAAGTAAGCCCGATGGTGACGTTTTTCCAAATAGCCCCTTATTTTTCAGGTTACTTTGCCAAAATCATGTTATAATTTCTCTGAACTCCTGTTGTGTGAAGGGCTTTATTGTGAAACAGCAGGTCTCAACAGCAAACTACCCTATTGCCCGCTAACTTCCGGCAGCTTTTCCTGCGAAGCGGCGGGGAAAGGGAAACCGATGCCGGGTTTCTCCGGGGCCGAAACTGCGGTTACCTTTGCCGGGTGAGAAACCGCTTTGCTTTCCAGCTGCGCTATTTTCTGTTCTGGCTGGTCTTTTTGGTGGCGGCGAAGGCCGTTTTCCTGCTCTACCACTTCCCGAAAGCGGCTTCCCTTTCCGGGGCCGATATCCTCCGCGTATTCAGCTACGGCCTGCGCCTCGATGCGTCGGCGGCGGCCTACCTGAGCATCCTTCCCTTCGGGCTGCTCACGGCCGGCAGCGTGTTGCCGCCGCGCTTTGCCCTCGACCGGCTCCTGCGCTGCTACTCGGCCGTGGTGGGCAGCGTGGTAGCCTTTTTCACCGTGGCCGACCTGGAGCTGTACCAGGCCTGGGGGTTTCGCCTCGACGCCACGCCCCTGCAATACCTGGATTCGCCGGCCGAAATGGCCGCTTCCGCCGGCAGCGCCCCGCTGCTGCTGCTCGCGCTGCTACTGGCCGGGCTGCTCGTTTTCGGGTGGGGGCTCTATACCAAGGTGTGCGGCCGGCTGCCGCCGCCGCCGCCGGGGTTCGGGCGGGGCCGGGCGGCGGCAGCCGGGCTGCTCTACCTGGCGCTGCTGGCGGTGCCCCTGCGCGGGGGCGTCCAGCAGATTCCCATCAATCAGGGCGACGTGTATTTTTCAGCCCGGCCGTTTGCCAACCACGCCGCCGTGAACGTGCCCTGGAACGTCGTCAACTCACTTTTTCTGCAGAGCGGCGGCCCCAACCAGTACCAGTTCATGCCCGATTCGGTGGCCGAGCGTACGGTGCGGGCGCTGTACGCGCCCGGAGCCGGAGCCGATACCGCCGCTACCCGCCTGGTGCGCGGGCCGCGCCCGAACGTGCTGTTCATCATCCTGGAAAGCTTCACGGCCAAGCTGGTGGCCGGCACGGGGGGCGAAAAAAACGTGACGCCCAACCTCGACCGCCTGGCCCGCACCGGGGTACTGTTCACCAACATTTACGCCGCCGGCGACCGGAGCCAGAAAGGCCTCGTGGCCCTGCTCAGCGGCTACCCCAATCAGCCTACCACCAGCATCATCAAGTACCCGCGCAAAACCGAGCGCCTGCCCCATCTGTGCCAGTCGCTGGAGCGGGCGGGCTACGCGTCGCACTACTACTATGGGGGCGAGCTGGCCTTCGCCAACATGAAAAGCTACCTCGTGGCGGCCGGCTACGACCAGTTTACCGAGCGGGCCGACTTTCCCCGGAGCCAGCAGAACTCCAAGTGGGGTGCCCACGACCACCTGCTGTTCGACCGGATGCTGGGCGACCTGAAAGCGCAGCCCCAGCCCTTTTTCGTCACGGCCTTCACCCTGAGCAGCCATGAGCCGTTCGACGTGCCGGTTCCGCGCCGGTTTGCCGGCACCGACGAAACGGCCCTGTTCCGTAACTCCGTGTACTACACCGACTGGGCCCTGGGCCGTTTTCTGCACCGCGCCCGGCAGCAGCCGTGGTGGGACAATACCCTACTCGTGCTCGTGGCCGACCACGGCCACCACCTGCCCGGCAACGACGCTATCGACAGCCCCGGCAAGTTTCATATTCCGCTGCTGCTGGCCGGCGGCGCCCTGCGGCCCGAGGCCCGGGGCCGGGTGGTCGACACGTTCGGCTCCCAGACCGACGTGGCCCCCACGCTGCTGGCCCAGCTCGGGCTCCCCACCACGGACTACCCCTGGGGCTACGATTTGCTGCGGCCGGTGCGGCAGCCCTTCGCATTTTACGCCTTCACCGACGGATTCGGCTTCGTAACCCCGGCCGGCCAGCTGAGCTACGACAACGTGGGCCGCCGCGTAACGCGGGGGGATACGGCCCGGCTCAGCCCCCTGCTGCGCCAGGGCCAGGCCTACGAGCAGGTATCGTTCGGGGATTTTCTGCGGAAGTAGGTCGGAGGGAAGAGCGGGCGGGCAGATCCGGGGGCCGTTTGGTTGGGCCCGTGGAGCGTTTCAGACCAGACTTTCCCCGCTTGAGGGCAAGCGCACGCAAACAGCCGGGGGCACTATCCTGAAATGCGCTACTTTGGCGCGTTGCCCGCTGTCCGTTCTCCCTATTGCTGGTCGCTTCATGCCCAACCACCACGTTCTGCCGGCCGTGAGCTGCCCGCGCGGCCCCAACAACGGGTATCGCCGCGAATAGCTGCGCCCCGGGCTCCGGCGGGCGCGGCCGACCAGGATTGCGCCGGCCGGGGCCGGCGATTTCGACCCCGCGTCCGGTTCACCCGAAAAAACGACACGCGAAGCGGGCCGGCTCCCTCAGGCTTTCCGCCGAAAGCCTGGAATTCCCTGAACACGCTTACCTTATTTTTTACCATGCGAAAATTCTACGGTTTACTACTGGCGCTGCTGGTGGCGCTTGCGGGTCGGGCCCAGACCTCCTCCAACCTGGCCTATTACCTGCCCCAGACGGTGACTTACAACCCGGCCATTCCCACGCCGGCGGCGGTGCTGGGCTACGAGGTGGGTGAGTGGCACGTAAGCCACGACCAGCTGGTGACGTATATGCGGGCCGTCGACGCCGCTTCCGACCGGGTAACGATTACCGAATATGCCCGCACCCACGAGCACCGCCCCCTGCTGCTGCTCACCATCACCTCGCCCGACAATCAGCGCAACATCACCCAGATCAAGGCCGACCACCACCGGCTGACGGACCCGGCCGCGTCCGGCCAGCTCGACGTGAGCCGGATGCCGGCCGTGTTCTGGATGGGCTACAGCGTGCACGGCAACGAGCCCAGCGGCACCAATGCCTCGTTGCTGGCCGTGTATTACCTGGCCGCCGCCCAGGGCCCGGCCATCGATGAGGTGCTGCGCAATACCGTAGTGCTGGTCGACCCCAGCATCAACCCCGACGGCCTCGCGCGCCATTCGGGCTGGGTGAATGCCCGCCGCAGCAAAAACCTGGTGGCTGACCCGGCCAACCTGGAGCAGAACGAGGCCTGGCCCGGCGGCCGCTTCAACCACTACTGGTTCGACCTGAACCGCGACTGGCTGCCGCTGCAGCACCCCGAGTCGCGCGGGCGGCTGCGGCAGTTCCACGACTGGAAGCCCAACCTGCTCACCGACCACCACGAGATGGGCACTAACTCCACATTTTTCTTCCAGCCCGGCGTGCCCTCGCGCAAGCACCCGCTCACCCCGGCCCGCAATTTCGAGCTGACCCAGAAAATCGGGGCCTACCACGCCAGGGCGCTGGATAAGCTGGGCTCCCTGTACTTCACGGAGGAAAACTACGACGACTTCTACTACGGCAAGGGCTCGACGTATCCCGACGTGAACGGGGCCGTGGGCATTCTGTTTGAGCAGGCCAGCTCCCGCGGCCACGCCCAGGAAAGCGTAAACGGCATAGTCCGTTTTCCCTTCACCATCCGCAACCAGGTGGCTACTACGCTCTCGTCTATTGAGGCGGTGCAGGCCCTGCGCGTGGACTTGCTGAACTACCAGCGCGAGTTCTACCAGCAGGCGGCCCGCGAAGCCCGCGGCCAGGGCGTGCGGGCCTACGTGTTCGGGGCCGACCAGGACCCGGCCCGCGCCTACGAGCTGGCCCGCGTGATCCGCCAGCACCAGATTGCGGTGTATCGGCCCAAAAGCGCGCTTAAGCTAAACGGCACCACTTACGCGCCCGACCAGGCCTACGTGGTGCCCACCGACCAGCCCCAGTTCCGGCTGATTCAGGCCATGTTTGAGGAGCGTACCACATTTCAGGATAGCATCTTCTACGACATTTCGGCCTGGACCCTGCCCCGGGCCTTCGGGCTGGCCACGGCGGCCGTTACGAAAGATCCGGCCGGGGGCCTGCTGGGGCCGCGCCTCGACAGCGTGAGCTTCCCCACGGGCCGCGTGCTGGGCGACAAAACCGCCTACGCCTACGCCTTCAGCTGGCAGGGCTACTACGCCCCACGCGCCCTGAACACGCTGCTGGCCCGTAAGCTGGTCGTGAAGGTGGCCTCGGAGCCCTTCTTTATTGGCGCCCGGAAAATGGACTACGGCAGCATTCTGGTGCCGGTGGGGCTGCAAACCATGCCCGCCGACTCGCTCTATGCGCTGATGCAGCGCGTAGCCACCGCCAACGGCCTCGACGTGGTGGGCATCACCACGGGCCTGTCGGCGCAGGGGCTCAAGCTGGGCAGCGTCAACTTCGTGACCCTGAAAAAGCCCGAAATCATGCTGCTGGCCGGGCCCGGCGTGAGCCCGACCGATGTGGGCGAAGCCTGGCACCTGCTCGATGAGCGGTTCGGCATGACGCCGAGCCTGGTAGCGCCCGAAACGCTGGACCGCCTGAATCTGGACCGCTATACCGTGATCGTGGCCTCCGATGGCACGTACGCCAGTATCTCCGCGTCGGCCCGGGAGAAGCTGCGCACCTGGGTGCAGCGCGGCAACACCCTGCTGGCCCTGGGCAAAGGCGCCAAATGGCTGGCCGACAACGGGCTGTCCACCACCAGATTCAAAGCCGGCGGCCCGGTTCCGGCCGCGCCGGAAACAGCCCTGGCGCCCGGGGCTACCAGTACCGTCCCGGCGGTCGGCCCGGCTCCGGTTTCGCCGGCTCCGGCTCCCCCCGGCCGGGCCCGGCCGGCTCCGGCCACAGTGGCCGGCGCGAATCCGCTCCCGCAGCGGCCCTACGTGGGCATGCGCAACACCGCCAGCGCCCAGGAAATTTCGGGGGCCATCTTCCACGCCCGGCTCGACCTGACGCACCCGCTGGGCTACGGCTACACCAGCCCCGACGTGTTCCTGTTCCGCGACCATACCGTGTTCATGGAGCGCGCCGCCAGCCCCTACGCCAACCCCCTGATGTATACGGCCCGTCCGCTGGCCAGCGGCTTCATTTCCCGGGCCAACGAGGCCAAGCTGCGCAATTCCGCCGCCGTCGACATTGTCGACGTGGGCGCCGGCCGGATTATCTCCCTGGTTGATAACCCCAACTTCCGCGCCTTCTGGTACGGCACCAACAAGCTGTTTCTGAACAGTATCTTTTTTGGGCAGCTGATGCGCGCCAGTCCCGCCCCGGCCGGCGAGTAGCAACGGAGCCGCACAGGCCACATCCGGGAACCGGCCAGGCCACCTGGTCTGGCCGGGCTGGCTGCGCCGCGGCTTTGCCCCGCGCAGCCGCCTGCTTCCCTGCTGTAAGCCGCTTTGGGAGGCCGGCGGGGGAAACTGCCGTTGGGTTACTTTTAAACTCCGGCAAGCTGTATCTTTGCGGCCCTGCTTATGGAAATGGAAACCAGAAAAGTTGCCTTTTATACCCTGGGCTGCAAGCTCAACTTCTCCGAAACCTCGGCCATCGGCCGGCAGTTCGAGGAGCGCGGCTTCCGCAAAGTAGCCTTCGAAGACGCGGCCGACATCTACGTCATCAACACCTGCTCCGTCACCGACCACGCCGACCGCAAGTGCCGCAAGGTGGTGAAAGAAGCCCTCAGGCACAATCCGGAGGCTTTCGTGACCATCGTCGGGTGCTACGCCCAGCTGAAACCGCAGGAAATTGCCGAAATCCCCGGCGTGCATGCGGTGCTGGGCGCCGCCGAGAAATTTCAGCTGGTCGATATTCTGGCCGGCTTCGAAAAGCCCGCCGCCGGCCAGCCCGGCCAGGTGTACGCCTCCCCTATTTCCGAAGCCACTGAGTTTCACGCCGCCCACAGCTACGGCGACCGGACCCGCACCTTCCTCAAGGTGCAGGACGGCTGCGACTATTCCTGCTCGTTCTGCACCATTCCGCTGGCCCGCGGCAGCAGCCGCTCCGACTCGGTGCAGAGCGTGGTAGCGCGCGTGCAGCAGCTGGCCGAAACGGGCGTGAAGGAAATCGTGCTGACCGGCGTCAACCTCGGCGACTTCGGCCTGCAGGGGCCGGAGCGGGAGCGGAAAGAGGATTTCTACGACCTCGTGCGGGCCCTCGACGAAGTGACCGGCATCCGCCGCTTCCGCATCAGCAGCTGCGAGCCCAACCTGCTCACCGACGATATCATCCGCTTCGTGGCCGGCTCCAAGCGCTTCGCACCGCACTTTCACATCCCGCTGCAAAGCGGCTCCGATAAGATTCTGGGGCTGATGCGCCGCCGCTACCGCCGCCAGCTCTACGCCGACCGCGTGGCCCTGATCAAGCAGGTGATGCCCCACGCCTGCATCGGGGTCGACGTTATCGTGGGGTTTCCCGGCGAAACAGCAGCTGATTTCCTGGAAACCTATCAGTTCCTCAACGACCTGGACATAAGCTACCTGCACGTATTTCCGTATTCGGAGCGCGAAAACACCTTAGCCCCTACCCTGCCCGGCCGGGTGCAGGATCGCCACCGGCACGAGCGCACCACCCAGCTGCGTGGTCTCTCGGAGAAGAAAAAGCGCTTCTTCTACGAGCAGCACGTGGGCCTGGAAACGGAGGTGCTCTTCGAAGACGACGTGACCAACGGCCAGATGGAAGGCTTTACGCCCAATTACATCCGCGTAGCCGCCAAATACGACCCGTTATTAGTGGGCGAAATGAAGACCCTGCGCCTGGTTGCCGTGAACCCGCAGAACCTGATGGAGGCGGAAGAAATGGGCGCGGAAATGCTGCACCATTAGGCAAAAAGAAGGCGGCGTTGCCCCCAAACCGTTCGTTTCTTTGGTTGCTCCGGCTTTGCGCCCTGACTGCCGCCGCGGCAGAGCGGGCGCCCTACAACCGTCTTTTCAACTCCCCGACGGGACGATACTTCCTGGTACCGGGAGTCGTCCCGTCGGTTTTTTTTCAGGGCTGTAAAGGCACCCTCAAAGTCAATGTTTCTGCTTTCACTCACTGCGCTGCTAGCTGCTCGGGCTATTGTTGCAACGCCTAAAATCAAACTCAGCCGTTCGCTTAATTGGTATACTTATATTATTTATTACATTAGGCCCATTACACATCTTCCCACTTATTTCCCGCCCTGCCCATGGAAACGCTTACAACTGCAGTAGAGATTGTCGTGCCGGCTGATGACTGGGAGGCTACAGTAAAGTTTTATGAAGAGGTGTTAGAAGCTGAAGCTGACCGGTCTCAATCGTTGAAAGCAATTTTCAGACCCGAAGAATTTGAGTTGCATTTTATTTGTTCCCACCAGGGCCCGGTGCTAAATCAACTCATCAAAAACACCTACTATTCTAAAGCCAGTAGTAAGGATGATGCAGAAGCACAGTATGAAAAACTTAAAAAGCTTCCTGGAGCCAAAAAGTATATTGAGTTCCAGACCATCACCGTCGTTTCGAATACGATTTGCCGACCTGTAGGCCAGGGATACACTGTAATTGCGTTGGGAAGCGTTGAAATCCCCAATCCTAGAACTGTCACCACTAATATTCTGGGGGCAATTCATAATCCTAATTTTTAGTTGCCGGTAGCTTATCGGGCGGACCCAGGTCAGGAGCCTGTAGCGGTTTCGCGAATGGTGTGGCTCCCGGTCCGGCGGCTACCAGCCGTCGGGCCGGTCGTCGTTGGCCCCAGACGCGCAACATCCGCTCCCAGCGACCAGTCCCGGGCAGCAGGCACCGGCTACCCTGTTCACGAAACTGCTACCGCACCTTTCTGCGGTATGAGTCAAACCCGGGAGAGCAAAGCCGTACCAGCAAAGTTGTTTATGCTACCGCATTCTGTCGGGCTGTTGAATCTCCTGGGTGCAGTCAGAACTCCGTACCTGAGCTTAGGGCAGTCACGTGCCGTTTGCTAACCCCTGCCATGTTTATATTATTTATTATATTCATTCTATAAATCTCTTTTCTTTCACTAAAGCCTGTTGCACTCATGGAAACCCTCACTCCGATTGCAGAAATAGATGTGCCGAATGCCGAATGGGCGGCTACCATAAATTTTTATGCCTCTCTCTGGGGGCAGCCTGACTATCCGCAGGTACCCGACACGGCTGTTTTCCGGCTCGGCAATGAGGAAGTACATTTCACGAAGACGGATAGTAATCTGAAGCTGAACAGCCTCCAAACCCTACCCAGCCACTTCCAGGTCGCTGGTCCGGGCCAGGCCCCGGATATTTACAACCAGCTGGCTAAGCTGCCGGGGGCCCAGGCAGAACCAGGGCCCCACAAGAGTTGGGCGTTCCCGGTCGAAGCGGGAATTACGGTGGTTACGATGACTACCGTAAGGTTTAACGACCAAAAGACCGAAAGCAGAGCCCGGGGCAGCATCCATAATCCCAATTTTTAGCTGCACGATATTACCTTCGCCGCATGGCGGACAGGCCCTTTTCACAACCGCCCAGCGGCCCAAGGCGAGGAGCACCGCTTGTTTTGCCAATAGCCAACCGGCGACTGGCAGCACAGTAGTCATAGAATTTTTGCGCGGCCCTGACCACCTTTTTAGTCCGGGCCGCGCCACTGCCCACCGGCACCAGTGCCAGTTCCGCCTTTGGCCTGACTGCCAGGCCGTGAGTGGGCACAATCGCACCTCTTCGCTTAGAAGTCGGCCGCGCCGGCCCAACGATTATCGTTCAACGACGAGACGCAAGTATGCGTCTCTACACCGTTGTGACGGCTCTTAGGCTAACTCAACCAGCTTCTGAGCCAACGCCACCCGCACCACCGCTGCGGGAATCTGATGTTTAGCGCCCGCCAGCATGATACAACGCGCCGGTCTATTGCTTCTGAGCCTGGTTTGGCTTGCGTTTTTCGCGGCGGGCCAGACGCGTACGAGCGATAGTTTGCGCCAATTGCTGCGCACCCACCCCCAGGCTGATACCACCCGCGTACGCCGGCTGCTGGCACTTTCGCAGGCGGTCAGCACTCCCGACGCGCCGCAGGCCACGAAGCTCAGCCACCAGGCCCTCAACCTGGCCCGGCAGTTAGCGGACTCGGCAGGCGAAGGACTGGTGCTGCTGGACCTGAGTAAGCTGTACCGGCGGCAGACCGAATACGAGGCGGCCCGGCACTATGCGCAGCAGGCGCAGCGCTTGTTTACCCGCCGGGCTGATCGGCGGGGCCTGGGCCGGGCCTGGCTGCAGTTAAGTCTGATTGACCTGCTGCAGGGCAGCCCCGTCCCCGCCTTAGCCGCGGCCCTGCAGGGGCTGCCCCTGGCCGAGCAAACCGGCGACCTGCAGACCCTTACGCGCCTGCAGGCTACCATAGGCAGCATTTACTCCCAAACGGGTAATTATATTGAGGCAATACCCATATTGCGCAGGGCCTTGAAAAGCGGCCGGCAGGCCCAGGATCAGCAGCAGGTTCTCTTTGCCCTGAACGTACTCGGCAACTCGTTTCAGATGCTACAAAACTGGCCGCTGGCCCTGCGCTACTATCATCAGGCATTGCGGTTGAGCCGGCAGTTGGGCGATGCCCAGGGCGAAGCCGGTAATGAAACCAGCCTGGCGGAAGTGTACGGTTTGCAGGGCAACCACGCCCAGGCCCTGGCCCATGGGCTACGGGCCCGGCAACTGGTCCACGCCTCGCACGACGATTATAATCTGCCTTCGGTAGAGTTAATGCTGGCCCGGGCGTATCTGCTCGGCCAACAGCCCGACAGTGCCCTCAGGCTGGCCCGGCACAGTCTGCAGCTCAGTCAGCAAACCCATAGCAACGAGAACATTCGCAAAGCCAGTGATATCCTGGCGCAGGTATATGCCCAGCGCCGCGACTTCGCCCAGGCCTACCGTTACCGGAACCTGCATATGGCCTACAATGATACGCTCTCCGGCAAGGATACCCAGCGCCGGACCAGTGCGTTGCGCTACGGCTATGAGCTGGATAAAAAACAGGCTCAGATTGCCCTGCTCACTAAAACCCGGCAACTGCAGGCCCAGAAACAGGCCCGCCAGCGCCAGCAGCTTTACGGGTTGCTGGCAGGGCTCGGCGGCGTAGTGTTGTTGCTGGCTCTGGTGCTGCGCAACGTTTACCTCAAGCAGCGAGCCAACCATAATCTGAACGAAAAGAACCAGCAGATTGCCGCCCACCTCGATGAGCTAAACCGCACGCTTACCGAGCTGCAGACGGCGCAGGCCCGGCTGGTACAACGCGAGAAGATGGCTTCTTTTGGGGAGCTGACGGCTGGTGTAGCCCACGAAATGCAAAACCCCCTGAACTTCGTTACCAACTTCTCGGACGTGAATATGGAGCTTATAACGGAGCTGCAGCAGGAACTGGCCAAAGAGACTTTCTCGGTAGCCAGCCAGCAGATGGTGAATGAGCTTTTGGTGGAAATGGCCCAGAATCATACCAAGATTCACCAACACGGGCACCGTGCCGATGGCATTGTGAAAAGTATGCTGGAACATTCCCGCGCCAGCAATGGCCAGCGCCAGCCTACTGACCTGAATGCCCTGACCCAGGAATGCCTGCGGCTGGCCTATCATAGCTGGCGGGCAAAAAACAAGGACTTCGACGTTACCCTGGTCACCCATTTGGATCCCGCGCTGGCCCCCGTAATGGTGGTGGCGCAGGAGCTGAGCCGGGTATTGATAAACTTATTGACCAATGCCCTTTACGCGGTGACTGAGAAACGCAAGCACGTTGGCGAGGCTTTCCAGCCCGAAATTTGCGTGCAAACGCTGCAAACTGAAAAAGCTATTCTGATTCAGGTGCGCGACAATGGCCAGGGTATTCCGGCGGCCGTGCAGGAAAAAGTATTTCAACCCTTCTTCACCACCAAACCCCCGGGAGAAGGCACCGGCCTGGGATTGTCGCTAAGCTATGATATCATCAGCAAAAGCTATGGCGGCACCCTCAGCGTTAAGAGCCGGGAGAGGCAGTACACCAAATTCCTGCTTTACTTACCCCTTAGCCTCCGGGCTACTCCGACGGAAGTATTGTGCGAAGAAGTATGAAGTTCCACTGCCGGACCGCGGGTTCGGGCATAAGAGGCCGCAGCAGGTGCCGGGCATAAGCATCGATACCGATTTCAAATAAATTCTACCCCCGGTGGGGAAGACCGGGCACTACCCCTACTAGCTGTTACGCGTCGCTCGCCCTGGGTTCCGAGGGGTATGTATTCATTGTCCTGTGCCCAGATGAACCGCACTATGTAAAACGAACCTCAAATCCAGACAATAGAGGCAGTTTTTACATAGTAATTGCTAGATACTTGAAAAATAAAAAGTACCTCCTGATGCAACAGCGGCATTTCAACCTCCGATAGTGCGGTTCATCTGGTCCTGTGCCGGTATTGGGGTAGTGCTTTCCCTGGCAAGCTCATTGCATTCAAAAAACAAAAGGGTAATGTTCGCGAACATTACCCTTTTGTTTTTGCGTGACCTGAGCGCTTATCTAGCCAACTGCCGTTGCATCAGATCCAGCATCTGCTGCATCATCCGCTGCTGCTCCAGCAGGTGCTGATTCCGCATTTCCGCTACCGTCAGCTGGTGCGCCAGCTGCTGAGCATACAGAGCGGCCTGCAGGCTTTCCTGACCGGTTGAAGGCGTAACTGAGGCGGCGGCCGGGACCTGCGGCAGCACTTCCGCCTGGGCAGGAACGGCGGCCGTAGGTGCTGAAAACACGGCTGCAACGGCCGCTTCGGTCCGGGTTGCGGCCGGGGCTGGCTCAGCGGCGGCGGCGGGGCTTACTGGTACGACGGGATTCCCGACCGGCAGCGCGTGTGCTCCCCCTTTAGCAGCTGACTTGGCTACCGCAGCGGGATCTTCGCCCCGCTCCGACGCCTGAGGCTGACCAGCATTTTGGGTTGCTCCGGCCTCGCCTGACGCAGAAGCATCCGTCAGCATTGGGCCCTGCCCCTGCAGCAGCCACGCTTTAGATACATTTGGATAAACTTCAAATACTTTACACAAAAGGTCAAATCCGGGTTTGTTCCGCTCATCCACCAGGTGTTGGACAACCGTGGCAGTCTTATCCAGAGAAGCAGCAAAGGCATTCTTTGATATACCCAAATGAGAAATAAGCTGGATGAAGCGTTGGCCGACGGTGGTGTCAATCATATCCAAAAGGAGTTGTTGTTTGCCCCGGCAAGGTAACACCAAATGGGCAATAACTAGTGCGCGGGCAGGGGCTTTCTGCTAACTTCCCCCGCTCAGGGGTCGGCTTATTTTATTTTTTCGGTGGTGCTCTCCAGGCCTCTGGTTTCCTCGGGCAACCAGCCATAATGCTGGCCGGCACCTCAACCGCAGAGTTGACCAAGGGGCTGTACCGTTTTTGAATGCGGATGCGGATCGGATCTGTCAGTATCCCCTGCCCTACTGCCCCACGGCCAGGCCCTCGTTTCGTTAATTCATCACGGGATACCCGGTTAGCAATGATGAGGACCGGGCGCAGATTGCCGTCGGCCGGGAAATGCCCTCCATAGCCGCGGGTCTGCCGCGGGTGGCAGCCGGACGCGGATGTCGTCACCTCTACTTCCCGGGCAGCGGGCTGTTGCGCTTTTCCGTTTGGAAGGACGGCGGGGAAGTGACCGGGTTTTTTACTGAAGCGTTCTGCGCCCTACCCGTTTACGTCCCAGCCCAGCTTTGCCGGCCAGCGGCCGGGGCTACCGGAAACGTCGAGGCCCTGGGGTAAGTACGGTTGGCCAAATAGCCTTATCCGTGAAGCGCACCTTGGGGCCGGCCGACGGACAAACCCGGTTTACGCCCGAGGGCTGGTTCACGGGCCGGAGCAAGCCCCCGTTCGGCCGGGTATCGGGTAAACGATACCGCGCCCTGCTGCCCGGTATGTTGGCGACCACAAAAGCCCGGGCCATTGAGGCCAACGGGGTGGCTACTGTTGACGGAGAACTGCCGGGCGCACAACCCGGATGAGCGCAAGGGCAAGCGCAGCCGCCCGGTTATAACGGGCGGCTGCGCTTGCTGTTCGGTACTCCGGTCTATCGGTGCCGGCGGTTGGCGAGGTGGTAGGATAGCGGTAGCCCGCCGGGAACTGGGCCGGCTATCCTACTCGTAGCGCAACGACTCAATGGGGTCGAGGGCGGCGGCTTTGCTGGCGGGATAGTAGCCCGAGGCCAGGCCGACCGTGACGCAGATAACCATCCCCATCGTCATCCAGAGCCAGGGTACCAGGAAGGTGCCTTCGCCGATGAAGAGCGAAATGGAGTTCCCCATGGCCACGCCGAGGATTACGCCCAGCAGGCCGCCCAGCATGCAGATTACGATGGCTTCGATGAGAAACTGCTGGCGGATCTGGAGCGCCGTGGCCCCCAGGGCCTTGCGGATGCCGATTTCGCGGGTCCGCTCCGTCACCGATACCATCATGATGTTCATCAGGGCAATGCTGGCCCCGAGCAGGGTGATGAAGCCCACCAGAAAGCCGCCGACGCGCAGGTTTTCGGACAGCGAATCGAGCTTGCTGGCCATGGAGTCGCTGCCTTCCACCTCGAAGGAGTCGTCGGTACCCAACGGGTCGTGGCGCACGGCGCGCATCACGCCGGTAGCCTCGCCGGTGAGGTAGGTCAGGTTGTCGGGCGAGGCGGTGGCGGTTTTGATATCGTAGGTGAGGGCGCGCTGCCGGGGCATCTGGTTGCCGGTTTCCAGCGGAATCAGCACCAGCCGGTCGGCCCCGCCGCCGCCCACGCTGCTGCCGCTTTTTTCGAGCTGGCCCACCACCTGAAACCGGCGGCCCAGCAGGTACACGTACTGATCGACCGGACTCTGGTTGGGATACAGCTTGTCTTTTACCTCCACGCCCACGATGGCCACGTTGGCCCCATTGGTCAGCTCGGCGGGCGAAAAGGCCCGGCCGCCGGCGAGGTTGTAACTCTGAATCTGCAGGTAGTTTTCGTCGCCGGCCACCACGTTCATGTTGGGGTTGGTTTTCTGGCCGTTGCCTTTCACCTCGGTAGCCCCGGAGATAAAGGCCGACACGCCCACCTGAGCCTGGCTACCGATCTGCCGCTTGTACTGGGTGGCCTGCAGGTAGGTGATGGCCGGGTAGACTTTACCCTGCACCCCCCCGCGCCGCATGCGGTTGGTGTAGCCCTTGGCTTTAATCTCGAAGGAGTTGGCGCCCAGGCTGGCGAAGGTTGCGTTCAGCGAATACTTGATGGCATCAATAGCCGTCAGAATACCCACCAGCGACATGATGCCGATGCTGACGATAAGGGCCGTCAGCACGGTGCGCAGCAGGTTGCTGTGAATGGAGCGGAAGGCTTCCTTGATATTTTCCAGCAGGTGCATGGCGGCAGTAAATTAACCCGTGAGCAAGGGATAAATCCGACTGTAAACGGTAGAATACCCGTTTTGACAATAGCAGCCGGCCCGGCAAGGTAACCGGTTTCCCCTAAACTCCCGCCCTGTTTCGCTACATTTGTTTGGGCCCCTAGGCCTGCCCCGGCAACGCGCACGGAATTCTAATCGGCTGTTCGTTGTAGGGTTGTTTTATCCTCGCCCTGTTACTTTGCAGCACCTGATGGCCCCGAAGCGAATTCTGCCCGTTCTCCTGCTGCTGGCCCTCTGGCTCGGCCGGCCCGCCGCCACGCTGGCCAACCACATCTTCATCCCCATGGATAACACCCAGAAGGAGCACCTGAAAGCCTACGGCATGGCCTACTGGCTCCTGGGCAAGGAGGTGGAGGTCGACTGGCTGCTCAACTACCGGGGCGGCTCCTTCGCCGCGGCGGTAGTCCCGGGGCTGGAAAATGAGCTGGCCGTGCGCGGCATCACCTACCAGGTGATTTCGGAAGCCCAGTACACCGGCATTCTGTCGGCAATAGCCGACCCCAACGCCAACATGGACCTGATGAAGCTGGAGAAGGCGCCCAAGATTGCGGTCTACACTCCCCAGGGCAAGCAGCCCTGGGACGATGCCGTGACGATGGTGCTGGCCTACGCCGAAATTCCCTACACCCAGATCTACGACGACGAAGTGCTGCGCGGCGACCTGCCCAAGTACGACTGGCTGCACATTCACCACGAGGACTTCACGGGCGAGTACGGCAAGTTCTTCGCCACCTACCGCAACCGCCCCTGGTACCAGCAGCAGCAGCGCGACGCCGAAGCCACGGCCCGGCGCAATGGCTTTGCCAAGGTGAGCGTGATGAAAGGAGCCGTGACGGTGAAGATGCAGGAATTCATTGCCGGCGGCGGCTTCCAGTTTGCCATGTGCGGGGCCACCGACACCTACGACATTGCCCTGGCCGGCCTGGGCGTGGATATGGTGGAAACCATGTACGACGGTGACCCCGCCGACCCGCGGGCCCAGCAGCAGCTCAACTACAACCGCACCCTGGCCTTCAAGGACTTTCAGCTCGAGCGGGACCCGTACCGGTACGAATACTCCGACATCGACATGCAGCCCGGCGAGCGGGGCGTGTACGAGGACAACGACTACTTCCAGCTCTTCACCTTCTCGGCCAAGTACGACCCCGTGCCGACCATGCTGACTCAGAACCACGAGAAGACCGTCAAGGGCTTCATGGGCCAGACCACGGCGTTCCGCAAGCAGCTCATCAAGCCCGACGTGGTGATTATGGGCGACAACAAAGCCTCCGGCGAAGTGCGCTACATGCACGGCACGCTGGGCAAGGGCACCTGGACGTTCTATAGCGGCCACGACCCCGAGGACTACCAGCACCTGGTGGAGGAAGAGCCCACCGATTTGTCGCTCCACCCCAATTCGCCCGGCTACCGGCTGATTCTGAACAACATTCTGTTTCCGGCGGCCAAGAAGAAAAAGCAGAAAACCTGAGTTAACTGCTTGAAAAATCCGGTACTGAAAGCCTCATTAGCTGTTTCGCAGACAATGAGGCTTCTGTTTTTCAGCCGTATTCCAACTCGCCATGCACCCCCATGGAAGGGGCCCCTTACCACCCCAAACCCGTAGAAGAATCGTATAGCCCGCTACCCTAGCCGTTGCCGTTGCGCGGCCCCTGTCCCACCCAATTTCCTTGTATGAATTCGGAGCACACCAACTACAGCCTGTCCGGCAGCCTGGAAGAGTCGCCGGCCCAGGAAGAAATGGCCAACCCCCTGCCCCGGGCCGTGCTGCGGCTCAACAACCACCTGCTGCTTGATGGCGAATGGAAATTCGGGGTCGATGCCGACGACAGTGGCCGGCGTGATGCCTGGTACCTGGGCCACGACTACGAGTATTTGGCCCAGTGGCCCGGCTCCATCGAAACCCACATGGCCCAGGATAAGGAAAACGCCCCCCTGGCCCGGTGGCACGACAAAGTGGTGGCCTGGTACGAGCGGGAATTCACCCTGCCCGAGGTTGAGGAGCCGCTGACGCGCTCCATGTTCCAGCTTACCTTCGGGGCCTGCGGCTACGAAACCCAGGTCTGGCTCAATGGCCGCCTGCTGCGCACCATCGAGGGCGAGGAGGTGCACTACGGCGAGTACACGTCGTTTTCCTACGAGCTGCGCGAGGAAAACCTGCACCTGGTCAACCGCCTCACCGTACGCATTGCCGACACGATGGACGCCGAAACCACTCGCGGCAAGCAGGAGTCGCACATTTACAAGCGCGGCGGCATCTGGTACCAGACCTACACCGGGGCCGTGCGCAGCGTATGGCTCGAAATGGTGGAGCGCAACCGCCTCCGCTCCCGCCTGGGCGTCGATTGCGTGGTCGAAGACCAGCTCGTGCGCTTCAACCTGACTACCCGCATCCACGACCCGGGCCACTACACCCTGCGCCTGCGCGTGTTTGCGCGCCGTGCCGCCAAGACCACCGCCCCGCTGTTTGCTTCCGATTTCCCCCTGCGGCTCGAAGCGGGCCAGAAGCAGCAGCGCGTGGTGCTGGAAATGACCGGGGCCCGGCTCTGGTCGCCGGAAGCCCCGCACCTGTATCGGCTCGTCGCCGATTTGATTGACGCCGAGGGTTACGCGGCCCAGATTGAAACCAACTTCGGCCTGCGCAAGATAGAATCCCGGGGGCGGCACGTCTACCTGAACAATCAGCCCACCTACCTCGACGGCATCCTCTACCAGCCCGGCACGGCCACCTACGAGGAAATGCAGCGCCACATGCACGCCATGCAGAAGCTGGGCTGCAACCTGGTGCGGGTCCATATTGCCGGCATCGACCCGCGCATCTACAACCTGGCCGACGAGCTGGGGCTGCTGCTGTGGGTGGAAGTGCCCAGCCCCCATACGTCCAGCGCCGGCAGCCGCAAAAACCACCGCGAAGAGCTGCTGCGGATGCTCACCCTGATTGAGTCGCACCCGTCGGTGGTGATCTGGAGCTTATACAACGAGGACTGGGGCTGCCAGGACATTGCCACCAACCCCGAAACCCGCCGCTACATCATCGATACCTACCACTACATGCTCATCGAGCACCCGCAGTTCCTGGTGGTCGACAACGACGGCTGGCAGCACATTTCCCAGGAGGGCCGCCTGAAATCGGACCTGCTCACGGCCCACCTCTACACCCCCGACCTGTCCCGCTGGCAGGAGCTGCTCGACCGCCTCATCCGCGGTGAGATGATCGGTACGGCCGCCTTCCCGCTCGTGATAGGCGACGCCTTCTTCTACCGCCGGCAGAAGCCGCTGATTGTGAGCGAGTGGGGCGGCTTCGGCTTTGCCGACTATGGCGGCCCCGAAGCCGGGGAAGAGCGCAACGAGCGAATCCGGGAGTTCAAGCGGGAGCTGCGGGCCCGCCCCATTGCCGGCGACGTATACACCCAGGCCACCAATATTGAGGACGAGCGCAACGGCGTTATCGACCCGTACACCGGCGAGCTGTCGGTGCCACCCGGAGTTTTGAACTCGCGGAATTCGCCGGGCGAGCCTGCTGCTGCCTAGCACCGGAATCAACCAAAAGGCCGCCCGGGGTATCGGGCGGCCTTTTTAATAACAGCTACCGGCGGCCCGCTACTTCGCCAGGTGCACGAATTGCCGGGCAAAAGCGGGAATATCAGTGCTCTGATAAGGATCAATATCGGTGGTAATCTGAACCAGGACGGGCTGGCCTTTGGTGACGCCGTAGGCAATGAGCTCGTAGGCCATACCAGCTTCGGTGCGGTAGCCAAACTTGTACGCCTTAGCCGGGGAGTCCTGAATGAAGCAGGTGATTTCCTGCAGGGGCTCGCCCTTCATTTTTTTGCGGCGCTGCTTGGCAAACTCAGCCGGCGCGGTGCTCAGGGCATTGTAGTTGAGGTATATCAGCGTGATGTCAAACTTGTCGCCCTTCACCTCATACGGCGACTCCAGGACAGCCCCGGCGGGCAGCTCATACTGCTGACCGCAAAAATCGATTCGGGTGGGGGCCGCAGGACTTTGACCGAATGCCAAAGAAGCCACGGCGCTGAACAGTAGCAGAAGAGAAAATGCTTTCATACCGGAAAATTACCACGCTTTATTTACTGCATAAGTAACGACAATCTATTTGTTTTCAAGCAGAAAATATATAAAAATATCTGTTTTTAATGCATCCGGTCGTCGCGCACCGGCAGGCTGGTGATGATATCGCCCTCAATTTTGAGCAGCTCCTGCAGCCGGACGTCCACTTCTTTGGGGTCGCGGTATTCCTTGGCCAGGTCTACGTAGCTCACGAAATGGGCGGCTTCAGACACCATCAGCTCGTAGTAGAACTTGCTCAGCTCAGGATCCGGAATGTGCTGCCAGAGCAGCTTGAACCGCTCGCAGCTGCGGGCTTCAATCAGGGCCGAAACGAGCAGCATATCCATCAGCTGCCGGTCGCGGTGGTCGCCGCGGCGCACGTGGGTCAGCAGCTGCACCACGTACTCGTCGCGGCGCTGGGGGCCCAGGGCGAAGCCGCGCTTGCGCAGCTCCAGCAGCACGCGCTCAAAGTGGGCCCATTCCTCGGCTACCAGCGCCGTGAGCTCATCCACGAGCCGGGTTTTCTCTGGATACTTCACGATGAGGGAGATGCCGGTGCTGGCGGCCTTCTGCTCGCAGTAGGCGTGGTCGACGAGAATATCCTCGATGTTCTTGCTGGCAATATCCACCCACCGCGGGTCGGTATTGAGCTTAAGCTTGAGAATGGTTTTCTCCTTGGGTTCGGCGTTGAAAGCGGGCTGGGTTTCCATGAGCGTACTTGTAGATTTCTTTCCTGGGGCACGGTCTGCTCAGGATGACAGACAGAAAAATTTTAATCGAAAAACTGCCAGCGCAGGCCGAACTGGAAGCGGCGGGGCAGGCCCGTATAATAGGGCGTGGTGAAGTAGCCGTCTTTGCCCAGCAGAAACTGGTTGACGTAGGCCACCTTCAGAAACAGCGACACGGTTTTGATGTCCGTGCTCAGGTATACGTCCACCAGCGGGTAGTTGCGGATGGTGAACTGATCCTGCAGGTAGAACTGCTGGGTGCTGGGGCTGTAATTATAGCCTTTGAACCGGGACTGGTAATACATTTCCACCCCCGCCTGGCTGAACAGGGCTTTTTTGAAGATGTAGCTCTGGTAGTACACCTTGCTGTTGGTTACCAGGGTCGGAATACGGAGCCCCCGGTCGTCGGCGCTGTAGGTGTAGGTGGCCTGGTTGTCGGTGAAGAGGTGGCCCAGCTGCAAGCGGTGGCGCAGCGTGCCGATGAGCAGCCGCTTGGCGGCGTCGAGCTGGGCGGGGCGGGCACTCTGGTCGTAGTACACCAGATTCAGAATATTGACCACGCTGCCCGAAAGTTCGAACCGGTGGGTTCCCAGGCGTTGGTCGAGCCGGGCCGTGAGCTGCTGCACGTTCGTGTTGCGGAAGCTGCCGTCGGCCGCGTCGTAGTTCAGCCACTGGTAATGGTTGCCGCTGAACTGCTGCTGGGTGAGGGTGGGCGCGTACGACGAATTGAGCAGCTCCCCCGTCAGTGGGCCGAGCCGGGCCGTGGCCCGCAACCAGTACTCGGTTTCGCCCAGCGACGTGGAAGGCTTCAGCTCCCCCGCCGTCTGGACGGCCACCAGACTGCGGTAGCGGAACGCGGCCGTGCCGCCGAAAAACAGCTGCCCAAAAGTGCTGTCGGGCAGCGGGGTGAGCTGGCTGGGCCGGAACGCCGACCGCAGTACACCGGGGTCGCCGACCCGGGTCCGGGAGGCCAGAGAAGCCCGCCGGTAGCGGGTATAAATCCGGTATTCCACCGCTTCGGTCCGCCCCAGCAGGCCGACGGTGTTTTCCAGCTGCCGCAGCTCGGCCCGGTCGTCGGTGCCGGTGGGGCTTTGAATAATCCGCGGGTAGAACAGCGCGTCGCCGACCCCGGGGGTAAACGTATCCGTGAATTTATTGAGCTGGCGGCTCCAGTCGAAAGCGTGGTAGACGGTCAGGCCCCGGCCTAGTAAGCGGTAGGTATGCAGCAGTCGCGCCCGGTCCCGGTCGTCGCGGTTGATGGCCTGGGCCAGCCGGACCTGCTCCCGGCCGTAGCCAAACAAATCCTTCGGGGCCAGATCCCGCGCCGTGGGGGCAATCCCGCCCTGCTCGGCGGCCCGGTGGCGCGAAGTGCCAAAGCTGGCCAGGGCGTGGTAGCGGTCGTCCTTACTCTGAAAGCGGGCGAAAAACAGAATGTTGTTATGCTCCACCAGGCCTTCCGGCCGGTTGGCCGACAGGGACTTATTGGACGCAAACCGCTCGAAGGACATCCCCACGTTAGCCTGCTTGCCGATGCTGCGGCTATACGAGAGCTCAAATACCTGCTCCCCCGCCCCACTCTGGTTGTAGCGGAAGAAGGTGTAGGGCGACCTGGTATCGTAGAAGGGGGTAGCGGCAGCGTCGCGGGTGTACTTGTCGAATACCGTGCGGCCCAGGCGGGCGCCGAGCTCGGTGTTGGTCTGCCACAGCAGGCGGCGCGAGGCCGTGCCCACGTTGCCCAGGTCCTGTTGGAAGGTGGAGTCGTAAAACCAGTTGCGCTGCTGCTGGATATTGGTCAGCGTGGTATCGACGATGCGGCCCTCGTACTGCTCGCGCAGGATGTCGGATTCGTACAGCACCCGGGTGGTTTTGGGCCCGTAGAGCACTTTCGTGGAATCATCAACAATCTGGGCGCGCCCGCTCAGGGGCAGCAGGAGCACCAGCGCCCAAACCAGGAAGCCCCGATTAAGGCGGGAAAGGCGAAAACGCAGAAGCAACAGCAGGTCAGACAACAGCTTGGGGCTGAAATAAAGGCCGGAGCAGGCTTTGCAAACGGGCAGCGCCGTCGGCCAGAAACCGGACCTGAATGGGAATGTAAAAAACGGGCCAGCCGGCCAGGGCGGCCTGCAATGCCGGTTCCAGCAGGCGCACGGCGTCCTTCTGGGTCGTGAAAACGCTTTGCCCGGGGCGTAATTGCCCCACTACGGCCGCCAGTTCGGCGGGGGTAAAGGCGTGGTGGTCGGCAAAGGTGGCGTGGCGTACAATCTGGTAGCCGGCCTGCGTCAGGTAGTCGCGCAGCGGACCGGGCTGGGCAATGCCGGTCAGCAGCAGAATCTCCGCGCCGGCCGGCCGGGCCGCAGCGCCCACCGCCACTGGCGGCCCGTAGTCGTAGGTCGAAAACAGCACGGGCACCCGCGGCCGGGCATAGCGCCGGATGCGGGTCGTTATGTCGGCCTGGTCAGCCGCGGACAGGTCGGGGGCACATTTGGTGACGATAACCACATCGGCCCGGGCCGCGCCGCGGCGGCTTTCGCGCAGCCGGCCGGCCGGCAGCACGAAATCGTGGTAAAACGGCCGCGGCTGCTCGGTAAGCAGGATATTGAACGCGGGCCGCACCCGGCGGTGCTGGTAGGCATCGTCGAGGACTACGGCCGTGAGCGCCGGCTGGGTTTCGAGCAGCGCAGCAATACCCGTGCGCCGGTCCTCGTCCACCGCTACGGGCACCTGCCCGCCAAAATCCTGGTAGTGCTGCAGGGGCTCGTCGCCGATGGTAGCGGCGGTGGCGGCGGCATCGGCCCGCACGTAGCCGCGGGTGCGGCGGCCGTAGCCCCGGCTCAGCACGGCGGGTTTTTCGCCGGCCCGGAGCAGCTGCCCGACCATCCAGGCGACGTGGGGCGTTTTGCCCGTGCCCCCGGCCCGCAGGTTACCCACGCTGATGACGGGCACGGGATACGCCGTGGAAGTTTTCAGCCCCCGGTCGTAGAGCCAGTTGCGCACGCCCAGCACCAAGGCATAAAGCCAGGCGAAGGGCAACAGCAGAAAGGCAAGCACGTGGGGCATCGGGCGGGGCAGCATCACAGAACCGCAAAAGTACGCCTACTTCGCTAAGTGCAGCGGTGCCCCGGCTTTTTTGGTCGGGCACCCCTATCGTTGCCGCGGCCCGGTTGTTCGAAAGGCCCACCGTACCAACTGGCGCCAACTGGCGGCAGTCTGAAGCCGCAGGCGCGACTGCCAGCCCGAGGCACGCGGCAAGTCTTCAGACTTGCGGAACGACAACCGCAACAACCGTCCAACGGTCGTCAGTCTGACGACTGGCTTCACGACCGGGGCGGCAAGCCGCGTGGCTTCGGACTGCCGCCAGTCGGCTTAGATCGTTCTGGCTACGTATGGCACGGTTACCTTCCCCGCCGCCCCTGTGCTTTCCTTTGCCGACCGTCTGCTGCGTTTCCTGACCGATTTTCCCCTCCCGGCCGCGCCCCTGCCCGATGAGGTGGTAGCCCTGAGCCCCTACCAGGAACCAGGGCCACGGGCGTTGCTCACCGAGTTTGCCCACCGCTACTACTCCGGTGCCCAGCCCCGGGTGGCGCTGCTGGGCATCAACCCCGGCCGCCTGGGCAACGGCCGCACCGGCGTAGCCTTCACCGACCCCGTCGCGCTGGCCGACAGCTGCGGCATTGCCAACGGACTGCCCCGGAACCGGGAAATTTCCAGCCAGTTTGTCTATGAGGTCATTGCCGCAATGGGCGGGCCGGCGGCGTTTTACCAAGATTTCTTTCTCGGCTCCCTCTACCCGCTGGTGCTGCTGCGCCAGGGCCGCAACTACAACTACTACGACGCCCCGGCCCTGCTTAAAGCCCTGACGCCCGCTATTCACCGCTCACTGCAACAGCAGGTGCTGGAAGTCGGGCTGCACCGGCACGTGGCCGTGTGCCTGGGCCGCCGCAACGGCGAGTTTCTGACCCGCTTCAACCAGGAGCTGCCGCTCTTCGACCAGATTCACGTTCTCGACCACCCGCGCTACCTGATGCAGTACCGGCGCCGCGACCTGGCCGCCCACGTGGCGCAATACGCGGCGGTATTGCAGGCGACCCGGACGGCGAAGTAAATCCGGGTGCCCCGCCACAGCTGGTTTCCGTACTTTTGGCGGCCTTACCTCCCACCGTACCGCTCACCAGGCGATGAGAGCCGACGGTGGAGCCATAGCAGCACCGTCTACGGTTTCACTCATACGCTAACCGTGGATGAACAAGGAAAGCTCACCTACCGCTACCCGCTGGCCTCCCACCACTTTCGCCTGTTTCCGGCCATGAAAAAGCTGTATTCCAACCTCACTGTCCAGGTGCTCACGGCCATTGCCCTGGGCGTGGCCGTGGGCGCCCTGTTTCCCGCCTTTGGGGCCGCCCTTAAGCCGGTAGCCGATACCTTCATCAGCCTGATTAAGATGCTGATAACCCCCATCATCTTTCTGACGGTGGTCCTGGGCATTGCGGGCATGGGCAGCCTGAAAAAAGTGGGCCGCGTGGGGGGCAAAGCCCTGCTGTACTTTGAACTCGTGACCACGCTGGCCCTGGCCATCGGCGTAGTGGTGGCCAACCTGACCCAACCCGGCGCGGGCGTGCAGGAAACGGCCCGGGCCGTGCTGCAGGACTCGAAAAAGGCGGTGGAAGCGGCGAAGTTTACTGCCCAGGCCGGCGAAATAAACTGGGTAGAGTTCTTCACCCACCTCGTGCCCGACAACGTGGTCGGCGCCTTTGCCAGGGGCGACATTCTGCAGGTGCTGCTGTTTTCGGTGCTGTTTGGCCTGGCCCTGAACCGCATGGGCCAGCAGGCCCAGCCGCTGATGAAAACTTTCGACCGGCTCTCGCACGCCATGTTTGGGGTGCTGGCCATAGTGATGAAGCTGGCGCCTATCGGCGCATTTGGCGGCATGGCCTTTACCATCGGCAAATACGGCGTTGCCACGCTGCTGCCGCTGGGCAAGCTCATGCTGGTGGTGTACGCCACCATGTTCGTGTTCATTTTTGGGGTGCTGAACCTGATTCTGCGCTCCTACGGCCTGCGCCTGATGCCCTACCTGCGCTTTATCAGGGAGGAGATTCTGCTGGTGCTGGGCACGTCGTCGTCCGAGTCGGCTTTGCCGCGCATGATCGACAAGATGGAGCGCTACGGCTGCTCCCGCTCGGTGGCCGGCCTGGTGATTCCCACGGGCTACTCCTTCAACCTCGACGGCACGTCTATTTACCTGTCCATTGCCGTGATTTTTCTGGCCCAGGCCTTCAACATCCCGCTGTCCGTTACCCAGCAGCTCACCCTGATTGCCATTCTGGTGGTCACGAGCAAGGGCGCGGCGGGCGTCACGGGCTCGGGCTTTATCGTGCTGGCTTCCACGCTGGCCGCCACCAGGATGGTTCCGGTAGAAAGCGTGGCGTTGCTGCTGGGCGTCGACCGGTTTATGAGCGAGGCGCGGGCTGTTACCAACGTTATCGGCAACGGCATTGCCGCCCTGGTAGTGGCCAAAAGTGAGGGCGAATTCGACGAAGCCCGCCACCAGCTGGCCCTGCAGGGCCGCTCAGTGCCCGAGGAATTGCAGGCCGAGCCCGCGGCCCTCATTCCCCGGGTGGAAGTGCCCGCCCAGGCGGGGAACTGAGGCAATGGCAGGAATTGGGTAGGCGGGGCTTCAGCAACCGCAGGCAGCAATTTTCCGCCGACTTGTTCCCTGGGTGCCCGCCGGGCCCGCCGACATCGTTACTTTTGGCCGACCACTTACTTCTGCCGCATGCCTACCGTTGCTGACCTTGCCCGCGTCCTCGAACTGGCCGCGCCCCTCGCCTACCAGGAATCCTACGACAATGCCGGCCTGCAGTGCGGCGACCCGCGGGCCGAAATCACCGGCGTGCTCATTGCCCTCGACTGCACTCCGGCGGTGGTGGAGGAAGCCATCCGGCGGGGCTGCAACGTGGTGGTGGCCCACCATCCGGTGGTGTTCAAGCCCCTCAAGCGCCTCACCGGGGCCAACGAGGTGGAGCAGACGCTGATCAGGGCCATCAAGAACGACGTGGCCATCTACGCCGCCCATACCAACCTCGACAACGTGCGCCACGGCGTGAACCGTAAGCTGGCCGACAAGCTGGGCCTGCGCAACCTGCGCACGCTGGACCCCAAACCCGGCCTGCTGGCCAAGCTCATCACCTACGTACCCGCCGCCCACACCGCGGCCGTGCTCCAGGCCCTGTACGCCGCCGGGGCCGGCCAGATCGGCGACTACTCCGACTGCAGCTTCCGCTCCGACGGCGTGGGCACCTTTACTCCGGGCGCGGGTACCAACCCGTTTCAGGGTACGCCCGGCCAGCCGGAAACCACCGCCGAGCAGCGCCTGGAAGTGCTGCTGCCGTTGCATCTGCAGAGTCGCGTGCTCAGCGCCCTGCGCCAGGTCCATCCTTATGAGGAGGTAGCGTACGAAGTCATGAAGCTGGAAAATACTCATCAGGACGTGGGCTCCGGCATGGTGGGCGAGCTGGCCGAGCCGCTGAGTCCGGCCGAATTCCGCCGGCGGCTGCGCACGGCGTTGCTCGTGCCGGTGGTGAAGCACACCGAGTTCGAGCAGCCTATCCAGACCGTGGCTATCTGCGGCGGAGCGGGCAGCTTTCTCATTGGCCACGCCCGCGCCGCCGGGGCCGATGCCTTCGTGACCGGCGACCTGAAATACCACGAGTACTTCGGGGCCGGGGGCCGGCTGATGCTCTGCGACGTGGGCCATTTTGAAAGTGAGCAATTCACCGGCGAGCTGTTCCGGGATTTGCTTGGCGCCAACTTTGGAAGTACTTTTGCGGTCTTAATTGCCCAGACCCTCACCAACCCTGTCCGTTATGATTTCTAACCCCTCCACGGAAACCACCGTTGCCAGCAAGCTGGAAGCTCTTCTGAATCTGCAGCGCCTCGACTCGCAGCTCGATGAAATCCGGCGCGTGCGCGGTGACCTGCCCGAGGAGGTTCGCGACCTGGAGGATGAAATTGCCGGCTACGAGGTCCGCGTGAGCAAGTTCGACGAAGAGATTCAGTCGCTCAACGACCAGATCAAGCAGCGCAAGCAGAACGCCAAGGATGCCGACGGCCTCATCAAGAAGTATGAGGAGCAGCAGCAGAACGTGCGCAACAACCGCGAGTACGAAGCCATCGGCAAAGAGATGGAGCTGCAGCGCCTGGAAATCCAGATTTCAGAAAAGAAAATCAAGGAGGCCCAGTACCAGATCGAGGTGAAAAACAACGACATCGCCGGCACCAAGCAGCGCCTGGATGAGCGCAAGAAGGACCTCGCCAACAAGAACACCGAGCTGCAGACCATCGTGGGCGAAAGCGAAGCCGACGAGAAAACGCTGGTAACCGAGCGCGAGCAGGCCGTGAAGCCCATCGAAGCCCGGCTGCTGACGGCCTACACCCGCATCCGCGGCAACGTGCGCAACGGCCTGGCCGTGGTAACCGTGAAGCGCGACGCCTGCGGCGGCTGCTTCAACACCGTGCCTCCCCAGCGGCAGGCCGACATCATTTCGCACAAGAAGATCATCGTGTGTGAGCACTGTGGCCGCGTGCTGGCCGATGTCGATTTGAAAGTAGTAGCTTAAGCGGCTACCAGTGGCTGCTGACTAATCAGACTATCAAAAAGGAACGGCGCGGGCCGTTCCTTTTTTTTGCTTCACGAACCGGGTGAAAAACGGACGGACTACTGGACGAACTACTAGGTGGGCACTGCTGCTGGCAGGCTGGTGGGCGGTGGCCGGCACCAGCCTGTGGCCCCTGTCCGCCAGGGCCGCCCGCCGGCTTCAGCACGATACCAGCACCCGGCAGGCTCCGGAAGCCGGCCTGACTCCCGCTTCAACCAGCACTCTATCGATGGCGGCGCGCCAGGCTTACGGTGAGCTGTTTAAGCTGCGTATTGAATCAGCCCGGGCCCTGCTGCGCCCGGAGCTGCAACGCGCCCCGGCCAGCGCCGGCACCCTGCTGGTGGCCGACTGCATCGACTTTACGGAGCTGCTGATCCGGCAGGATGCCGGCCGCTACGAAGCGGTGGTGGCGGCCCAGGACCGCCGCCTGGAAGCGTTGGAGAAGTCGGCGGAGCGGGGGCCGCTGCGCGACTACGCCCGGGCCGAAATCCGCCTGCACCAGGCCGCCGCGCAGGTGGCCTTCCAGCACGAGGTGCAGGGCGCGTGGAGCCTGCGGCAGGCCTACCAGCTGATGCAGGCGACCAGTCAGCGCTACCCCGGTTTTCTGCCGGCCCGCAAAACCCTGGGCATAATGCAGTTCTTCATCGGCTCTTTGCCCGAGGGCTACCACTGGTTTCTGAAGCTGCTGGGACTGCCCGGCAGCGTGGCCCTGGGCGGGCAGAACCTGCGCGCCGCGGCCCAGCGTCCCCACGACTTTCAGCCCGAAGCCCAGATCATTCTGGCGCTGGTGCAGGAAACCTACTACAAAAAAGCCGACGAAGCCCTGCGCCTGGCCGACCGGCTGGTCGCTCAGCAGCCCGATAATCTGCTCTTCAGCTACCTGCTCATCAGCCTCAACAAGCGCCAGCACCGCACCGACGCCGCGTTGGCGGCCTACCGCGCCCGGCCCACCGGACCGGCCTACCTGCCCGTAGCCTACCTCCACCACATGGCCGCCGACCTGCTGCTCTACCAGGGCCAGTACGCGGCTTCGCGGCGGGCGAACCAGCAGTTTTTGCAGCAGTACCAGGGGGTGCACTACCGTAAGGACGCCGCTTTCAAGCTCTACCTGGCCGCCTGGCTGGGTGGCGATGCGCCCGCCGCCGAACAGTACCGCCGCCAGATTAGCGCGCCCGGCCGCACGGTGGTGGAGGAAGATACGTACGCCCAGCGCTTTTACGAAGGCAAGCTTCCCCTGAACCGGGTGCTGACCCGGGCCCGCTTCCAGCTCGACGGCGGCTACTACCGGGAGGCGCTGGCTACGCTCCGCGGCTTTACTGCCACCGCCAGCCAGCCCCTGCGCGACCGGCTCGAAGACCCCTACCGCCGCGCCCGCGCCTACCACGGCCTCGGCCGCCTCGACTCGGCCCGCCTGTTTTACACCCGCACCATGGCCCTGGGCAGCAAAACCCCGTATTACTTTGCGCCCCAGTCGGCGCTGCAGATGGGTTACCTCTGCCAGACCGACGGGCAGCTGAACCTGGCGCGGCTGTATTTTCAACAGGTCCTCGATTCGCCTAAGCACGAGTACAAGAACAGCACCGACGCCAAAGCCAAAGTGGCGCTGGCCGGGCTGGGACGGTAGCTTTTTGGTTGGTGGTTTTTGGTTGGTGGTTTTTGGTTTTTGGTTGATGGTTTTTGGTTGATGGTTTTTGGTTGTTGGTTTTTGGTTGTTGTGATTCGAGAAAGGTAAAGGCATTGAACGTGGCAAAAACCCAAAACCCAGAAACCCAAAACCAAACTCTGGCCTTTGCCGCGCTGTCCGTTACGCGGGCGGAATTCCGTGCTAAAGCCTTGCACTGGGCCGCGCGGTTTCGGTATTGCGCCTACTACGAGCCGAATGATCTGGAATACCCGCACGGGCCTTTCGACCGGTTACTCGGCGTTTCGGCGGCAGCTACTGCTTCCGCCGAAACGTTGGAGGAGGCAGGTATCGGGCGGCGGCAAGCTCCGGCGGCGGCGCCCCGGTGCGGGTTTATCACCTACGACATCAAGAACCAGATTGAAAACCTCCATAGCCGGCACTTCGACGGTCTGGAATGGCCGGCGCTGCACTTTTTCCTGCCGCAGACCTGGCTTTACTGGCGGCCTGACTCCGTCGAAATCCACGGGCTGACGACGGGCGTGCTGGAAGCTATTCTGGCCACCGACATTCCCGAAGAGGCCGCCCCGCCGGCCCCGGTGCTGCGGCCGCGCCTGCCGAAAGCGGAGTATCTGGCGGCCGTGGAGGCCATTCGGGAAGATATTCTGAATGGGGAAGTATACGAGCTCAACCTGTGCCAGGAGTTCTACGCCGAAGCGGTGAAGCTGGACCCGGTCAGCACGTTTCTGCGGCTGAGCGAGGTCTCGCCGACTCCGTTTGCGGGCTTCTACAAATGGCAGGACCGCTACCTGCTCTGCGCCTCGCCCGAGCGGTTTTTGCGCCGTACCGGAGCGGGCCTGATTTCCCAGCCCATCAAGGGCACCATCCGGCGCGGCGCCACGCCCGCCGAGGACGAGCAGCTGCGCACCCGGCTGCTGAACGACGAAAAAGAGCGGGCCGAAAACCTGATGATCGTGGATCTGGTGCGCAACGACCTGGCCCGCGTCGCCGAAACCGGTACGGTGCGGGTGCCCGAGCTGTTCGGCCTCTACCCTTTCCGCCACGTCTGGCAGATGATTTCGACGGTGCAGGCCAAGCTGCGGCCCGACCGCGACCTGGTTGATATCCTACGGGCCACCTTTCCGATGGGCTCCATGACCGGCGCACCCAAGATCCGGGCCATGCAGCTCATCGAGCAGTATGAGCGGACCAAGCGCGGCCTCTACAGCGGCAGCCTGGGCTACGTGCTGCCCAACGGCGACTTCGATTTCAACGTCGTCATCCGCAGCCTGCAGTACCGCGCCGATACCGGCTACCTCAGCTTCCAGGTCGGCTCGGCCATCACCTACGACTCCGACCCGGCGCGCGAATACGCCGAATGCCTGCTCAAAGCCCGCGCCCTACTGGACGTGCTGGGCATAGAACGATTGTAGAGCCGCGATACTTCGCGTCTCACTCGTCCGCGCCGTTCCACCGCAGTCGTTCAACGCCGAGACGCGAAGTATCGCGCCTCTACACCGTTCCGGCGCTAAGCCGCCGCTCAAAAGCCTGCAGGAACTGGCCCACGTGGTAGCCGTCGGCCAGGGCATGGTGCACGTTCACGGCCACATTCATCCAGGTAGCGCCGTTTTCCTGGTAGGTCTGGCCGAAGGAAATCTTGGGGCAGCTGTCGGGGTACTGGAAGCTGCGGGCGTGGGTGAGGCCGGTGAAGCGCACCCAGGGAATGGCCGAGCAGTGCAGCACGTCGGGGCGGCCGGTGGTATCGGTCAGGCGCAGGCCCGAACTGGCTTGCACGGCCGCTATTTCGGCGGTGGCGGCGGCCACGAAGCCGCTCAACTCATCGTTTTGCTCAATGAAGGAAAAGGCGAAGGTGTGGTCGGGGCGGCCGAGGGTGGCGGAGGCGTGGACCCGGTCGTAGCGGTACACCTGGCCGCCTTCAATGCGGGTGCGGAACTCGGGCACTTCGTTGGCGGCCTGCACGGCGTGGTGGAGGTAGTACAGGAAAAACGATACCCCGAGCCGCTTGGCTTCGGCCTGGGCCCCGGAGCAGTTCACCGGCGCGACCAGCCCGAAAAAGGGTTCTTCAAAAGCCGAAAAGAAGGCAAAATGCTCGCGCCGGTTCCAGGTAGTCAGGTCAATCAGCTGTTTCATGGGCGGCAAGTTCGGTAACTTTACCGCCGGCGCGGGCCTCTCCCGCGGTTTTTCTCCGCTTTCCCGACTATGCCCGCGGCCCGGTTCCATTCCGGTGGCGCGGCTGGGTTTCCGGGCCGGGCACGGGCCCTACCACGCCAACTGGATCTTTGAGCGGGTCGAGCCCGAGCAGCTGGCCGGCCTGGCTTTTCACACCGTGCAGGATGTGCGCGAGGTGCTCGATTACCTGCCGTAGCCTTAGCTAAAGAACGGTCATGCTGAGCGCAGCCGAAGCATCTCGCAGGCTGACGCCAGATTACTAATCAAACGGTGCCACGCGAGATGCTTCGGCTGCGCTCAGCACGACCGTCTGGAGTGTTTCAAACAACTTCCTAAACAGCTTCATTGCTTCGTCCTCGCACTGACGCGGAACCACATTTAGCACATTACCCCCATTGGCACCTGAGCACATTAAAGTATTACCCCCATTTCAACACATTCGCACCTTGCGAAGCCCTGCCATTCTGTCATTTTAGGGGCAAAAAACTTACCTTTGCCCTCCTTCCGTGTTTGTACTACCTATGTCGCAGCAACTGTTCACCTTAGATTTTCTCGATACGCCTGCTTTGCCGGCCGCCGACCACGAGCCGGCCCAGGACGTGCGGGTGAGCCCGGCTACCCGCACGGGCCGGCAGCGCAAGCTCTACATCGAGAGCTACGGCTGCCAGATGAACTTCTCGGATTCCGAAATCGTGTCCTCCATCCTCTTCGACGAGGGTTTCGATACCACTGAGCAGCTGGCCGAGGCCGACCTGGTGCTGCTGAACACCTGCTCCATCCGCGAAAAGGCCGAGCAGACGGTACGGATGCGCCTGTCCCAGATCAACAGCCACAAGAAGCGCAACCCCGGCATGCTGGTGGGCGTGCTGGGCTGCATGGCCGAGCGCCTGAAAAGCAAGTTCCTGGAAGAGGAAAAGCTGGTGGATCTGGTAGTCGGCCCCGATGCTTACCGCGACCTGCCCAACCTGATCCGGGAAGTGGACGGCGGGCAGAAGGCCGTGAACGTGCTGCTCAGCCGCGACGAAACCTACGCCGACATCACCCCGGTGCGCCTGAACTCGAACGGCATCACCGCCTTCGTGAGCATCATGCGCGGCTGCGACAATATGTGCTCGTTCTGCGTGGTGCCCTTCACCCGGGGCCGCGAGCGGAGCCGCGACGCCCACAGCATCGTGCGCGAATGCCAGGACCTGGTGGCCCAGGGCTACAAGGAAGTGACCCTGCTGGGCCAGAACGTGGACTCCTATAAGTGGACGTCGGAGGACGGCGCTGAGTTCGTCAACTTTGCCCAGCTGCTGGAGCGCGTGGCCCTGATCAGCCCCGCGCTGCGGGTGCGCTTCTCCACCTCCCACCCCAAGGACATCACCGATGAGGTGCTGCACACCATGGGCCGGCACGAGAACATCTGCAAGTACATTCACCTACCCGCCCAGAGCGGCAACTCGCGGATTCTCAAGCTGATGAACCGCACCTACGACCGTGCCTGGTACGAGGACCGCGTGCTGGCCATCCGCCGCATCCTCGGCCCCGGGTGCGCCATCAGCACCGACATGATTGCGGGCTTCTGCTCCGAAACCGAGGAAGAGCACCAGGACACGCTCAGCCTCATCGACTGGGTGCAGTACGACATGGCCTACATGTTCTTCTACTCCGAGCGCCCCGGCACGCTGGCCGCCCGCAAGCTCGAAGACGATATTCCGCTGGCCGTGAAAAAGCGTCGCCTCCAGGAAATCATCGACCTGCAGCAGAAAAGCAGCGCCGCCCGCAACCAGCAGGCCGTGGGCAAGATGCACCGCGTGCTGGTCGAGAATTTCTCCAAGCGCAGCCAGGAGCACCTCAGCGGCCGCAACAGCCAGAACCAGGTCGTCATCTTCCCCAAGAAGCACTACCAGAAAGGTGACTACGTGAACGTGTTCGTCCACACCGGCACGGGTGGTTCGTTGCTGGGGGACGCAGTATAGGTTGGTTTTTGGTTGTTTGTTTTTGGTTTTTGGCTTCGTTCTAACAATTGACAGTTATTGCGTTGGTTATGGATAAAGTTGAACAGCAGAACTACAAAGACCTCCGGGTTTGGCAGCATAGCCGGGAGCTGGTGAAGCTGATCTACCTGCTGACTCAATCATTTCCCGATGAGGAGAAATTCGGTCTGACCAATCAAATGCGCCGCGCCGCTGTGTCCGTTCCCTCCAACATTAGCGAAGGAAGTGGCCGGCAACACCCTAAAGACACTATTCAGTTTCTGGTACTAGCCCGAGGCTCTCTGTACGAACTGGAAACGCAGTGCTATCTGGCTTTCGATTTATCCTTTATCAACCAGGAGCAGTTACAATATATTGAAGAGAAAATCGTCCACTGTATTCAACTGGTACAGGGATTTATCCGCTATTACCGTTCATTGGGTTGAGGCTGATGGCTTCTGTATGGGCCAAAAACCAAAAACCAAAAACCAAAAACCAAACTTGACACCTTCCGAAATACAATCCATCAAGCAGCGCTTCGGCATCATCGGCAACGCGCCGGCGCTGAACTATGCCATTCAGGTGGCAACCCAAGTGGCACCCACCGACATGACGGTGCTCATCAGCGGGGAAAGCGGCTCGGGTAAGGAATCCTTCTCCAAGATCATCCACGCCCTGTCGCCGCGCAAGCACGGGCAGTTCATTGCCATCAACTGCGGCGCCATTCCGGAAGGCACGATTGACTCGGAGCTGTTCGGCCACGAGAAAGGCTCGTTCACCGGCGCCCAGGAAGCCCGCAAGGGCTACTTCGAGGTCACCAACGGCGGCACCATCTTCCTCGACGAAATCGGGGAGATGCCGCTCGGTACCCAGGCCCGCCTGCTGCGGGTGCTCGAAAACGGCGAGTTCATCCGCGTCGGCTCCAGCAAGGTGCAGAAGACCGACGTGCGCGTGGTGGCCGCTTCCAACGTGAATCTGCTCGACGCCGTGCGCGAGGGCAAATTCCGCGAAGACCTCTACTACCGCCTCAACACGGTGCCGATTACGGTTCCACCACTGCGTGAGCGAGGCGATGATATCTACCTGTTATTCCGCAAGTTCGCTACCGATTTTGCCGAGCGTTACCGCGTGAAGCCCATTGCCCTGAATTCGGAGGCCGTCGTGGAATTGCAGCGCTTCCGCTTCCCCGGCAACATCCGCCAGCTCAAGAACGTGGCCGAGCAGATGTCGGTGCTGGAAATGGAGCGCGACGTGGATGCGCCCCGGCTGCGCCAGTACCTGCCCGCCGAGCAAAGCAGCCGCCTGCCCATGCTCATGCACGCCGCCACGGGCAGCGCCGACGGCGGCACGGGCACCTACTCCGAGCGGGACCTGCTCTACAAAGTGCTCTTCGACATGCGCCGCGACATGACCGACCTGAAGAAGCTGGTGCTCGACCTGGCCGCCGGTCAGCGCCCGGCCGAAGCCCAGGAGCTGCTGCGCCAGAACAGCCACCTGTTCAACAACCTGAACGTGGCCTCCGGCTACGACGGCGGCGGCCGCCTGAGCCGGGGCGCTTCGTCTTCCGACGGCGCGGCCGAGTACATCCTCACGCCCCGCCCCGAGCTGGCGGATGATGACGACGACAGCTACGAGGAAGAGGCTCAGCGGGTGGAAGACATTCCCCACGAAACCGAGGAAGAAACCCTGTCGCTGGAAGCCAAGGAAAAGGAAATGATTCTGAAGGCGCTCAAAAAACACCACAACAAGCGCAAGTACGCCGCCCACGACCTCGGGATTTCGGAACGCACGCTCTACCGTAAGCTGAAGCAATATGATCTGGAACAAGTATAGCAAAGCGGTTAGCTATCAGCTGGTTGCTATCGGCTTTTTGCTGAGCGGATGCAGCGTGTATTCCTTCACGGGCACCAACATCGATCCGGCGGTCAAGACCATTTCCATCCAGACCTTCCAGAACAACGCCGACAACGGCCCCTCCTTCCTGTCGCAGCGCTTCACGGAGGACGTGAAGGACTACTTCCAGCGCAATACCACCCTCAAGCTCGTACCCCGCGACGGTGACCTGCAGTTTGAGGGCCAGATCATTGCCTACGACTTCGCCCCCGCCGCCATTCAGCGGGAAAACGGCGTCGACCAGGCCGGGGTGAACCGCCTCACCATTCAGGTGCGCGTCCGCTTCACGAATACCAAAGACGACAAGCAGGATTTCGAGCAGACCTTCCAGAGCAGCGACGACTTTCCCGCCGCCCAGGATGTAGCCCGTATCAACAACGACCCCACGGCGCTGCGGCGCATCAACATCAACATCATCACTGACCTGTTTAATAAATCGGTGGCCAACTGGTAGTTAACCTTCCAAGCGACGGTAAACCCCGGGCCCCCAAACGCGGGGGCCGTTACTTGCGTTGTCTTTTTATGCCGGCCCCCGCAGCTATATATAGTAGGACAATGGGTTTACCGGCTAAAATGATGCACTTTTGCCGCCCCTTAAAGCCACTCCTTATCTTCCGGCCGGGCTGTCCGGTTGGGCGGGCGCACTGACTATCAGCTCCCCCGACCTCGCCCTGCCGCTCCTCCGTAAATCACCCCTATGACCCGCGCGTCGCTGCTACATCTTCTGGATCATGTGAACGGCATTTCGGAAACCGAAATCCGGGAGCTGGAGCAGCTGGCGGCCGCGTTTCCGTATTGTCAGACGGCGCACGTGCTGCTGGCTAAGGCGGCCCACGACCAGGGCAGCATGCTGGCCAGCCAGCGCCTGCGCCGCGCCGCCACCTACGCCGCCGACCGGGAGCTGCTGCGCCGGCTCATCGAGCAACCCGCCCCGGCCATCGTTGCGGCAGGGCCGGTTGATGTACCGGCCCTGCTGGTAGCGTCCCCGCCGGTCGACCCGCGGGCTGTCGAACCGGAAACAGGGGCTGAGCCAGAGGCCGTCCAGCCGCAAGCTGAGTTGCGGGAAGAAATTGAGCCGGAGGCTGCTGAAGCGAATAAAGACTCTCCGGCTCCGGGGGCCACGGAGTCCCGGTCCATGGAGCAGCCGGAGCTAACGGAACCGGCTGCCCCCGCCGAGGCCGAAGCTCCAACGCAGACTACGAGCGAACCAGCGGACCCTGTCAGCCAGGCGGCCTCAGCGCTGGATCAGCCCACTCCCGGTGCTGCCGAGGACGCGGAGCCAACTACCTCCCTGACGATTCCCGAAGCGGACGGCACAACTCCGGAAGAAGCCCGTGCGGAAGTAGCTGAACCCGCAGCGGATGAGCTGGCGGCAGCAACACCGTCGGCGACGGAACCGGAACCAGCAGCAACGGCCGGGACTGCCTTAGCAGTTGTTGCTGACGACCTGCTGCCGGCCGTAGCCCCACCCATCCGGCCCCCGGTGGAAGCCGGCGCGGCCCGCTTTGAGTTTGGCCTGGCGGCTACCACCCCGGAAATTTCGCCGGTGTACCAGCTGCCGACTATCGACGAGGACGAACAACCGGCTGAGCCGCCGGTAGCGACTCCTGTTCCCAGCTTCCGGGCTGATGCCGACGTGGCCTATGCCCTCGGCGGCGGCAGCCGGTTCGGGTCCTGTCTGCAGGGGCGCGACGAGTTCACCCAGGCGCTGCCCACCGACGACTTCTTTGCCCCCGATGCGCTGCTGCTGGCCCATATTAAGGCCCATACCCCGCCGGCTCCGCGGCCTTCCCGCTCATCGTTCGAGCTGATCAACAAGTTTTTGCGCGCCCAGCCGCGACTCAAAGCTCCGACGGTGCCGCCGGTTGAGGAGCAGGCCGATTTGTCGGTGCGCAGCATCCGGAACGTGCCCGTGCCGGCCTCCGAAATGCTGGCCAAAATCATGGTTCGCCAGGGCAAAACCGACAAGGCAATTGAAATATATGAGCAGCTAATGGTGCGCCAGCCGGAAAAAAAGGCGTATTTTGCCGACCAAATCCAACAACTGAAACCCTCGGAGTAATGTACGTTGCCCTTATCGTTCTGATTCTTTTCGTGTGCTTCCTGCTGGCCCTGGTGGTGCTGGCCCAAAACCCTAAAGGCGGCGGACTGTCAAGCCAGTTCGGCTCCGGCGGCGCAGCCAACCTGATGGGCGTGAAGCGTACCGGCGACCTGCTGGAGCGCCTGACCTGGGGCTTCGCCATCGGTCTGATGGTGCTGAGCCTGGGCACGCACGTGCTGAACGGCGCTTCCGGCGCGGCCGGCCCGGTTCGCAGCGTGAACCAGCAGAAGGCCCTGGAAACGCGCATTCCTACCGGCCCGGCGGCTCCGGCTCCCGCGCCGGCACCGGCACCAACGGGTGCTCCGGTGCAGCAGCCCGCGGCTACGCCGGCTCCGGCCACGGTACCGGCCAACTAAGCCCGTCTTTTTGCCCGACCTGCTCCGCCGGTGGTTTCTGAGGAAGCCACCGGCGGTTTTTTTGTGCGTTGTTGGCTGACCGGCTACCTTGCCGCCTGACAGCTTTGGCAGCTTTCTACCCCAACCGGCCCGGTCCCGGGCCCGACTAGTGTCCATTCTGTCAGGTTGAGGCAGGCTGGCACAAGAAGTGTTGCCTGCCGACTCACGTTCCCATACTGAAAACCTTTCACCCAAAACGAACAATATGTCACTAAGCATGAAACCGCTGGCCGACCGCGTCATCATTGCACCGGCTGCTGCTGAGGAGAAGACCAAATCGGGTATCATCATCCCCGACACAGCAAAAGAAAAGCCCCAGCGGGGCGAAGTAGTGGCCGTAGGCGCAGGCAAGGTGGCCGATAGTGGCAACCTGATTCAGCCGCAGGTAAAAGTGGGCGACCAGGTATTGTACGGCAAGTACGCCGGCACCGAAATCACCATCGAAGGCACCGATTACCTCATCATGAAGGAGTCGGATATTTTCGCCGTCCTGTAGAGCACCTTTCCCTTTCGACTTAATCTCCAGTAACACATAAGATGGCTAAGAACATCCAATTCGATACCGAGGGCCGCGACAAGCTGAAGCGCGGCGTAGACAAACTGGCGAATGCCGTGAAAGTAACCCTGGGCCCGAAAGGCCGCAACGTGGTTATCGATAAGAAATTCGGCGCCCCGACCATCACCAAAGACGGGGTGACGGTGGCCAAGGAAATTGAGCTGAGCGACCCGGTAGAAAACATGGGTGCCCAGCTGGTGAAGGAAGTGGCTTCCAAAACCGCGGATCAGGCCGGCGACGGCACGACGACGGCAACCGTACTGGCGCAGGCCATCTACACCGCCGGCTCGAAGAACGTAGCCGCCGGTGCTAACCCGATGGACCTGAAGCGGGGTATCGACAAAGCCGTGAAGGCCGTAGTGGAGAACCTGAAGCAACAGTCGAAGAAGATTGAAAACTCTTCGGAAATTGCCCAGGTAGGTACCATTTCGGCCAACAACGACGCCGAAATCGGCCAGATGATTGCCGATGCCATGGACAAAGTAGGCAAGGAAGGCGTTATCACCGTGGAAGAAGCACGCGGCACCGAAACCGAAGTGAAAACGGTGGAAGGCATGCAGTTCGACCGCGGCTACCTCTCCCCTTACTTCGTGACCAACCCGGAGAAGATGGAAGTAGAGCTGGAAAACCCTTACGTCCTGATCTACGACAAGAAAGTGAGCACCATGAAAGAGCTGCTGCCCGTACTCGAGCAGGTAGTTCAGACCGGTAAGCCGCTGGTTATCGTGTCGGAAGACGTGGACGGTGAGGCCCTGGCTACGCTGGTGGTAAACAAGCTGCGCGGCTCGCTGAAAATCGCGGCCGTAAAGGCTCCCGGCTTCGGCGACCGTCGCAAGGCGATGCTGGAAGACATTGCGGTGCTGACCGGCGGAACGGTAATTTCGGAAGAGCGCGGCTACAAGCTCGACTCTGCTACCCTCGAATACCTGGGTACGGCCGAGAAGATCATCATCGACAAGGACAACACGACCATCGTGAACGGCAAGGGTGAGAAAGCTGGCATCACCGCCCGGATCAACGAAATCAAGGCGCAAATCGGCACCACCACGTCGGACTACGACAAGGAGAAGCTGCAGGAGCGTCTGGCTAAGCTGTCCGGCGGCGTGGCCATTCTCTACATCGGCGCTTCTACGGAAGTGGAGATGAAGGAGAAGAAGGACCGCGTCGACGATGCCCTGCACGCCACCCGCGCGGCCGTGGAAGAAGGTGTGGTTCCCGGCGGCGGCGTAGCCCTGGTGCGCGCCCTCGACTCGCTGGAAGCCATCAACACCCACAACAGCGACGAGCGTACCGGCGTGAACATCATCCGCACGGCTCTCGAAGCTCCCCTGCGGACCATCGTCGCCAACGCCGGTGGCGAAGGCTCGGTAGTGGTACAGAAAGTACGCGAAGGCAAAGGTGACTTCGGTTACAATGCCCGCGAGGATCGTTACGAGAACCTGATGGCGGCCGGTATCATCGACCCAACCAAGGTAACGCGTCTGGCCCTGGAGAATGCCGCGTCGATTGCCGGCCTGCTCCTGACCACCGAGTGCGTGATTTCGGACGAGCCGGAAGCCGACAAAGATGGCGGCCACGGCGGCGGAGCCCCCGGCATGGGCGGCATGGGCGGCATGATGTAAACATCGGCCGCTAAGCCTCCGGCTTAGTAAGCAAAAAGCCCCGCAGGACTCCGGTCCGGCGGGGTTTTTTCGTGAGCGAGTGGTGCCACGACTTTTTTCAGTCGTGGTACCACTATCGTTGCTTATGCCTGCCTGCCTGCCTGCCTGCCTGCCTGCCTGCCTGCCTGCCTGCCTGCCTGCCTGCCTGTCGTTCAACGATAGTGGTACCACGACCAAAAAAGTCGTGGCACCACATCCGCTACCTCAAAATAATGAATCAACTTTCTCTTGTGGCATAATTGCCAGCGTCAGAAGCCGTAGTTCTTCTGCCGTATCTGGCAAGTCCAATAAGGCCCGGGCCGTTTCCTGGTCGCATAACGTACCCGGCCGTAGCCCAAGGTAGTCGGGGTAGGATGACCAGGGCCAGCGGGCTGTTTCAGCAATAAGCTGCGCCCGCACCGGATTCTGATGAATGTAGCAGAAGCACGTTAGCCCATAATGCCCGTCCCCAGCGAGCATATCCTTGGCTTTGGTCTGTTGCTGAAACAAAGAACCGGTGCGTTGCTCCTGCTTTTGGATAGCCCGGGTATACGAACTGAGCAACACCCGAAAAGCCGCCCCACAAGCTGGCATCGATGTTTCCTCCCGTACCTGCACCAGCAGATGAAAATGGTTGGGCATCAGGCACCAGGCCAGTAGCCGCATATGCGGTAACAGATGCCGGCGGATTTTCTGAAGGAAGAACAGATAATTTTCCCTGGTGAAGAAGATACGTTCCCGGTTGTTGCCGCGGTTATAGATATAGTAGCAGTGGCCGGGTTGCAGATGCATACCATAAGATACGAATTGCCGCAGTGGTGCCACGACTTTCTCCAGTCGTGGTACCACTATCGTTGAACGACAGGCAGGCAGACAGGCATAAGCAACGATAGTGGTACCACGACTGGAAAAAGTCGTGGCACCACTCGCTCACGAAAAAACCCCGCCGGACCGGAGTCCTGCGGGGCTTTTTCTTGTGGATGATCAGCTTGCTTACGACGCCGTTACGGGCTCGGCCATCATGGTGTTCAGGCGCTTATAAAGCACGAACAGGATGAGCGACGCAACCGCCGACAGGCCCACGAAAATCATGAAGAAGTCGTAGAGACTCGTGATCTGGAAGCCCAGGAACGAAGGCCAGTGGGCCGTCAGCTCCAGCTCGGCCAGCTTCGCCGTTATGTCGGCCGTGGCCTGGGTGGTCCCGTTCAGGATGGCGGGCAGGTTGATGCCTTCCTTCGAGGCTTTGGCAAACTCGCCGGGGCCGGGAGGATACAGCCCCGACAGCACACCGGCCAGCTTATTACCGGCCGCCGTAGCCAGGAACCACACGGCCATCAGCAGCGAGGCAAAACGGGCCGGAGCCAGCTTGTTCACCAGCGCCAGGCCGATGGGTGACAAACACAGCTCGGCAAACGTGTGCACCATGTACATGGTGATCAGCCAGAACATGCTCACTTTGGTGCTGGCGTCCACGCCTTTCACGCCGAAGGCAATGATGAGGTAGCCCACCGCCATCAGCATCAGACTGATGGACATCTTCAGCGGCGACGACGGCTCCGTGCCGCGCTTACCCATCCAAGTCCAGAGCAAGGCGAAGATTGGCGCGAAGATGATAATGAACAAGGCGTTGGCCGACTGGAAGTAGGAAGCCGGCACCACCGACGCGCCCAGGGTCCGGTCCGTCTGCTCATCAGCGAAGAAGGTGAGCGACGCGCCCGCTTGCTCAAACGTGCCCCAGAAGAAAATCACGAAGAAGCTCAGGATAAAGATGACGTAGATCTTCTGCTTCTCCCGGGAAGTGAGCGTCGGGTCGGTCAGGATGGTGATGGGGGCCACAATCATAGCCGAGAACACCAGCGCGCCAATCCAGTCGCGGTTCATGAGCCAGGCAATGGCGGCGTATACGACCACAAACAGGCCGATGAGCATGGGCAGCTTGCTGGCGAAGCTCTTCGTGGGCCGGGCAATAGTTTCGGCCCGTACCGGCCCGGCGGTTTGCACGGGCACGACCGGCGAATGCTCCACGGTGCGCTCAGGCTTACCGCCCAGGGGGGCCCCTTCGGCGGTAATCACGTACTTGTGTTTGAGCAGCTCAAACGTGAGGCTGCCAATCAGCATGCCGATGCCGGCCGCCAAGAAGCCCCACTTAAAGTCGGCCGGGTTGCCGGTGTCGCCGAGCGTACCGCAGACCAGGGGCGACATGAACGCGCCCAGGTTGATGCCCATGTAGAAAATGGTGTAGGCCGCATCAATCCGGGTGTCGCCTTTGGGGTAGAGCGAACCAACCATCGAGGAGATATTGGGCTTAAAGAAGCCGTTGCCGAAAATCAGGCAGCCCAGGCCCAGAAAAAACAGCAGCAGCTGCGCCTGGGGCACTTCAGTTTGGCCGGCGCCGTACATTGAAGCCGAGAAAAACAAGGCAAACTGTCCGGCCGCCATCAGCAGCCCGCCTACCAGAATAGAACGGCGGTTGCCCCAGTAGCGGTCGGCCATATAGCCACCCAGCAGCGGGGTCAGGTACACGAGCGAGGTATAATTGCCGTAGATCAGCGACGACATCTCCTTGTTCATCAGGAGCGCCTTGAGCATGTACAGCGACAGCAGGGCCCGCATGCCGTAATAGCTGAATCGTTCCCACATTTCGGTGGCAAAGAGCACGTACAGGCCCTTAGGGTGGCTGGTGGAGGCGGCCATGGGCTGCTGCTCCCGCGCAGCGGAGGTCGTTTGCATGAAAAAGAAGTGAAGTGTTGGAAAGGAGAAAGGACCGCCGGTGGTAACCCAACGGGTGGTTGGTAAAACTACAAAACTTTCGCAAGTGGCAACCGTTAGGCCCTGATCCGGTTGTAGAGCACTCAGCAGGCAGCGAATTTTCGCGGCCTTCCGGCCCTTTATGGCCTGACTCCGTGGCCGGCTGGTTTTTTTGTCTAATTTTGTCTTCTGATTCCCCTTCTTCCCACCCTTATTTTTCTCGTTTTCGGCCCATGCAGAACACCGCCGCCAACGCCCTCGACCGCCTCGCGCCGCTGGGTTTCACCCAAGCCTCCCAGGTCCATCTGAACCTCACGCCCGCCGAGCTGGTGGAGCACGCCCTGCGCAATGGCGAGGGCACGCTCACCGATAACGGCGCGCTTATGGCCGACACCGGCAAGTTCACCGGCCGCTCGCCCAAGGACCGTTTCGTGGTCAGGGACGACAACACCACCGACAGCGTGTGGTGGGGCGACATCAACATTGCCTTCGCCCCCGAGAAGTTCGATCAACTACACGAGAAGATGGTGGCCTACCTGGCCGACAAGGAGCTGTATGTGCGCGAAGCCTACGCCGGGGCCAACCCCGACTACCAGCTGAAGCTGCGCATCGTGAACGAGCAGGCCTGGCACAACCTGTTCTGCTACAATATGTTCCTGCGTCCGGCCGCCGGCGCCGACACCACCTGGACGCCCGATTTCAGCATCATCTGCGCCCCCGGCTTCGAAGCCGACCCGGCGGTGGACGGCACCCGTCAGTCCAACTTCGCCATTCTCAACTTCACCAAGAAGATGATTCTGATTGGCGGCACGGGCTACGCCGGCGAGATGAAAAAAGGCATCTTCGGGGTGCTGAACTACCTCTTGCCCCACGAGAAGAACACCCTTTCCATGCACTGCTCGGCCAACGTAGGCGCGCAGGGCGATACGGCCGTATTCTTCGGCCTCTCGGGTACGGGCAAAACCACGTTGTCGGCTGACCCCAACCGGGGCCTGATTGGTGATGACGAGCACGGCTGGACGCCGGACGCGGGCATCTTCAACTTCGAAGGCGGCTGCTACGCCAAAGTCATTGACCTGAGCCAGGAAAAGGAGCCCCAGATCTGGGACGCCATCAGGTTCGGCTCCATCGTGGAGAATACGCGCTTCATCCCCGGCACCCACACCGTGGACTACGCCAACAAGAGCGTAACGGAAAATACCCGTACGGCCTACCCCATCCACTTCATCGACAACGCCATTGAGCCGTCGGTAGCCGATGCGCCGAAGAACATCTTCTTCCTTACGGCCGATGCCTTCGGCGTATTGCCTCCCATCAGCAAGCTCGACAAGAGCCACGCCATGTACCACTTCATGAGTGGCTACACGGCGAAGGTAGCGGGTACCGAAATGGGCATCACGGAGCCCCAGACTACCTTCTCCGCCTGCTTCGGCGCGGTATTCCTGCCCCTGCACCCCACCAAATACGCGGAGATGCTGGGGCAGAAAATGGACGAGAACCCCGACGTAAACGTGTGGCTGATCAACACCGGCTGGTCCGGCGGCGCCTACGGCGTAGGCTCGCGCATGAAGCTGGGCTACACCCGCGCCATGATTACGGCCGCCCTGAACGGGGAGCTCAACGACGTGACGTTCACCAAGCACCCCATCTTCGGGGTGGAAGTTCCGGCCTCCGTGCCGAACGTGCCTACCGACATCCTGGACCCGCGCAACACCTGGGCCGACAAGGAAGCCTACGACAAAACGGCTTCGTCGCTGGCTGATAAGTTCGTGACCAACTTCCGGAAGTACGCCGATTTCGCCAACGAGGAAATCCTGGCCGGTGCGCCGAAAATGGCTGCCGTGCCGGCCTAGTTATTCGCTCTACCCTGGTTGAAAAGCCCCGCCCGCACTTGCCGGCTTGACCTTACCCACATCTTAAAAGCCTTCCTGGCCATGCGGCCGGGAAGGCTTTTTTTGGTGTTTCCCTAGTCGTTCCACCGCTGGCAAAGCGGGGCCAGCCGGCGAAACAGGGTCCTTACGCTACCGTTGCGAAGACGGCTCAAGAGGTGGGCTTGCCCGGATGTGCTTCACGCAGTGTCCCGCAGGGGTGGATCGCAGTGTCTCGCAGTGCCATTCAGCAACAACACAGCGAGACACTGCGCTTTAACACTGCGCGACACTGCGTGAAGACTTCATCGCTGCCGCTGGAAAAGATGTGGGGAAGGACAGGCATGCCGGCGGGGCTTTTTATATCGGACCATCTTAGTTTTTCCAGCTAATTTGCGCCGCCTTTTGCCTTTTCTTCCTACTGCTTTTCTATGCGTAAGCGCTTGCTGCCCCTGCTGTTTCTGATACTCACCCCGCTCTGCCTCCGCGCCTGGGGCGTTGATGGTCACCGGGCCGTGGGAAAGATTGCCGAACACCACCTTTCCGCCAAAGCCAAACGCGAGGTTCAACGGCTGCTGGGCTCCGAAACCCTGACGCTGGTGAGTACCTGGCCCGACGAGGTTCGGTACTACCCGGAGTTCAAGTCCACCGCCCCCTGGCACTACGTCAACACCGCGGCAGGACTCAACCAGGAGCAGTACCTGCAGGCGCTGCGGGCCCAGACCGAGCCCAACGCCTACAACGTGCTGCAAGCCAAGCTCCGGGAGCTGAAAGACCCGAGCAAGACGGCCGCGGAGCGCGTGGCGGCGCTGAAATTTGTGGTCCATCTGGTGGGCGACGCGCACCAGCCCCTGCACGCCGGCCATGCCGAGGACAAGGGCGGCAACGACATCAAGGTGAAGTTCCGGGGCAAGGAAACCAACCTGCACAGCCTCTGGGACAGCGGCCTGCTCGACTATCAGGGCCTGACCTACACCGAAATGGCCGACCAATACGACCGCCAGCTGCGGGGGCGGCAGGTGCGGCAGTGGCAGCAAACGCCGATGGAACAGTGGTTCTGGGAGTCGTACCAGAGCAGCGAGCAGATTTATAAAGAAGCTCCTACCGGCACCGATATCGACTACAACTACTACCCCGCGCACGCCGAGCTGATGAAGCAGCGCATCGAGCAGGCCGGCGTACGGCTGGCCCAGGTACTGAACGCTACGCTGGGGTAGCCCGCCCGCTTTTCGGACGGTCCGTTGCGGAAGCAGCTCCCGGACCCGGAGCGGGCCCCGGGGCTGCGCGCCGGCCCAGCCCGACCACTCCCGCCAACGGGCTGCGGCTGCAGGGGGTCAGGGTACGCTATGGCTTCGGCTTTTTTGGTTTCGGCGGAGCCGGGGGTAGCTTGGGCAGAGTGGCCGTCAGCGCGGCCAGCAGCGCCTCCACGTCGAATGCGGGGCGAATGTCGGGTACAGGGCCTCCGAGCTGCCGGGTGTATTCGGCCAGCATGGCATCTTGTTCCGCCACGATTTCCCCCAGCAGCGCCAGATCGTGGTTGAAGGAAGGCAGGTCAAATTCTTCGGGGTCGAATTTGCCCAGCCCGGCATACTCGCTGGGCAGGCGCTTGCGCGTGCCGGCGGCCTTTTCGGCCAGCAGGCCCACCAGCATCTCGTAGCCCGGAACGCTGCCGATATCTTCGGGTGGGGCCGCCCGGCGGCCGGTCAGGCAGCGCACGGCGGGCGTAGGATGGCCGGGAGCCAGCGGCACGACTTTCTCGACCACGATTTCGTGCTCCCAGTTGTCGCCGAAATCGTAGACGTAGGTTACTTTTTGCTTGGGGGCGGTCAGGATTTCGTTCAGGCTGACTTTGCGGGGGTCCCGCTGCCACTCGGGCATATCATCCTCGTCGCCGGGAGCTACGGGCGGCGAGCCGGAGAGGAAATCGTTGATGCTGCCCCGCCCCTGCCGGAACTCAAACAGATGGCAGTTCTGCCAGTCGAACAGCACCTGCATCACGAAGTGCAACTCCCAGAAGGTAAGCGTATCAGGTACTTCAACGCGCCGCCAGATGGGCGGCGTAATGTAGCGCAGCGCAACTTTGAGGTGAAGCAGGTTAGCCATGGCGGGGCGGCTGGTTGGGATTAATTAGCCCAATTTACACGCCGTATTCGAACTTCCCTCCGCTATGCTCACCTTTTTCGCCCCCGACCTGCCCGCCGGCCAGACCACCTACCTCCTCTCCGAAGACGAAAGCAAGCATGCCGTGCGGGTGCTGCGCCTGGGCGTGGGCGACGCGGTAGTGCTGGTCGATGGCCGCGGCGGCGTGTTTCAGGCGGCCGTAGCCGACGCCAACCCTAAACGCTGCCAGCTGCACATCGAACACGAGGAACGGGTAGCGCCCCGGCCTTACTTCGTGCACGTGGCCGTGGCCCCCACCAAAAACCTCGACCGCCTGGAGTGGTTCGTCGAGAAAGCCGTGGAAATTGGCGTGGACCGCATCAGCTTCCTGCGCTGTGCCCGCTCCGAGCGGCGGGAGCTGAAGCTGGAGCGACTGGAGAAAATTGCCGTCAGCGCCCTGAAGCAATCAGGCCAGGCGTGGCTGCCGCAGTTGGATGAGCTGACCGACTTCGCGGCTTTCGTGGGCGCAACCGTTGCCGAAACTACTTTCATTGCCCACCTGGCAGAAGGCGAGCGGACGGCCCTGGCGCAGGTAGCGGCCCTGAGTACGAACTGCTGCGTGCTCATTGGCCCCGAGGGCGACTTCACCCCGGCCGAAATTCAGCTCGCTTTAGGGCGGGGTATCCGGCCGGTGACGCTCGGCACCTCCCGGCTGCGCACGGAAACGGCCGCCCTGGCGGCCGTGTTTACGCTGCACCTGGCGCGGGAGCTGAGCAACTCCTGATGTAAACCACTGCCTATTCTGAAGTCAGCGGTGCGCGCAACAGTTGGCGCATGGCTACCAGATGAGCCAGCAGCACCAGCGGTACTACCAGCGCGGGTAGCCAAACGAAAGGAAAGTGCAGAATGGCCACGTTGGGCTGGTCGAACGCCTGGCGCTGCAGGGGTCCGGGCACCGCCAGCACCGCGTTGACCACGATATTGAAGAGCAGGGCCAGCCCCAGCACGTTCCATATCAGCAGTCCAGGGCGGCCGGGCGGCTTCCTGCGGAACGCCAGATAACACACCACAGGGGCCGTCAGGCCGGTCAGAATGTCCCAGTTGCGACCTTCAAAGGTCATGAGCCGGGGCACGGCGCGGTGCAGAAACAGCCCCAGCAGCACCAGCTCAACCGGAATCCGGACCACGTGCAGCAGCGTCAGCGTTTCCAGGCGCAGCCCATCCACAAACCGGCGGCCCCGGCTTGTCAGCAGCAGCAGCAGTATAGCCAACAGGGGCGGTCCCAGCGCCAGCGCCAGCCGGGGTGGCAGCGTATCAGTAACGGTGTAAAAGCCGCTGCCCGCCACCGCGCCCTGAATCAGCAGCCACGACAGCAGTACCGCTAAAACCTGCCCGGAGCGGTGCGCGGCCCGGTAAAACAGCCAAACTGCCAAGGCCGTGGTCAGACCGAATGCAAGATGAAGGGCAACTGGTATCGTTTCCATGGCCGCGGGGTGGGGTTGGTTGCGGTAAAGGAACCCCATCGGCCGCGGCTATTGCTTGTCAAATGACAAGAACGGCCGGCAACCGTTATTTCTTGCTGCTCCCCTTGCGGATGCGGCTCAGCGACGAATCGGTGACCCCGAGGTAGGAAGCCACGTTTTTGAGCGGAGCATGCTGCAGGATTTCCGGCTGGGCCCGCAGCAGCGCTTCGTAGCGCACGGCGGCCTGCTCGGTTATCATGGCCAGCATCCGGTCTTTGAGCCCCGCGTAGCCCCGCACCAGCATGGCCCGGCCAAACTCCCGGAACTCCGGCCGCGCATGAAACAGCCCGTTCAACTCCTGGTACCGGATACTCCAGCCCTGGCAGTCAGTCAGGGCCTGGATATACTCCCGCGAAGGGGTGCGGTTGAAAAAAGAGGCTACTTCGAACACCAGCTGGCCCGCGGCATAAAAGGCGGTGGTGGTGTCGTTGCCCTGCGGGTCGTAGGCAAAGGCCCGCATAAAGCCCTGGTCCAGAAAAAAGTAGTCGTCGCTGACTTTGCCGGCCTCCAGCAGCATCCCGTGGCGGGCCAGGACCCGGGGCCGGAACTGCCCGGCAATTTCCTCCGCCTGAGCCGCCGTGATAAAGCCCGTTCGTTGCAGAAAATGCTGCAGCTTTTCCTTAGTCATATTTTTCTCGCGGAATTTAGTATCCCTGAGCCTTAGCCCGCCCCGCAACTACGCAAATCGGCGGCGGCCCCGCAAACCACTGGGACGCTGGCCAACGCGCCGGCGCTGAACTTTGCCACCCTGGCGTTACTTTGTAGACTGTTACGCGCGTCCTACTCTTTCCTCATGCTCAAAAACCTGCTGCTCTCCGCTCTGCTCCTTCTTGCCCTCACGGCCGCCGCCCCTACCTACAGCTTCCGCGTCGCCAAGCTGCACTATGGCGGCGGCGGCGACTGGTACGCCAACAAGACCTCGCTGCCGAACCTGATCCGCTTCTGCAACCAGACCCTCAAAACCAACATCGCCCCCGACGAGGCCACCGTGGAGCTGGACTCGCCCGAGCTGTTTACCTACCCCTTCATTCACATGACGGGCCACGGCAACGTGTCCTTCACCGACGCGGAAGCCAAAAACCTGCGCCGCTACCTCACCGGCGGCGGCTTCCTGCACATCGACGACAACTACGGCCTCGACAAGTTCATCCGGCCGGAGATGAAAAAGGTATTTCCCGAGCTGGACTTCGTGGAGCTGCCCTACTCCCACCCGATCTATCACCAGAAGTTCGCCTTCCCCAAGGGCCTGCCCAAAGTGCACGAGCACGACGGCAAGCGGGCCCAGGGCTTCGGCCTGCTCTACAAAGGCCGGCTGGTGAGCTTCTACAGCTTCGAGTGCGACCTGGGCAACGGCTGGGAAGACCTGGGCACCTACCCCGAAGATTCGCCCGCCAGCCACGAGGCCGCCCTGCGCATGGGGGCCAACCTGATGGCATACGCCCTGACTCAGGACTAAGCGCGTCGTGCCACGAGTTGCCCGCCGGGCCTCGTGGTACGACTATCGTTGCTGATGCCTGGCGTATTGAACCACACCTCGTCACGCCGGCTGGTAACCAGGCGCGTTCGACGATAGTGGTACCACGACCCCAAAAAGTCGTGGCACCACCCGCATTGCTCAGCTACTCAAACTTGCGCTTCAGAATTTCGCTCAGCACGAAGGCGGCGCGCACGTCGGCCGGGTTGCGGAGCATGTCGCCGACGCGGCGGCGAGTGGAATCAGACGTGGTGGGTTCCGCCAGCTGCACCAGCGGGGTAGCCGCGCGGCGGGTCTGGAGTTCCGTTGGGCGCTGCGCGGGTCTGCCGGTGGTTGGCAACGGCGCCGGTTGGGCCGCCCGCCGGGCACTCTGCTGGGAAGTTTCGCGCGGCGGAGCCTGACGTTGGAACTCGGCCGCTTTTTCGGCCGCCGTCGGTCCCGTCTGCTGCTGCCCGGTTTCATTCTGGGCCTGCATCTGCTTCAGCAGCTCCTGAAACGAGGTGTTGGGCAAGGGCGGCACCTTCGCATTGGGCCGCTCCCGGCTTTCCTGAGCGGCGGTTTCCCGGGCTTTCTGCACCAGCCGCCAGACGAAAACGCCCAGCCCCAGCAGAATCAGCAGCAGCATCTGGACCTTTTCCATGGGCGGAGAATGAGTTGGGGAATGGAAAAGGTAGTGAGAGTTAAGGTCCCGACGATTTAGCGGATACCCTTTTCCGGATACTTACCGGTTTTGGTGCGGTAGAAGGCTTTGATCTGCTCCGTGTCGGCTTCGTAGTCACCGGTGGGCCAGAAGGCGGGACCCACGCCGGCTTCCTTGTTCTTGTAATCGAGGAAGCCCAGCAGGATGGGCACCTTTGCGCCCATGGCGGCGAAGTAGAAGCCCTTGCGCCATTTGGGCTGAAATTTACGGGTGCCTTCGGGCGTGATCAGAATCACCATCTCCTCGTTCTGGTTGAAGAGCTGAACCATCCCATCCACGAGGCTATTGTTGCGGCTGCGGTCCACGGGCAGCGCGCCCAGGGAGCGCATGAGCCAGCCCACGTACCGGTTATCGACCCACTCCTTTTTCACGGTGAAGCGTACCGGCACGTTCATCAGGAAGAAGGCCCCGCGGGCGTACAGAAGATCCCAGTTGCTGGTGTGGGGTGCCGCAATCATCATGGCCTTTTTGATGTCCGGGGGCACCGCGGAATGCAGTTTCCAGCCGGTCAGCCAGAACCATAGCTGCGAGAAATAATACCAGAACGCGGGGGTATGCGGAGCTTTAGGCATAAAGGGTATTTCCGAACGCCAACGTAAAGTGGGCGGGCGGGTTAAAAACCAAGGGGTTGAGCGGGTGAATCCCGCGTTGCGGCGCGGTATACCCCGCAATATAGGTCGGAAACCGGCTACGGCGAATCAGTTCGTTAAACCAGGGCATGGAGCTGTTCGGCCAGGCTCATGGTGTAGCGGTAGCCGATTTCGTAGAGCTCCGGAGCCCGCCGGTAGCCCAGGGGCCGGTACAGGCGCAACTCGGGCGGCTCAATCAGCACGTCGCAGCGCAGCTGGCGCGGAATGGTGTTGGCATTGATGGCCAGCTGCAGGGTGCGCTCAATCAGGTTGCGGAAGTTGGTAACGCGGGCCGCGTGGTTGATGGGGTTGCAATGCACCCCAATCACGCGCAGGCCCTGGTCCAGCAGCGGCTCCACGGGCAGGTTGTTGAGCAGGCCGCCATCCACGAGCTGCCGCCCCTGGTACTCCACCGGCCGGTACACGATGGGCACCGCCGACGAAGCCACCAGCGGCGGAATCAGCGGCCCTTCCGAAAAGTAGACCGACACGCCCTCCACCAGGTCCGTAGCCACGAGCGTAAGCGGGTATTTCAGGTCAGCAAAGGTGGCATCGAGGCCCAGGTGGCGGACAAAAAGCTGCTCCACGGCATCGAGGCGCAGCAGGCCGTAGCGGCTGAAGGCCGGGCGCATCAGCCGGGCCACGTTGGTGGTGGCCAGCAGCCGCAATATCTCGGCGGGCGAAAAGCCGGCGGCGTAAAACGCGGCCGCAATGGCCCCGGAGCTCACACCGGCCAGGTGGGCCACCGGAATCCGCAGCTCATCCAGCGCGGCCAGCACGCCCAGGTGGGCAATGCCCCGGGCTCCCCCTCCCGACAACGCCACGCCTATTTTCTGCATCGGGTCGAAGGGCAGCGGTTACAGGTCTTCGAGGCGGAAGGTTTCGGCCAGGCGCACGCCCCTTTCGGTGTTCTGCACCGTGCAGCAGGCGTTGGTCGGGTCGTGCTCGAGCAGCAGCACCCAGTTGTCGGCGGCGGCGCGGCGCAGCACGGCTTCCTTCTCGGCCATGGTAATGAGGGGGCGCATGTCGTAGCCCATCACGTAGGGCAGTGGGATATGGCCGGCCGAGGGCAGCAGGTCGGCCATGAAGGCCAGGGTGCGGCCCTTGTAGTTGAGCACCGGCACCATCATCTTCTCGGTGTGGCCGTCGGCGAAGATGATTTCGCGAAACTGGGGCAGCAGCTCCGCCACGTTGCTTTTATCGACGAACCGCAGTTGGCCGCTTTCCTGAATCGGCAGGATGTTCTCCTTCAGAAAGCTGGCCTTCTCCCGCGGATTCGGCTGCACGGCCCAGTCCCAGTGCGCCTCATTCGACCAGTACGTGGCGTTGGGAAACGCCAGCGCCAGCGTATCGGCCGCAGTGCGGACTACTGAGCCGCCGCAGTGGTCGAAGTGCAGGTGAGTGAGGAAGACGTCGGTGATGTCGGCGGCGGTGAAGCCCAGCTTGCGCAGGGATTTTTCCAGCGTGTCGTCGCCGTGCAGGTAGAAGTGGCCGCGAAACTTCTCGTCCTGCTTCTCCCCGATGCCGTTGTCCACGAGTATCAGGCGCTTGCCGTCCTCAATCAGCAGGCAGCGCATGGCCCAGGTACACATGTTGTTGGCATCCGGCGGGTTCAGCTTCTGCCACAGGCTCCTGGGCACCACGCCAAACATAGCGCCGCCATCCAATTTGAACAAGCCGGTATCGAGGGTATGAACGGTCATCTGCGATTATCAATGAGCAATTATTAATGAGCAGTTATCAGGAGCCGCCGAACTACTAATTGTTCATTGCTCATTGATAATTGTTCATTCAATAACGACGCCCATGGCGGAGAACTTGTCGATGCGCTGGGAAATCCGCTCGTCGGCGGGCAGGGCTTCCAGCTCGTCGAGGGTTTTGATGAGGGTTTTGCGCAGGGCGTCAATCATCTTATTGGGGGCCGTGTGGGCCCCGCCCAGGGGCTCTTTCACGATGCCGTCCACGAGCCTGGCGCTCAGCATATCGGTGGCCGTCAGCTTGAGGGCTTCGGCCGCCTGCTCCTTATAGTCCCAGGAGCGCCACAGAATGCTGGAGCACGACTCGGGCGAAATCACCGAGTACCAGGTGTTTTCGAGCATCAGCACCCGGTCGCCGATGGCAATGCCCAGAGCGCCGCCGGAAGCGCCTTCGCCGATAATGACGCAGATAACGGGCACCTTGAGCAGGAACATCTCCTTCAGGTTGCGGGCAATGGCCTCGCCCTGCCCCCGCTCCTCAGCCTCCAGGCCCGGAAACGCGCCGGGCGTATCGATGAGCGTCACGATGGGCTTGCCAAACTTCTCGGCCAGCTTCATCAGGCGCAGGGCCTTGCGGTAGCCTTCGGGGTTGGGCATGCCGAAGTTGCGAAACTGGCGCTGTTTGGTGTTGCGGCCCTTTTGCTGCCCAATGAACATCACCGAGCGGCCGCCCAGATCGGCGAAGCCGCCCACCATGGCCTTGTCGTCGCCCACGGTCCGGTCGCCGTGCAGCTCGACGAATTTATCGGCCATGCCCTCAATATAATCGAGGGTGTAGGGGCGCTCGGGGTGGCGCGAGAGCTGCACGCGCTGCCAGCGGGTGAGGTTGGCGTAGGTTTCCTTTTTGAGGGCCTTGATTTTGGCCTCCAGGGCCGTTACGGCCTCCGATACATCTACCTGGCTATCAAGAGCCAGTTGTTGCATTTCGCGCAGCTTGCCTTCGAGGGCAGCAATCGGTTGTTCGAAATCGAGGAGCAGTGCCAAAGTATACGTGCGTCAGTAGAGTGCAGAAAGAGGGAAGCGGGCCGCTAATATCCGAAGGTTATCGACAAATACCGGGTTTAGCCGCGGCCAGCAAAGGTAAGTGAAACGCCCGCACGGGTGGCGCGGGGGCCCGGGAATGATTTTTTGAAAAATAATAGCGCTGAAAAACAGCCACAAAGCTCCGCGCTACTGCTCATTCCGGGGAAAATCCGGGGTGAGGTTGGGTATTCTCAAACCTCTTTCTACCTTTGCAACACTTTAGCGGAAAGCAGATGGTTTTCCGGCGAAGCAAATGGTTCGGTAGTTCAGTTGGTTAGAATGCCGCCCTGTCACGGCGGAGGTCGCGGGTTCGAGTCCCGTCCGGACCGCAACTAGTAGTTGCCATGAATCCCGTAAAGACGCAAATCTGGAAGCAGAAGCGTTTTTACGGGATTTTTGCTTTGGGACGGTTCGGGATTTGAGACCCGGTCCGGCTATCTGTTGACAACTTTTCCACAAGTCGTCACGAAAACTGGGTTTAAACCGCTTGCGCGGCGTAATCAGCGCGATTACGGTTTGTCCTTTTAAGTTGGCCGTGGTGGGCGAAGTCGGCTGCGGGCGCAACGCCTTGTGTACCCTGCTGCGCGAAAGAGCGCTGCTCATCGCCCCTAAACGCCGCTACACCAGGACCACCGATTCGCATCACCGCTCCCACAAGTACCCCAACCTGGTCAAGGAGGCCCCAAACCCACGACTCCTAATCAGCTGTTGGTCAGTGATATCAACTATCCCTCCCCCCGCCAGGACACGGTCTACCTGAGCCTGGTCACCGATGCCTGTTCCCGCCGCATTGTCGGCCACCACGTTCACGCCAGCCGGCACACGGCCGCCAGTATGCCTTCGATGCGCATCAAGTGGCCTTGCACACCGCCGGGCTGCGGTGCTCGATGACCGACGGCGCTGATTACGACCAGAACGCGCTGGCCGAGCGCGTCAACGGCATTTTGAAAGACAAATTCCTGTTTGTGCTCCCCAACGACCTGGCCCGGGCCCGCCTACTGGTCCAGCAGGCCGTCCACCTCTACAACGAGGAACGTCCGCACCTGGCCCTGAACTATTTAACTCCAACCAAATCCATTCGCAAGCAAAAAGCCCCGCCGGAAAATCCGAGCGGGGCCCTTGCCGTATTCCTGTCAACAGATAGCCGGACGAGACACGTACAGCGGCCGGCGGTTACCGCGCGATAATCAAGCGCCGCGTTTCGGCTTTGTCATCAACCACCAGGCGGCACTGGTACAAGCCGGTGGCCAGGTTCTGGGTGTGCAGCGGGAAGGCGTAGAGTTGCCCGCCGCTCACCGCCCCCTCGTAGAGAGAGGCCACGCGCTGGCCCAGCGCGTTGTAGACCATGACCTGGGCGTTGCCATCAAGCGGGGTGCGGAACGACACGGTGGCCTGGTCCCCGGCCGGGTTGGGGTACACGGCCAGTTCGTTGGCACTGCCCGATGTAGGCACGGGCCCGGCCAGGCGAGCGGCCGGGCAGGCACCGAGCTGATTGCCTTGGTTCAGGTGGGCGGGTACTCCCGCGGAAGCAATGCACAGGGTATTGCCGCGGTGGCAGACCAGCACCTTGTCGTTCTTACTGCCGCAGCGTGCGTTGACGACAGTTAGGGTCACGCTCGCGGTGGCCGTGCAGCCCGACGCGCTGGTGGCGGTCACCGTGTAGGCGAACGTGCCCGGCATGGTGGCCGTGAACACCGGATTGGCGATGGTCGGGTTGCTCAGGCCCGCGGCGGGGCTCCACGCGTAGCTCACGCCGCCCGACGCGGTGAGCGTGGCGCTTTGCGGCCCGTAGCCCAGGTACAGGTTCGTGGGGATGCCGCCGGTGAAGACGCTCGTCGAGGGCGTCACGGCAATGGTTGGGACGGGAATGGTGCCCACCACCGTCACCGAGGCCGTGCCGGTGCTCGCGTTGCCGCTGTCATCGGTCACGGTCAACGTCACCAAAATGGGGCTATTTGCCAGGTCGGCGCAGCTGAAGGTCATGCGGCTCAGGCCACGGCTGGCAATGCCGCAGTTGTCCGTGCTGCCGTTATCTACTTGCGCGGCCGTGATGGACGCGGTGCCGAGCGCCAGCGTCGCGCTCACGTTTTGGGTGACCACGGTGGGGGCCGTCCCGTCGCTCACCGTGACGGTGGCCGGGGCCGTGGAGCTATTGCCGCTGTTGTCGGTTACCGTCAGCGTCACCAGGTTCGAGCCGATGTTGGCGCAGGTAAAAGTCGAGGGCGCTACCTGCCGCGAGGCAATGCCGCACGAGGCCGTCGAGCCGTTGTCGACCTGCGCCGCCGTCACGGTCGCCTGGCCGGCGGCATTCAGGACCACGCTCACGTTCCGCGTCACGGCCTGCACGGCGCATTGCCTGACGGCAATTGTATATGCCCCCAGGGAGCCATAATCCGAGTCGGCGCCCAGGGAGCCCGTGCCGCCGTCAACGGACAAGTAATACGTGCCGGCCGCTAAGGGTAGATCTAACGATGCGTCCAGTAGCGGCGTGGCTACACCGGCGGTGGTGGTGGCCATGATGGTTCCACCCGAATCGCGCAGCGTGAGCAACACAACTAAGTTGAGGTAATCAGGATAGATGGGCTCAACCCTAATGAAGGCCGACCCGCCGATGATGGAAATACGAAACACGTCCTCATCCCCTCGGGTTTCGATAATCCCGCCGTTATCGGCAGCTAATGCATTGCCTGCGGGGTTTTGAACCAATGGAGTAGCCGTACCCATGGTGTTGCCGTGGTCATCCGGACGGTATCCAAAGCCGTTCTGGGTACTTATTTTAAGTAAATCATCTTCGGTATTATTGGCCGAAGGGTATTCGCCTTTGCTGAATTGTACGACTCGTTCGTCATACCCTACCCCCATGATGGGTGCCCAGGAGCCTTGGCCTGCAAAATATTCTTCGGCAGGAGAGATTCTGCCATCGTGTGATAACCCCAGCGTGTGCCCGGCCTCGTGTGACCCCGCTTCTCCCGCACCTTTGATGCCTTCGTTAAATACCCAACAAGGCGTTTCACCTCTGGACGTTGCTCCCCACGTAAAGGAACCCACGTAGGCCACTCCCCCCGCACCGGGGTAAAAATCGGTGGTTGGCGTGTAAATAACCCGCATGCGACGACCAACGGGAGCACTGTTAAAAACCGTTTCACTGGTGGTCACGTTCAAAGCAAAAGGGCGGAAATCCTCGCTCATCAGTTTCCATATCTCGGTCATCACGGCTGTGGTCATAGTCGATGCGGCCGCTACGATGGGATTACCGCCGTTAAAGTTAGTATTCCAGAGCGTACCCGACACCGTCTGGCCGTCAAAGTCGAGGTACAACACCGCCCCCGCGCCAGGAAGGCTTTCGTGATTTGGGATGGCGGTCGTCCGGTTCGCCGTTTGCGTTGGGGCAGAAGACGCCAGGACCTTGGGCAGCCCAACGCAGAGCACTTTATCAATGTCTTCCTCGGTCAGATACACCAGGCCCGCGGCAGTGGAGGAGAAGCGGTAAAACTTCTTCTGGTCGGTCAGCACAATCGTTCCCGAGGCCTCCCGGGCTGATACTTTAAGGTTGAAATGACTACCTTTTATGTTGTTGACGTCGCCAAAAAATAACCGGGCGGTTCCTTCCGTCTTGCTTGATTGTAGTCGGAGCAATAGCTCATACCCAGGCATTTGATAACGTACTTGTTCGGCTGGTTTCGCGGCCTTGTTTGCCACTGATTGAACTTGGGTTTTATAAAGCGCGGCCACCTCTTCAATCTTTCCGATATAGAGGGCTTTTTGAGCGTAGGCAGGAAGACTTAATCCCATCAACAGCAAAAGAAACAGCAGGTAAAAAGGCGTTTTCATGAGAATGCAGGTTAAAAGGTGAATGCTCAATTTTTTTGCAAGCTTATACCGATATTTATGCTCCTCGTAGAATATGAATAGCGGGTGATACTGATATGCGCTACGCATTGAAAAAAACGTGAATACGAAGAGTATTATGGCTTACAGAATACATGTTACACAGCGCTTTTTTTGAACACGTTATCTTCGCTTTAGTGTGATAATAACGCTTTGATTGGTAGCGATAATCTCCTTTTTAATACCAGGATTTTCTGATTCAGCCGGAATAAAAAAATTAGTGGAAGTCAACTTTAAGCTATTTGGCATTAGCTCATAAGTACATAAGAAAAGCATATCTGCTTTTATAAAAGTGAGGTGGTTATTGCTGGCCTTGTAAGCGTAAGTATCACACGTATTTCCCGAGGCGTTGAGGTAAACTTCAAAGGTTGTTTGCGTGAATTTGACGGTTGTACCTTTTTGAATAGGTCTACAAAGTGGAATAATCATCAGCGGTGTAGTTGTCTGCTCCACTATCACCCATTCTCCTATTAAGGGCGAACTTTCAACACTTGCAGCCCCAGGAATTCTAGGGTTCAAACACCCCAAGAAAAGCAGGCAAAAAAAGACAACCAATAATCTTAGTATTTCAGGATGTCTTTCCATAAGAGCCTGTTAAAAATCAGCGTTGGCGAATGCCCCTGACCTCGAAACAAGCCAAAAACGGCATACCCGTTGTTGGATCAGTACAAGGCGGGATATTTGGAATTGCCCGGAACGGCGTTTTTGGAGTGTCGAAAACATAGGCCCCACCTAATTTTCGACAGGCTCCTGGAGCAATGACTTGATGGGGCTTTTTACTGCCAGCAGGCCCATGTGTCTCTGTCGGGGCTACTGCTGTTTATAACCCATTTGGGTGCCTGTAGCATGCGTCGTTTCCTGAGTGACACAAGGATGTAAACGCTTTCCCTGGCCCAACCGCGCCAATAGCGGCTGGAGTTGCCAAACACAAGACGTACTTTTTTGGGCACCCCAAAAAGGGAGCCGGGGAGGGCAGGCCTTATCCCGCTTGCCCATCAGGAAAAGGCACAAAAACGGGGTAACCATGCCGGAGCCAGCGGGAACATGCGGGCGCAACCGCGCTGAGGCAACTGCTGCGGGGAGCCAGGTAGACCCCCGCTTCGCGAGGACATACTCCTTCTACGTCTAAGGCGTAACGCGGCTATGAGGCGGAAAGAGGGCAGTCGCGTCCGTGAGACGCGAGGGGACCGAAGTCGGCCTGTTGTGCGGCCAACCAACTAAACATAAGTAAATATATAAATTTTTAGTTTAAACCAAGTCAATGGGGGTTGAATTTTCTTTTCCCAAGAGCCTGGTATTGTAATTTCACGATAACTATATACCTTAAATAATTGATATATTGATCATTAAGCGTATGTAAAGATGTGTTTTTCTACTCCATTGCACAGTCTACCGATTTGCGCCAGCATGCCTCGTTTCTTCGCCTCTCCTCTTGCTCGCTTAGAAGGCGGTCGGCAGAGATATATGGCGTCACACTTCCGCAGCACCACTGTCTGTCTGCCGGATGTGGTGGCGAAGCAGAGCGGCGTACTTCCGGCGGCCCTGCTCGAGGAGGTGCGGGGCAGCGGTGGCGTCGAACACCCAGATGGCGTGGGGTGCCTTCTTCTGCACGCCGATGATGAGGAAGCGGTCGGCCTGCAGGGCGTCGAAGTAGAAGGCGGCTTGGCGGTCGTAGTCGTATTGTTCGATGGTGGCCAGGAAGTGGGTCCGGTCGCGGCAGCTGGTAGTTTTGAAGTTGATGAGAGTGAGGCGGCGGCCGGCGGGGCGGCGCACGAGCAGATCGGGGCGCACCTTCACCGGCACGCCGGTAGCGGTGTGGATGGCCGTGTGGGTTAGCTCGGGGTGCCGCGGTAGAGCAGGTCGCAGCAATAGCACTGGCGGCGTATGTGGCGGGCCAGCTGCTCCCACGGGCATTTGTCGGGAGTGCGGGCGTAGGTGGCGGGCTCCGGGGTGGCGGCGTGGAAGGCGGTGCCGTAGGCCAGGGCAGCGGGGCTGGAGGAGCAGGTGGCAGGGCATATTCTGGCACGTTTTGCGCAGGCAGGCCCCGCTTGGCATAGCTTGATTGACAACAGCTTTTTGCCAGACCCGTTAAAGCACAGGGCAAACGCATGAACATTGAGCACTAGCGTTTCCAGCAACTGAAGGCACTTTTGCCGCAACTGGGTTTCAGACTCGCGGCTTTGTGAAGTGGCTTCAGATGCAGCAAATGCCTTTGACCGTTCGTTCATGCGTTTGCCCTGGCATGGTACTGGACGTTAAGGGGTAAACCATATCCAGTAAACCAGCAACGGCTGGTGGTTGCTTTGCGTCAGGCGGCTTGCCGTTCGTCGGTGGCCAAACGGCGGTTGTAGCGACTCTGGTAGCGTTTCAGCTCGGAGCGGTAGAAGCTCCACTCCTTCTCGTTGATGCGCACGCCCTTGAGGCGGCCCGCACGCCGGGCCTTGCGGATGCCCTCGGGCTTCATGCCCAGGTAAGCGGCGGCCGGGCGCCAGGCTTAGCGCGGGTTTCGGAGTTAGCAAAAGCCTGTTTGCGCCCTGCCGGGCTTAGAAGACCAAAAAATATATCCTATTCTATGCCCCTAGTTTTCACCCGACTACACGCTCCCCGGTCACTAAACCAGTTTTTTACCGTCTCCCCCGCTTGGATAGTCCGGATTAGTCTTCTATTTTTGCAACACTTTAGCGGAAAGCAGATGGTTTTCCGGCGAAGCAAATGGTTCGGTAGTTCAGTTGGTTAGAATGCCGCCCTGTCACGGCGGAGGTCGCGGGTTCGAGTCCCGTCCGGACCGCAAAAGGCTTTCTTCGGAAAGCCTTTTGGGTTTAAAAGCCCTTCAGCATATGCTGAAGGGCTTTTGCGTTTTAATTTCCGCCCAGCCTAGAGCGTGTGGACACTTAACGAAAAAGGCGGTCATGCTGAGCTTGTCGAAGCATCTCTACCGCTTTTTTGCGGCAAAACGTTCGGTAGAGATGCTTCGACAAGTTCAGCATGACTGTTTCGATGGCTTCAAAGGCCCTTTTAGCTAAGTGTCCGCCCAGCCTAAGCTGTAGAAGCTCAGCTACTCTCTTCTCCCAACGACGCCGCCATCCGTGCCGCTAGGTCTTCAATATCCGGGCGGCGGGCCAGCGCGGCGAGCCACGCGGGCGGAATTCCGGCTTCCCCCTACGCCCGCCCCGCCAGACCGCCCGCCACGGCCCCGGTCGTGTCGGTATCATCACCGAGGTTGACGGCCGCCAGTACGGTTTCAGCGTAGCTGTCGCAGCGCAGCAGGCACCACAGCGCCGCTGCCAGGGTATGCAGCACGTAGCCCCGGCTATTGATGGCCGTTTCGGGCACGTCGGGCAGGCGGCCGCGGAGGATCCGCTCAAACTGGTCGGCTTCGGCAGCGGGAATAGTGAGTTGACGTAATTGCGCCGGGGCCTCCTGACAGAGCCGGGCATAGGCTGCGGCGGGCGCGAGTCCGGCGCGCAGGTGCCGGGCCAATTCCAGGTACAGAAAGCCGGCTACGGCCGCGCGAACGGGACCATGCGTCACGGCGGACACGTCGAAAATCAGCTGGAAGCGGCTTGCCAGCAGCTCCGCTGGCCGGTAGAAAGCCAGTGGCAGAATCCGCATCAACGAGCCATTGCCATTGCTGTACTCATCCTTGCCGCCGGCCAGAAGCAGAGTAGGATCCGCTTTCAGGCGGTGAAGGGCTTCGCGGGTGGTAACGCCGATATCGAAAACGGATCCGTGGGGCGTCCAGAAGTTCTGGTAGTACCAGCGGCCGCAGTTTTCGGCTACTTTGGCCACGGAAAAACCGTCGGCAAGCGCCTCAGCCAGGCAGAAGGCCAGCGCGGCATCATCCGACCACGTACCGGCCGGCTGATTGTGGGTACCCTGGGCGCGCATACTCAGCACCGGGTCGCGGCGGCGGGCGGCACGGCTGGAAAACTCTACCGGCACCCCGAGGGCATCGCCGACGGCCAGCCCGGGCAGTGCCGCGCGGATAGCCCGGGCTGGAGGCGAAAACTTAGCAGAAACAGCCATCGCCTCTCGTTATAGAATGATCCGGAAGAACGCAAATCTACAGCCGGGCCTCTTGCCGTGCCAGCAGCAGAACCGGCTCTTCCTTGTAGATCGTCCGGGCATACAGCCTGTACCCGCACTTCTCGGCTACCCGCAGCGAAGCACGGTTATCCGGGCCGATGATGCAGACGGTACGTAGCGGCGGAAAGTGGGTATCGCCCCAGGCCAACGCAGCGCGGACGGCTTCGGTGGCGTAGCCCTGGCCGTGGGCCCTGGGCGCCAGCACCCAGCCGATTTCGGGCAGTCCTTTAACAGAAGGCTCGATAGCGCGCTTAAAGTCGGAGAAACCAACCATGCCCAGGAACCGGCCCGTAGCGTTCTCTTCCACTGCCCAGTAGCCGAAGCCCATCAGGGGCCAATGGCCGGCGGTGCGCAGCATTTTGGTCCAGGCGTCTTCCTCCGACAGTGGTTTCTGGCCCAGAAAGCGGTAGAAGTCGGGTTCCGACCACATAGCCATAAACGGCGCGAAATCGGCGGGCTGACAGCCGCGCAGGGTGAGCCGCTCGGTTTCCAGGATCGGAACAGTACCGGTATAGGGAAGGTGGGGAAGGACGGGTTGCATGGCCCCAAGATAGAAAAAGCTCCCCGCGCGCCGCGGTAAACGGCGCTGGCGGGGCCGCCCCGGCGCTTACCGCCCGTCGGCCGCGCTGGCCTGGGTGGCCCCTTCCCCCGGCCGCCCGGCTTCACTCCCTACCGGCTCCCCCGCCAGGAACTGCTGGTACCAGCGCCCGGAATCCTTCACCGTGCGCTGCTGGGTGTCGAAGTCGATGCCGACCAGGCCGAAGCGGGGCTCGTAGCCTTCGGCCCACTCGAAATTATCGGTGAAGGACCACGCGAAGTAGCCCTCGACCGGCACGCCTTCGCGCCGGGCCCGCAGCACCTGCCCGATGGCCGCGCGCAGATACGCCTGGCGGGCAGGGTCCCGGATGCGGCCGTCGGCACTTACTTCATCGGGAAAAGCCGCGCCGTTTTCCGTCACCAGCAGCCGGGGGGCGTTGGGGTAGGCGCTGAACTGGCGCAGCATATGGTGCAGACTTTCGGGGTATACCTCCCAGCCCATTTGGGTATAGGGCATTCCGCGCTGTTTGGCTCCTACCAGCGAAGCCCAGGCTAGGGGAACGTAGGGCGAGTAGCGCACCAGTTCGCGGGTGTAGTTCTGGACGCCCAGAAAGTCAAAGGAGAACGGCAGGCGGTCCTCGTCGCCGGGTTTGATGTAGCGGTCCAGCCAGCTGAGCAGGGGCAAATCGGCCATCGGGTAGCCCAGGCCCAGGGCGGGTTCCACGAACAGGCGGTTGAGCAGGGCATCGGCGCGGCGGGTGGCCCGCACGTCGCGGGGCAGGACGGGCCGCCAGGGCGTGAGGTAAGAGCAGGAGAAGGTAGTGCCGATCTGGGCCGTGGCGGGCAGCGCGGCCCGCAATGCCCGCCCACCCTCGGCCTGCGCCAGCGTGGCGTGGTGCACCGAGGCCAGGAATCCGCCCAGGCTGCGCCGGCCCGGCGCGTGCAGGCCCAGCAGCTGCCCGGCCCCGACGAACACCATGGGTTCGTTCAGCACCATCCAGTGCGGAACCCGGTCGCCGAGGCGGGCGGCCACGCGCTGGGCGTAGTCGGTGAACCAGCCCACCACGTCGCGGTTCGCCCAGCCGCCCCGGCGCTGCAGGGCGGCGGGCAAGTCCCAGTGGTAGAGCGTAACCCAGGGCGTGATGCCGCGCTCCAGGCAGCCGTCGATGAGGCGGTCGTAGAAGTCCAGCCCGGCGGCATTAACGGCACCGGTGCCCTCCGGCAGCACGCGGGACCAGGCCACCGAAAAGCGAAAGTCGGGAATACCCAACTGGTGCAGCAGGTCCAGGTCCCGGGGCCAGCGCTGGTAAAAGTCGCAGGCGACGTCGGCCGTTTCGCCGCGCCGGATCCGGCGGGGACGGCGCACGAACTCGTCCCAGATGCTGGGCCCCTTACCGTCCTGGTTCCAGGCCCCTTCCGTCTGGTAGGCCGCGGCCGAGACGCCCCAACGGAAGTCCGGGCCGAAGTCGGCGCGGGAAAAGGCCGCGGGCGTGGTCGGGGGAAAGAAAGCGGCCGGCAGGGTCGCGGCTAGATCAGACATGGGAGGAAAGCGTAGGCGGAAATCAGGAAAGAACGCGGCGCGCTACCGCACCGCCCCGGGCAGCTGTTCGAGCAGCAGCTTACCCACCACGGCCGCCGTTTCATCGGGGTAGCTCACCGGCACCGGCCGGCCGGATTGCAGCCACTCATCGAGGCCCGTCAGGTGGCGGTCCTTCAGGCCCTTCACCACCGGCACGCCCATTTTGGCCAGCGCGGCGGCATTGCAGGCCTGCTCGTACTGGTTTTTCATGGGAATCACGAGCAGCTTCTTGCCCAGGTACAGCGCTTCGGCGGGCGTCTCGAAGCCCGCCCCGCACAGCACCCCGGCACTGCGGGCCAGGCTGGCGGTGAAAGCCGCGCCGCTCACGGGCCGCACCCGCACGTTGCCGTGCTCCGACTCCTGGGTGCTGTGCTTGGAAAACACCTCCCAGCGCGTAGCGGAGCTCAGGTAGCGGAGCCGGCGCACGAGGGTTTCCTCGTCGAACGAGGGCAGATATACCGTGTAGTGGCCGTCGTTTCGGGGCGTAAGCTCGCGCACCTGCCGCCGGATGACGGGCGTATGAATCCCCGGCTCGTAGCGGTCGAAGTGAAAGCCGTAGCGGGCCGTCACGGGGGCGTAGTGGCGGAGCACGGCCCGGCCGATCAGGTCATCTTCCCGGGGCCGGGGGGCGTAGTCGCTCAGCACGGCGCTCTGGTGGCTCAGCGCCACGCAGGGCACTTGGCGCAGCTGGCAGGCCCAGGCCGACACGGGCTCGAAGTCATTAATCACCAGATCGTAGGTTTCTACCGGCAGCTGGCGCACTTCGCGCAGAAAAGCCGCCGAGTTGAGCTGCCAGAAGGTTTTGACGAAGTTGAGGCCGCCGTTTTTGCCGAAGATAAAGCCCATGCCGTGGCAGCGGTACTTCACCGCAAACGGCAGCTCAATACCGGCGGGCGGGCCGCTGACCAGCACATCGACGCGGCTGGCATGCTGTTGCAGCAGGGGAACAATGTCGAGGGCGCGGCTGAGGTGGCCGTTGCCGGTACCCTGAATGGCGTAGAGAATGCGGGGCATTTTTTGGAGTAGAGCGACGACTATACCAGCGGTACGTCAGACGGCATTGTTCAGCTTGAATTCGGCCAGCAGACTGGTCAGCAGCTCCGCCACGGGCATGTCGGCGGCTTGGTCGGCGGCGTCCGTTTCAGCATCGGCGGGGCATTGCATAGCCGGGTCGTCGGCGTAGCGGTAGAGGTGCCAGCCGGTGGCGGCCGAATATTCCAGGGCCGTCAGGTTCTCAACCCAGTCGCCGGAGTTGAGGTAGATAACTTCCCCCTCGGGCGTGGTCACGGTTTTGATTTCGGGCTGGTGAATATGGCCGCAGGCCACGAAGCGGTAGCCGCTGTCGACGGCAATGCGGGCGGCGGTCTGCTCGAAGTCACTCACCAGATTCACGGCCCCCTTCACCCGATCCTTCACCGCCTTCGACAGCGCCACCCGGGGCCGCCCCAGCTTCTGGAGCAGGAAGTTGACGACGCGGTTGATCAGGATCAGTAAGTCGTAGCCCTGGGCCCCGAGCTTGGCCAGCCAGCGCGAGTTCTGCATGGTCACGTCGAAAATGTCGCCGTGAAACAGCCAGGCCTTGCCCTCGGGCAGGTCCAGCACCAGCTTGTTGTCGATGCGCAGGTTGCCCAGGCGGGTGCCGGCGAATTTGCGCAGCAGCTCGTCGTGGTTGCCGGTGAGGTAGTGAATTTTGGTGCCCTTGGCGGCCAGGCCGGCCAGGTGGCGCACCACCCGCATGTGCGCCGCGGGCCAGTAATTTTTGCTGAACTGCCAGATATCGACGATGTCGCCGTTGAGCACCAGCACCTTGGGGCGCACGCTTTTCAGGTAGCGCAGCAGCTCGGCGGCATGGCAGCCGTAGGTACCCAGGTGCACGTCGGAGACGACGACAAGCTCAACTTTGCGGCGGGGGCGCTTTTTGGTCACACTCATCCAAGGGCCGGATTATGGGTCAGCCGGGCGCGGGGACGCGGGCGGGTCGGGGTGGTTTGGCGCTCGTCGCCCCCCAGGCGAAAGGGCGACCATAGCCCCGCCGCCGAGCGGCCGACGAAAGCCAGCAACAGGGCCCCCTGAAACAACAGGTAGGCCAGTTCCCGCACAAGGCGGCGCAGCAAGGGAACGGTGGTGGGAGCGTGCATAAAGTCAAGACGTTGGGCCCATTTCAAAGGTCGTGTTCGAAGATGATGCCGGGGTTACGCAGGTATTATGGCTGTGTCAAATTTCAGCGGCTCCAAAAGTTGGCCGGGTAAGGACCCAAATCGGTCGTTCCGGCACGGCATTTGAACGCGGGGCGGCACCCGACTACCCGCCGCTTGCGTACCTTTGGGTCGCCGCGGCCCGGTTGGCCCCGGCTCCGTTTCTACCCTTATTCCCTGATGAAAAAAATTCTCCTCCTCGTTACCCTGCTGTCGTCCCTGGCGGCTTCGGCCCAGATGATTACGCCCGAGCGCAAGCGCTACATGCGTCCCAGGAAAGACGAAGAGTGCGCCCTGGTTCAGAACGTGACGAAAAACACCGACGAGGACTCCCAGAAAGACGCCACCATGACGCGCGTGGCCTACCGCCCCTACGCCGAGATGCTGACGGCCATCGACGCGCAGCGCGAAATGAACCGCTGGGCCGACAGCACCTACCAGCGGCGCCTCCGCCTGCTGCCCCCCGGCGGCGAGCTAACGGTGACGATGTACCGCCGCGGAGCCGCGAATGCCGACCCGTCCCTGCTTTCGCTGTCGGCCAAGGACAAGGAGGGCAAGGAGGTTTTCACCCAGGTCCTCGCCCCCGGCTCCGGCCGCTTCTGGAACCAGGATCAGTACAAGAGCGTGCGCAGTATTCCATTTGTTAAAATGGAAACGCCCCAGCCCCTGACCCTCACCATTGCCGACGCGAAGCTGAAGCACAGCTTCGAATACATCGTGGAGGTCAGGTAGAAGCTGTATTTGCAGGTAATCTGCTGCCACCAGGCCGGATCAGGTTTCGCCCTGACCCGGCCTGGTGGCAGGCAGCTTATACAAATGGGGAAGCCGGCTCCTCCCGCTTCGGGCGTCTATTTCGCAGCTGCACCCACTGTACGGCTATCAGCGATTTGGCATCCTGCCACCGCTCCCCGATAAGCTCCTGCCGGCTCAGCGCCACGACGTCCAGCTGCTCGTGCTCGTCGATGGCGCCGCCCCCGGGCCCGGTCTGGCGGCTTACTTCGGCGTAGTAGAGGTGGATCAGCTCGGCACTATTGCCGGGCGAAGCATAGACCGTAGCGATGGGTTCGAGCGTGTCGGTTTCGTAGCCCAGCTCCTCCTGAATCTCGCGGCGCATGGCCTCTTCGGGACTTTCGCCGGCCTTGTCGAGCATGCCGGCGGGAATTTCGAGTACTTCGGCTTCGGCCCCGATGCGGAACTGACGCACGCAGAGGTAGCGCTGCTTTTGCGGGTCGAAAACGAGGGCCGCGACGGCCTGACCGGGCTCAAACCGCTCCCGTTTGAGCTGCTCGTCGCCGTCCTGCACCAGAAGTTGACTAAGTTTGTAGTGGCCATCGTAGAGAATCTGGCGGTCGGTGACGTTCATCGGGCGTTCGGAAGAGTAAATAGTTTTTTCAAAATGGAGCCGAAAACCACTGGCTTTCTGTTGGGCTTATACGTTTACTGACCAATCCGGCTTCGTGCCCTTTGGTCCTCCGGGCTTTGGCGCCCCCTTTTTCTTGTTTTATTTTTTTGTACCCGCAGCCTGCTTTTTCTGAAAAAGGCTGCATCCGGCCGTCTCAACCAGTGCCGCGGCCTTTTTTTCCCCCATTTTCCTTCTGATGACGTTCGACGAACTCAATCTAATTCCGCCCATCCTGCGTGCCCTGCACGAGGAAGGCTACACCATCCCTACTCCTATTCAGCAGCAAGCCATTCCGCACGTGCTCGACGGCCGTGACCTGCTGGGCGTGGCCCAGACGGGCACCGGCAAAACGGCGGCTTTCACCGTTCCCATTCTCCAGATCCTGAGCCAGACGGCCAAGCTGGAAAACCATTCGCACTCCCGCATTCGCTGCATGGTGCTCACGCCCACCCGCGAGCTGGCCATCCAGATCGGGGAAAGCATTGCCGCCTACGGCCGTCACCTGCCCATTCGCCACACCGTTATTTTCGGCGGCGTGGGCCAGACGCCCCAGGTCAACGCCTTGAAGCGCGGGGTGGAAATCCTGATTGCCACCCCCGGCCGCCTGCTCGACCTGATGAACCAGGGCTTTGTGGACCTGCGCCACATCGAAGTCTTCGTGCTTGATGAAGCCGACCGCATGCTCGACATGGGTTTCATCAACGATATCAAGCGCATCCTGCCCAAGCTGCCGACCTCGCGCCAGACCCTGTTTTTCTCGGCTACCATGCCCGGCACGATTCAGGAACTGGCCAGCTCCATCCTGAAGCCGAATCCGGTGAAGGTGGCCGTCACGCCCGTATCCAGTACTGCCGACACCATCACCCAGTCGATGTACATGGTGCCCAAAAACGATAAGCCCGAGCTGCTGGAGCATATCCTGCAGGACAAGGCCATCAAGCGCGTGCTCGTCTTCACCCGCACCAAGCACGGTGCCGATAAAGTAGTGAAGACCCTGGCCAAGGCTAACATTCCGGCCGAAGCCATTCACGGCAACAAGTCGCAGAACCACCGCCAGCGCGCGTTGTCCAACTTCAAAGCCGGCAGCACCCGCGTGCTGGTGGCCACCGACATTGCCGCCCGCGGCATCGACGTGGATGAGCTGACTCACGTGATCAACTACGAAGTCCCGAACGAGCCCGAAACCTACGTGCACCGCATCGGCCGCACCGGCCGGGCCGGGGCCGACGGCAAGGCCCTCACCTTCTGCGACGAAGAGGAACGCGCCTACCTGCAGGACATCCAGAAGCTGATTCGCCGGGAAATCCCGGTTATCTCCGACCATCCTTATTTCAGCCCTTTCGTAGTGCCCGTGCCCCTCACCGGGGGCCCGCCTATTCAGCGCCCGAAAGGTCCGGCTGGTCGCCCGGCCCGGCCCGGCCGTGGGGATGCCCGCCAGGGCTCCGGCCGCGGCGAGTCGCGCCCGGCCGCTACGGGAGGCCGTAGCGGGGGCTCCCGGCCGACGGGGGAGCGGGAGCGGCCCGCCGGGGCGGGCGGCCAGCCGCGCCGTCCGTTTCGCGGCAACAGCGGCCGGTAGAGCGCCGGTACTCAGCTAAGCATTCCTGAGAAGCGCCCGGCCTTAAAGCCGGGCGCTTTTTTTATCCGGGCCGTTTCCGAATCACCCGCAGCCTTCCCTCCCTTGGCCGGCCGAAACAAAAACCTTATTTTTCGACTTACCGAGGTAACGTTTTTCTTCAACCCTCGATTTTCCTGAAACTCGTTTTATATGGCCAAGAGCACCCTTCCCGTTATTCAGGCCCTGCGCAACACGGCTCAGCGCCTCGCCACCCAGGCACCCTACCAGTGGGGCCATATGGGCAGCTGCAACTGCGGCCACCTGGCCCAGACCATCACCCACCTCACCAAAGCCGAAATTCACACCCGCGCCATGCAGCGCTACGGCGACTGGGAGCGGCAGATCAACGACTATTGCCCCACCAGCGGTCTGCCCATCGACCAGACCATTGATGAAATGCTGGCGTTGGGCTTTACCCGCGCCGACCTGGCTCACCTCGAACGACTTTCTGATGCCACTATCCGGGCCGCTATTCCATTCGAGCGCCGCAATGCCCTGCGCCATAACCAGCGCGACGACGTGGTGCTGTACCTGCGTACCTGGGCCGAGCTACTCGAAACCTCACTCCTGGCAGGTATTGAGCTCCCCGACCTGACGTTCTCCGCGGCTTTGGTCAGCCACTAGCCTTTTTCTACTGCGGTCCACCGCGCATAGCAAAGCCCCACCCGATATGCTTCGGGTGGGGCTTTGCTTATAGATGAGGCTTATGAGGTCAGCCTTACCATTCCAGGGGGCTAGTTGCCGGCGTTGCTGCGCTGGGCATCGCGGTACCCTTCGGTCCGGTGGCTACGCTTATAGGCCGCATCGGCGTTGGGGTCTTTCTCAGCATCGGGAGCTTGCTCGCAGGAAGTGAGGTAGAAGGAAGAGCAGACGGCAAACAGAAGGAGCAGACGAGACTTTTTCATAACCCAAAGATAAGCACCACCCCCAAAACTCCCAAGCTTTATCCTGGTAACTCTGCGCCCGGCTTTTTCCAGCCGCCGCCATTCCCTGTTGCAGGTTTGGGCAGCAACCAGTGCGCGATCAACACATTTGTTATCAACAGCACCCACCGCCAGGACCAGTACTTCGCCAGCGCCGTATTACAATTGCAAAAATAGTACTGTCGGAGTACGTTTCCTGGCGGTGCGGCTACCGCCCGTGATCAGAGGAAAGCCCAGCTGTTTGCCGGTGACGCTGTGCCGGCCTTACCTGACCGGCAGCTAATGGTATTAGCGCGCTGAAGCACCTTCCGTTTTGGCTTTTTCATTGGCATCTCCTGGTCAACCTTCTTAGCAGGATATGCTTTTCATTATTTCAGGTACCACCCCTCTGCGGCAAAGCTGTTTTTATAACTTATGAAACATAAATCCGCTGCCATAAACCAGCGCTTATAACCTAATCAATCAATTCATAAATACAACGACAACATCTTGATAAATAGAGAATTAAACTACGTTAAAAAGGATTCACACCCTCCTCCAACACTGAGCTTATTTTTATAATTATCCCGTTATATCAAGTATGCATTACTAACGCTTTTCCGGGCTGTTATTTTACTAATCACCCTTGTACCTGCGCTAAAGGGACGGTACTCTGCCAAATTGTACCGGCTGGAATAATAGCTTCTTACCGCTCAGCGGATTGCACTCCACTCCGCAGGGCGCGGGCGCTGCTGATATCGGCAGCACCCATAGCCGGTCAGTGCCACGTAACGCTGGTTTATTCCGGCTGATAATCCGCGAAAGTGCCGTCGTGATAGAAGATAACGATGCGACGGATGCGTTTCCCGGGCTCCCCCAGCGAAACCGCTAAGGATAGCGCCCTTGAGTCGGGCGGAGCAGAACCGGCGGCAGTGACCGGTGCCGTTGGCTCGGCGGGCGGTACCGGGGCTGGGACGGGTACCGCGGGCACTTGTACCCTTTCCGGAACGGCGGGGGCTTGAGGCAGGATATCAGCTTCCGGCGCTGGCTCCGGCAAGAGCGGACGGACCTGCTTTGGGGCCGCTCTGCTTTCCGGTGCCCGCAGAGGCTCTGCGGGGCTCGTAGGTGCCGGTAAAGCCGCCATGACCGGTGCGGTAGCCGTCATGGCGCCGGAGCCGCTGAGCAGCCACGGCAATGACAGATCCGGGAAGGCGGCAATTATCTTCTGAATGACTTCCAGGCTGGGCTTATTACGGCCGCTCAGAATATGGCTGACGATGGGGCGGGCCAGGCCGATAGCGTCCGCAAACTGCGTCGGGGTCAGCTGCCGGGCCTTTAGAATATCTCGAATCCGCTCAACCATGCCTGAAAGTAGGTTTATTTACAAATGTACCGAATCTTTCGGGCAGTAGGATTCGCCACAGGAACCGGCATTCCGTTCCACCCTCCCTTTGCGTCAGTTTACTTTTGGAATTAGCCCCTTTTGCGGGGAGAGCCTCAGTTTACATATGTTTTACATATGTAAACTGAGGCTCTCCCCTTTTCTTGCCCGATTGCTTATCCTCAGACCACTCTGGAAACTCAATGAGAGCATCACGCGGCAAGCACGACACGTGACCCGCCGTGGGGCCTGCTGCCGTAGAGAATGCTACAGTTGGACTATACTACCTGAAGACGACAGCAATGCAGGCCAAGCCTGGCTGAGCGAAAACAGAACGCCCCACCTGCGGATGCAGACGGGGCGTCGTATCGGATTCAGACAAAGAGCAGGAAACCTGCTTCGTGCTGATTAGTTGAAGTACTCCTGGGCCAGTGCTTTGTCGTGCCCGTAGATATCGTCGCGGAAATTAACGTGGCCCGCCTCATCTACCCAGGAGGTGAAGTAAACCAGATACACGGGCAGCGCCTCCTTGAGCGATACATGCTTTTCGCGGCGCTCCGCGATGGTATCCTGAATGGTCTGCATATCCCAGCCGGGCTTGTTGCGCAGCAGGTACTCAGCCAGTTTGAGGGGTTCCTCCACCCGCACGCAGCCGTGGCTGAACCCGCGCTTCCCCTGGCTGAACAGCTCGTCGTGGGGTGTATCGTGCAGGTACACGTCGTTGGAGTTGGGGAAGATAAACTTCACTTCCCCCAGATCATTCTTAGGCCCCGGGCGGCGGCGCACGGTGTATTTGAAAGTCTTTTGCTCAATGCTCGACCAGTCGATGGAAGACGGGCTCACCACTACCGCTTTCTTGCCGTAGCCCTGCACCACCTCCATATCGAGGCGGTCGAGATAAGCCGGATTATTGATCAGCTTAGGCTTCAGATCCTTCTCGATAATACTCCACGGCACGTTCCAGTAGGGCGACAACACCACGTATTCTACCTTGTCGCTGAACACGGGCGTAGCGTTCAGGGTCTTGCCCACGATGACGCGCATGGTGAAGGCTTCCTTCTCGTTCTCGATGACGTGAAGCTTATAGTCGGGGATGTTCACGAGCAGGTAGTCCTTCTCGAAACGCTTGGGGACCCAGCGCCACCGCTCCATGTTCACGGTGATCTGGCGCACCCGGTCCGACACCGGAACATTGAGCTGCTTCACCGTTTCGCCACTGACGATACCGTCTGTTTTCAGCCCCATATCCCGCTGAAATTCCTTGACGGCCGCCACCAGTTCCGCGTCGTACGTGGGGGCCGGATCCGGGGTGGTTCCAGCATCAGCCACCGGTTGGGCCGGCATTTCCGTAGCCGCCACCGGGGCCGGGGTGCCCAGCAGGCGCTGCCGCAGCAGCGTCACATTGGGCGACGCGTCGCCGGGCTTCAGCCTGGTGCCGGCGGGCAGCGCAGGCCAGCCGCCGTTGCGCTGAATCGTGCGGTATTGGGCCAGGGCCTTCTTCAGGCCATCATACTCCGGGTGCAAAGGCTCAAACTCGTAGTACGGGTAAGTGCTTTCGCGCTCCTTCAGGATGGTCATCAGCGCCTTGTGGAGCTTGATCTTGTTGCGCTTCACATCCCAGTCAATGCCTTTCACTTCGCGCGGATTCACCGTACCCCGGTAGAAATCAGAGGCATAGTTGAAATAGGTGCCGGACAGCGCCACATCGATTTCCTTTTCCAGGGCATTGCGCTTAGTGGAGTCGCCCTGGGCTTTGTCCAGCTCGGCAAACAGCTTATCGAAGTCCTTGATCTTGTAGTTCTTTGGGTCGAGACCTTCGTCGGCGGCTTTATTGATGACGCTGAGCAGAGTTTTGGCCTGGGGCACCACCTCGTGGTTACGAAACCAGCCGAGGCGGAACTCCCGCTCCCGGTAGAACTTCTTGGCCCAGAGAAGCTGCGGCTTGAAGGCCGGCTCGGCGTTCATAGCCCGGGTGATGTACACACTGTCGAGGGTAGGCTGGGCGCCACCGGCTGGGCCGGTGCCGAACAAGCCCCCGCCGGACTCTGCTTCCTGAGCGGTATCCTTCTGATCCTGACTGCACGACGCGGTAACGAGCGTCAGGCTCATCAGCCAGAACAGCAGGGTGGTGAAGAAGGTAGGACGAATTGCTTGGTTCATGGATTTCACTGGAGGTGGTAGAAAGGGCAGTGGGTGCCTGAGAAGGGTTAGTCAAAAAGCTAACCAAACCCGGTTTCAGGGCACTGCGCGTCTTACTGTTTTCCGGGGCGCTGGGTTGTCTGCCCGGCAGTATTCCACCAGTGGGTGCAAGTTAGGCGTTTTGCCTTTACCCGCACTGTTGCGTACCAGCCAATAGTGCCCGGCGGGTTTTGGCTTATCTTTGCCGCCTGCCACCTCGGAGGGCTCAACTCTTCTTCCGCTCTCACTGCCCCGTCTGCTCTATGCTTACGCCCGACCCGCACAGCTATGCCCGCCCCGCTGAAGTTCAGGTGCGCCACCTCGCCCTCGACCTAAGCGTCGATTTCGCCAGCCACACCCTGACGGGCCAGGCCACCTGGACGCTCGACAACCACACCGGGGCTACGGAGCTTTGGCTCGATGCCCGTCACCTTGAAATTGAGGCCGCGCTGCTCGGTGGCCCCTCCGGGGAGGCTACCTCCTTTGTGCTGGGCGCCGATGATGCCACGCTGGGTCAGCCGCTGCGCGTCACGATCAGGCCCGACACGACCACCGTTACGCTGCGCTACCGCACCACGCCCGGCGCGGCCGCGTTGCAGTGGCTGGCCCCGGCGCAGACCGCCGGCCGGCAGCAGCCGTTTCTGTTCACTCAGTCGCAGGCCATCCTGGCCCGCACCTGGATTCCGTGCCAGGACTCGCCCGGTATCCGCTTCACCTACGAGGCCCGCGTGCGGGTACCCGCCGGGCTGCTGGCGCTGATGAGCGCCGAAAATCCGCAGACCCGCGCCGCCAATGGCGAGTACTCGTTCCGCATGGATCAGCCCATCCCGGCCTACCTGATGGCGCTGGCCGTGGGCGACGTGGAGTTTGCGCCCCTCAGCACCCGCACCGGGATTTACGCCGAGCCCGTTACGCTGCCCAAAGCCACGCACGAGTTCGTGGACCTGGAGAAAATGGTGGGCGCGGCCGAAGAGCTGTATGGTCCTTACCGCTGGGAGCGGTACGATTTGCTGGTACTGCCCCCCTCCTTCCCGTTTGGCGGCATGGAAAACCCGCGTTTAACATTTGTAACGCCCACTATTCTGGCCGGCGACCGGAGCCTGACCAGTCTGGTGGCCCACGAGCTGGCCCATTCGTGGTCGGGCAACCTGGTGACCAACGCTACCTGGAACGACTTCTGGCTGAACGAAGGCTTCACGGTCTACTTCGAGCGGCGCATTATGGAAAAGCTCTACGGCCGACCTTATGCCGATATGCTCCAGGTGCTGGGCCACACCGGCCTGCTCCATACGATAGAGGAGTTGGGGGCCGCCAGCCAAGACACCCACCTCCACCTCGACCTGGCCGGCCGCGACCCCGACGAAGGCCTCAACGACATTGCCTACGAAAAAGGCGACTACCTCCTGCTCACCCTGGAGCACCTGGTAGGGCGCGCAAAGCTGGACACCTTTATTAAGGAGTACTTCGCCCGGCACAGCTTTCAGTCGATGGATACCGAATCGTTCGTGGCTTACCTGCGCAGCGAGCTGCTGGATCAGGCGCCGGGCCTGGCCGGGAAGCTCCAGCTCGACGCCTGGATCAACGGCCCGGGTATTCCGGCGGTAGCCCCACCGGTAAGCTCCGCCCGCTTCGCGGCCGTGGACGAGGCACTCCGCGGCTGGCAGCAGGGTACGCCGGCCGCCGCCCCCGACGTAGCCGCCTGGAGCAGCCACGAGTGGGTTCACTTTCTGCACGGCCTGCCGCCGCTTTCTTTGGCCCAGGTCCGGGACCTGGACGCCGCCTTTGGGTTCACCCGATCCGGCAACGCCGAAATTCTGGCCGCCTGGTTTCCGCGGACCATTGCCGCCGGCTACGCCCCCGCCGACGAAGCCCTGCACCAGTTCCTGACTCACGTGGGCCGGCGCAAATTTCTGATCCCGCTCTATAAGGCCTTGCTCAATACGCCCGGTGGCCGGGCGCGGGCTCAGGCGTTGTATGCCGAAGCCCGGCCCAATTACCATTCCGTTGCCACCAGCACGTTTGACACCCTGGTGGGCCGGGCCGGATAAATTACGGCTCAGCGGCCAAGTATGTGGCGTGAACCTTGCTTGCCCATCGGCAGTTATTACCTTTCGTTTTCTTTAAGTTGATTTTTCGCGTTGAAAGCACAGAAACCACTCGGGAAGTTGATTGCCATCGGTGGCAATGAGGATAAAGGCACTTATCCCAACCCCCGCACCAAAAAGAAGTACTACCTGAACTTCTTCGAGCTCGGCATCATCAAGCGCGTCGTGCTCGAGTCGGGCAAGACCGATCCGCGCATTGAGGTCATTACCACGGCGTCTATGATTCCGGAGGAAGTGAGCAAGATTTACGTTTCGTCGTTTGCCATGCTCAATTGCCTGAACATCGGCATTATGGACATCCGCACGCCCGAAGACGCGCGGGAGCCCGAATATGTGGCCCGCCTGCTCGCGGCCGACATCATCATGATGAGCGGCGGCAACCAGTCGCGCCTGAAGGAAATGTTCGGGGAAAGCGAATTTCTGGACTGCCTGACGCAGCGCTACTACACTGAGCCCAACTTCGTCATTGCCGGCACCAGTGCCGGGGCCATGGCCATGTCGCACATCATGATTCGCGGCGGCAGCGTGCCCGACGCCCTCATGAAGGGGGCCGTGAAAATGGGCACCGGCCTGAGCCTGACCCGCAACACCATCATCGATTCCCACTTCGTGAAGCGCGGCCGCTTCGGCCGCCTGATCGAGGCCGTTGCCCTGCACCCCAAGCTGATCGGCATCGGGCTGGGCGAAGACACCGGCATCCTCATCACCGACGGCTGCCTGATCGAAACCATCGGCTCCAATCTGGTCATCATCCTCGACGGCCACAACATTCAGCACAACAATGCCGCCGCCGCCAAAAAGGGCACGCCCATTTCGCTGGAGAATGTGACCATGCACGTGCTGGCCAAAGGCAACGTCTACGATATCACCGAACGGAAATTCTACGCCGACAAAACGCTGCGCCTGCCCGTGCCGACTCCTTCGCCCGTCACGAGCCACAGCCCGGTGGAGTAAAGCCACTCCCCTTTCGGCGACCCCATAAAAACGCCGGCTTTCCACGGGAAGGCCGGCGTTCTTAGTCTACCCAGAAGGAATAAATGTCATGCTTTTCACTCCTTGTATATAGGGCGGCTTTTTCAGCGGGAGTTAGTCCTTGTAAATACCGATGTACAGTGGGCTGGCGGAAGACAGGCTGGCGCGGTACATGCCGTCGGAATTGAAGGGCAGGGCAATATTGCCCAGACCGTCGACGGCTACCAGGCCGCCTTCGCCGCCGACGGGCGCGAGCTTCTCGTGCACCACGATGCGGCAGGCTTCGGCCAGGCTCAGCCCGCGGTATTCCATCAGGCAGGAAATGTCGTGGGCCACTACGGCGCGCAGGAAAAATTCGCCGTGCCCGGTGCAGCTGATGGCGCAGGTGCGGTTGTCGGCGAAAGTACCACTGCCGATGATGGGGGAGTCGCCGATGCGGGAGTAGCGCTTGTTGGTCATGCCGCCGGTGCTGGTGGCGGCGGCGAGGTTGCCGTGCTGGTCGCGGGCCACGGCACCCACGGTACCCATCTTTTTTTTGGGGTCCTCGGTGGGCAGCGGCGCTTTGGCTTCGCTGTGGTCGAGGCGCATCTTGCCGTCGGCCCGGGCTTCCTGAAGCTGGTCGTAGCGGTGCTGGGTGAAGAAGTAGGCGGCGGGCTGCGTGGGCAGGCCATGCTCGCGGGCCAGCGCGTCGTTGCCGGGGTGGGCCAGCAGCACGTGGTCGGTTTTTTCCATCACCAGCCGGGCGGCCCGGATCGGGTTTTGCACGGTGCGCGCCCCGGCCACGGCCCCGGCGGCCCGGTCGCGGCCATCCATAATGGCGGCATCCATTTCGTGGTGCCCCTCGTGCGTGAAAACCGCACCCCGGCCGGCGTTGAACAGGGGACAGTCTTCGAGGCTGCGCACGGCTATTTCCACCGCATCGAGCGCCGGACCACCCTGACGAAGAACATCATACCCTGCTTCGAGGGCGGCTTGCAGGGCCTGCCGGTAGCCCTGTTCGGCGGCGGTGGTCATCAGGGTGCGGGAGATGGTACCGGCCCCACCGTGCAGGGCTAAAGCGAAGGAAGAATTCATGCGGAGAAGGGGATTCTGAGCGGATTGAGCGGAACTACCGGGTAAAGATACGCAGGGATCGGGGGCGGATTTCCCCCGGCTCACCTAGCCGAAACGCGTTTTTTTTCGTACGTTTGTTTACGTTTCACACCCCTTCTAATATTCCTTTTTATGGCTTACGACACTACCGGCCGCCTGCACGAAATCTTCGACGAACAGCAGGTGAGTGAGAAATTCCGCAAGCGCGAGTTCGTGCTGGAAGTTCAGGATGGCCAATACCCTGAGCATATCAAATTTCAGTTGGTGCAGGACAAGACGGCCCTCATCGACCCTTTCAAAGTAGGCGACGAAGTAAAGGTTACCTTCAACCTGCGCGGCCGCGGCTTCAATAAGAACGGCCAGATGCTGTACTTCACCAACCTCGAAGCCTGGAAAATTGATGCCGGCTCCGGTGGTGGTGCTCCCGCTGGCGGAGGCTACAGCCAGCAGGCCGCGCCCCGCGCCGCCGCTCCGGCGCCGGCTCAGAACCAGAATCCGAATCTGCGGGCTCAGCCCGCCGCTCCCATCGCCGGCGACGACGACAACGATTTGCCTTTCTAAGCGAAACCGCTTTTTGTTTTGGCTACCCAATGCCGTTTCCGCGAGGAAACGGCATTTTGCTTGGTGGGCCGCCGCGAAAAAGTAAAACTTCCCGGTATCGGTTTAGCGTTAATACCCGGCCCCCGTTCGGTGGGCCGTTTCGTCTGCTGACTTCTCCTTCGCCTTATGGCCGCATTTGTGGATCCTAAATTACTGCACGGCAAAACTATCCTGCTCACCGGGGCCTCGGGTGGCATCGGCTACTTTACGGCCCGGGAGCTGGCCCGCCGCGGCGCCCGCATGGTGCTCGTATGCCGCGACGCCGAGCGAGCCGAAAAAGCCCGCGCCAACATTGTGCACGCCGTGCCCGAAGCCCTGGTTGACGTGTTGCTCTGCGACCTGTCGTTGCTGGCCAACGTGCGGGAGCTGGCGGCCGAAGTCGGCCGGCGCTACGAGAAGCTCGACGTGCTGGTCAACAACGCGGGCGTGATGCCGGGCCCCCTTCGCATTACCACCGAAGGCCACGAGCTGAGCTGGGTGACGAACCACCTGTCGGTTTTTGCCCTGACCAACCTGCTGCTGCCCCAGCTCGACGCCGCCGGCAAGGCGCGGGTGGTTACCGTAGCGTCGGACGGCCACTGGCTGGGCGAAATCGAAGCCTCGCAGGCAGTCCGCAACGACCCGGACAAGTACAGCTCGTTTGCCGCGTACTGCGACTCCAAGCTGGCTAACATCCTGTTCACCAACGAGCTGGCTCACCGCCTCGACCTGACGGGCATCACGGCCAACTGCCTGCACCCCGGCATTGTAGATACGGGCCTGGTGAATCCGAACAGCTCCTGGCTGCTGAAAACGATGTGGGGGCTGGGCAAGCCATTCATGGTCAGCCCGGAGCGCGGAGCGCAGACCAGTATCTTTCTGGCCTCGGCCCCGGAGGTAGCCCACGTCAGCGGGCGCTACTTCAAGCACAGCAAGCCCGCCCGCCTGCTGTCCGGCAACGCCCAGAACCGCACCGAAGCCAGCCGTCTGTGGCAGATTTCGGCGGAAGAAACCGGCATCGGGTAAGTGTTGGTTTTTGGGTTTTGGTTTTTGGTTTTTTGGTGGGTGGGTTTTGGTTTTTAGCCAATCATGTCATAATGGGGGCCTTGTGAATAGATGAAGCCCTCAGCCCCATAGCTTCGGACGTCAACCAAAAACCACCAGGGCGGGCGGCCGTGATGGCCTGCTCATTTTCCATTCGGACGTCAACCAACAACCACCCACCAACAACCAACAACCATGGACCTCCACAGCTTGATCAGACAGGGGGAAGGCGAGCGGGTTGAATTCAAGAAGAAAACCACCCACCCGACCCGCATTTCCCGCACCCTGACTTCGCTGGCCAACACCCACGGTGGCCACGTGCTCATCGGCGTCGACGACGCCGGCCGCGTGGTGGGGGTGCGCGACGCGGAAGAGGAAATGTACCTGCTCCAGCTGGCCGCCGCGCAGTACGTGGAGCCCCCGCTGAGTCTGCACTTTGAGGAAACCGAGGAAAATGGCCACACCGTCATCATCGTGACGGTGGCCGAAAGCACCCGCAAGCCCCACCGCGCCCAGGTAGCCGAGGGCGACTGGCGCGGCTACGTGCGCGTGCGCGACGAAAGCGTGCAAACCAGCGGCCTCACCGAAAGGGCGCTGGAACGGGACCAGCCCACCCGGTTCGAACCACTGCCCCTGAACCGCCACGAGCTGGCCGTGCTGGAATACCTGCGCAAATATCCCCGCATCACCCTGGCGCAGTACATGAAGCTGGGCAACCTGGGCAAGCGCCGGGCCTACCAAACCCTGATCAAGCTAACCCTGCACGGCTACCTCCACCACCACGACAAAGAAAAAGAGCCCTACTACACGCTGTAGGGGCGGGGCTTGCCCCCGCCCGTCGTTGAACAAACCACTTCACAACGAGTATAGCGTTGAGCTCTGAAAGCTCCGCCTAGATGCGGCCAACCCCAATCAGGCTAAGCGCTTGACCAGCAACTTAAAAACCAGGAAGGGGAGCACTCCGGCAAATGCCGGGTACTCCCCTTCCTGGTTAAGCTTTTGTTTCAGCTATTCGCTGCTGCTGCTTTTAGATTTCTTCTTCTCGTCTTTGGCGGCCTTCTTTTCCTTCGTGGTCTTGGCCGGCTCCTTCTTTTTTTCCTTGCGGGCGTCTTGTGCTTTAGCCATGGTGCAAAATGGTTAGGGGAGAAAATAAACTACCATTCCTTAACGCAGGCGCGCTGGAAGGTGTTGTGCGAAGGTAACTAGCGCAGCAGCGGCAAATACCGCTCGCGCAAAATATGCCGGTGATGAGCTTCGTGCCCCGGCAATACAAACAGCAGGGCACGCACGCTAAGCGGGTTGTTGCTGGCCGTCCCCGTGCGGTCGAGCTGCGCGGGCGTGAAGCTGCGGAACAAGGTCAGCGTGGCCTGGCGCACGGCGTCGTATTCCTGAAATAAGTCGCTCAGCGAACGGGCATTGGCCCCGGACTCCTCGGCGTAGGCGTTTTCGTCGAAGCCGGGCAGGGGCTGCTGGTCGCCGCGGGCAATGCGCAGGGCGCGGTAGGCGAAAATGCGCTCCGTATCGATGATGTGCAGCAGCATTTCCTTGATGGTCCACTTACCGGGGGCGTAGGCCGTCAGGGCCTGCTCCTCGGTGAGGCCGCCAATGAGCTGGCGCAATTCGGCGGGCTGCTCCGCCAGGACGGTCAGCGGTTCGGCCCCGGCGGGTACGCGGCTGATGTAGTTGTCGAAATAAGCCACGTATTGGCCGGGCTGAGGGCGAGCAGTTGACATAGCAGGGCGGGGTATTGCGGGACGAAGGTAGAAGAAATACGCAATCCGGGCGCATCGGCTTTCGAGGGCGCCCCCGGGCTCCGGCTTGGCGAAACCCGCCGGGGCAGCAAACCGCGCTGCCCCGGCTGACCCGGGCCCGGGGCAACCCGCCGCGCCTGGTTCACCAGCCCGGCGCGTTGGGGTTGCCGATGTTAAGGGCCTCATCAACCATTTAAATACGGTTTCGTAAAGCCCTCCACTTTCTACTCTCAATTTCCGCGTATGTCGTCTCTTGCCGAAAAAGGTCTTAAACTCTCCAAAAACGCCATCTTCAACGTTTTCATTGCCCGCGCCGGCAAGCTGCTGGGTAAGCCCTTCCAGATTGCCATCGTGCTGAAGGAAGTGGCCGAAAAGCTGGCCGATAAAAAAAGCGCCAAGGGTACTTTCGGGCAGCTCTTCGACCTGGCCCAGACGCTGGTGCGCCTGGTGCGGGCCTACATCAGCGGCGCGTACCGGCAGATTGAAGGGGGCACCGTCGTTTCCGGCGTAGCCGTGCTGCTCTACGTGTTGTCGCCGGTAGATCTGGTGCCGGACTTTATTCCGGTTATCGGCTTCCTGGATGACCTGAGCCTGATCAGCTGGTTTATCACCAGGTTTCAGGGCGAGATTTCCCGCTTCCAGGCCTGGGAAAGCACCTCGGCTCTTTCGGCCGCCGGCGTCGCCCCCGCCCCCGCCCTGGGCGACACAACCCAACCGGCGGTAGCGGAGCTGGGCCATTCGTAGCCCCGTTTTGGTCGAAGCCCGTCCGAAGCCCGCGCCGCCCAGCGCGGGCTTTTTTGCCGGGCTTCGGCCCGCAACGCGTATTTTCGTACCCTACCACCCTGCTGCACTATGCGTATTCTCTCCCGGCTGGCGTTGCTGGCGCTGCTGATTGTCCCCGTTGCCACCTGGGCCGCGCCACCCGACGAAGGCCTGTGGCTGCCGCTGCTGCTCAAGCAGCTCAACGAGGCCGACATGCAGCAAAAGGGCCTCCGGCTTACCGCCGAACAGATTTACAGCGTCAACCAGGGTAGCCTCAAGGATGCCGTGGTGCAGTTCGGCGGGGGCTGCACCGGCGAAATCATTTCCGACCAGGGCCTGCTGCTCACCAATCACCACTGCGGCTACGGCCAGATCCAGAGCCATTCGTCGGTGGAGCAGGACTACCTGACCAAGGGCTACTGGGCCATGCAGCGCGCCGAAGAATTGCCCAATCCGGGCCTTACGGCGACGTTTATTGTTCGCATGGAGGACGTTACGGCGCAGATTCTGGTCGGCGTACCCACCACCGGCATCACCGAGTTCGACCGGGAGAGGCTGGTGCAGACCAACATCCAGCGCGTGGCGCAGGCGGCGGTGCAGGGCACCCACTACCAGTCGTTTATCCGGCCGTTTTTCAATGGCAACGAGTATTATCTGTTTGTCACGGAGGTGTTTACCGACATCCGGCTGGTGGGCGCGCCGCCGTCGGCCATCGGCAAGTTCGGCGGCGACACCGACAACTGGGCCTGGCCCCGCCACACCGGCGACTTCAGCCTGTTCCGCATCTACGCCGGCCCCGATAACCGGCCCGCGCCCTACTCGGCGGCCAACCAGCCTTTCAAGCCCCGCCACCACCTGCCTATTTCGCTCAGCGGCATCAAGCCCGGCGACTTCACGCTGGTCCTCGGCTTCCCCGGCCGTACCAACGAGTACCTCACGTCGTGGGGCGTGGCTGAAACCTACTCGGTGTCGAACCCGGCCAAGGTGAAAGTCCGGGAGGCCAAGCTACGCCTGCTTGCTGCCGACATGCAGGCTTCCGACCAGGTCCGGATTCAGTACGCGGCCAAGTATGCCGGCATTGCCAACTACTGGAAAAAGTGGATCGGCGAAACCCGGGGCCTGAAAAAGCTGGACGCCGTGGCGCGTAAGCAGGAGCAGGAAGCCCGCTTCACCCAGTGGGTGCAAAGCGGCGACGATGCCCGCAAAGCCGGTTACGGGCCGCTGCTGGCCGGTTTCGAGCAAAACTACCGTACCGGGCGCGACTATACCCTGGCCCGCGACTATGTGACGGAAGCCGTGCTGGGCGTGGAGTTGCTGGCCTACGCCAACAGCCTTGCCCACCTGCCCGAGCTGATAGCCCAGAAAAGACCCGCCGCCGAAGTAGCTGCCGCGGCCGACAAGGCGAAGAAAGGCCGGGTGGGCTTTTTCAAAAACTACAGCGCACCCACCGATCAGAAAGTAGCCGCCGCCCTGCTGGCCTTGTACGCCGGGGGGACGCCACCGGCTCTGGTGCCGGACTACGTGAAGGCGCTGCAGCAGCAGTACCCGGGCCCCGCGGGCTGGACGAAATACGCCGCCCAGCTTTTCCGCCGCTCGCGCCTGACCACCGCGGCCGGAGCCGCCGCGGTGCTGGACGAGCTGGCCCAGGGCAACGCCCGCGCCCTCACCGACGACCCCGCCTACCAGCTGGCTACGGCGGTTATCAGCCACTACCGGGCCATCATTCTGCCCGTGTACACCTCAACTACCGACAACATTGCGCTGCTTTCGCGCACCTACCTGGCCGGGCTGCGCCAGATGCAGACCGACCGGAAGTTCTACCCCGACGCCAACCTGACTTTGCGCGTGTCCTACGGGCAGGTGGCCGGCTACCAGCCCGCCGACGGCGTGCAGTACGACTACTACACCACCCTCGACGGCCTGATGGAAAAGGCCGATCCGACCAACCCGGACTTTGAAGTGCCGGCCCGGCTGGCGGAGCTGTACCAGGCCAAAGACTACGGCCCCTACGCCGTCAACGGTACGGTGCCGGTGGCCTTCATTGCCACCAACCACACCACCGGCGGCAACTCCGGCTCCCCGGTTATCAACGGCCGCGGGGAGCTGATCGGCGTCAACTTCGACCGCAACTGGGAAGGCACCATGTCCGATATCATGTACGACCCCGACCGGGTGCGCAACATCACCCTGGACGTGCGCTACCTGCTCTTCGTGGTCGATAAATACGCCGGGGCCGGCCACCTGGTGAAGGAAATGACGCTCGTCGGCAGCCCCAATCAGCCGGCCGCGCCGGAAGTTAAAAAGATGAAGGTGAAGCGAAAAGTAAGGGCCTGATTGCTTTTCCCAACCCGCTCCCAGCGCCGCCGGATTCAAATTCCGGCGGCGCTTTTTCGGATATCCGGTTTCTTTCCGGCTATCTTTTGCCGATGCTTCCCTCTTCTCCAATCCGCCCGCTGGCCTTCGGGCTGGCGGCTCTGCTCGGCTTTGCCGGCATACCACCGGCTGTCGCCCAGATTTCCGCCGCTCCCGCTATCCTGCTACGCCCCGCCGCCGTCTTCGATGGCCAGGACCTGCACCCCGGCTGGGCCGTACTGGTGGAAGGGACCAGGATAAAGGCCGTGGGACCAGCGGCCCAGATTACGGCTCCCGTGGGGGCCCAGACCTTGGAGCTGCCGGGGCTGACGCTGCTGCCGGGCCTGATTGAAGGGCATTCGCATCTGCTGCTGCACCCTTATAATGAGACGACGTGGAACGACCAGGTGCTGCTGGAGTCGCAGGCGCTGCGGGTGGCCCGCGCCACGGTCCACGCCCGCCGCACCCTGGAGGCCGGCTTCACCACGGCCCGGGACCTGGGTTCCGAGGGCGCGGACTACGCCGACGTGGGCCTGAAGCAGGCCATCGACCAGAACCTGATTCCCGGGCCGCGCCTGCTGGTGGCCACCCGGGCACTGGTAGCCACGGGCAGCTACGGCCCCAAGCTCTCCGCCGACGTCGATGTGCCGCAGGGTGCCCAGGAGGCCGACGGCGTAGACGGGATCATCCGGGCCGTGCGGGAGCAGATTGGCAAGGGGGCCGATATCATCAAGGTGTACGCCGACTACCGCTGGGGGCCGAACGAGCCGTCCCGGCCGACCTTTACCCAGGACGAGCTGAACCTGATTGTGCGGACGGCCAACTCGGCCGGCCGGCCCGTAGTGGCCCACGCTTCCACGCCCGAAGGCATGCGCCGGGCCACGCTGGCGGGCGTCGAAACCATTGAGCACGGCGACGCGGGCACCCCGGAAGTGTTCCGGCTCATGAAGCAGCGCGGCGTGGCCCTGTGCCCCACCGTGGCCGCCGGCGACGCCATTTCACGCTACCGGGGCTGGGCTCCCGGCCAGACTCCGCTGCCCGAGCGCCTGCAGCAAAAGCGCCTCAGCATGGCGGCGGCCCTGAAAAGCGGCGTCACGCTGGCTATCGGCGGCGACGCGGGCGTCTTCGCCCACGGCGACAACGCCCGGGAGCTGGAGCTGCTGGTGCAGGACTACGGCCTGACGCCGCTGGTCGTGCTGCGGGCCGCTACCAGCGGCAACGCCCGGCTTTTTCACCTCCCCGACCGGGGCACCCTGGCCCCCGGCCTGCTGGCCGACATCATTGCCGTGCCCAACGACCCCACCCAGGACATCATGGCCCTGCGGCAGGTGAAGCTGGTGCTGAAGGGCGGCATTATTTTCAAACAGCCTTAAAAGCTCCCGCCCTTTAGGGCCGAAAGGCTGGGTTATCCTCCTTGCGAAGTGGTTCGTTCCACGACGGGCGGGGGCAAGCCCCGCACCCTACTGCGCGACGAGTATACCAATCGTGTCGACCACCTGCCATCCTCGGACCGGACGCCCACAACCGCTATTCGCAGGAGGCTGGAAGTAGGTCAATGCTGGAAATCGGGGCCTGGCCTCAGTTAAGACGCCGGCAACAGCGAAGACTCTGGCGGGGTGCCCTGGTATGCAACGATAATGCAGACTACTGCGGGACAAAACGGGCTACCTTCACCCACCGCCACCCCAGCGGCCAGCGCCCGGCCAGCCGTACTTTTCTTCGGCTACCGTTCTGGCCTTAGGCGCCCGAATTATCCCGGAAAAACCCTCCTTCAACATCAACCCTGGAAGAGATGTCCACAACTGCTCGTTCGATTGAAACTTCGCCCCTGGGCTATGCCCGCCTCGGCGGCGGGCTCTACCTCGTCATTATCTTGTTCGGGGCTTTTGCGGAGGGGTTCGTCACCAGTAAGCTGGTTATATCGGGTGATGCCGGGGCCACGGCGCACAACATTCTCGCCTCGCCGGCTCTCTGGCGCCTCGGCGTCGCGGCCAATGTGCTCGTCGTACTATGTGCCGTTCCCCTGCTCTGGATTGAATACCTGTTGCTACGGCCCGTCAGCAAAAAACTGGTGCAGCTGGCCGTCTTGTTCAATCTGGTGTCGCTGGCGGTGGAGGCCGTTAGCAAGGTATTTCTGCTGCTGGTACTGCCGATACTGGAAAATACCGGGTACCAGCCCGCTTTTGGCCCCCAGCAGCTGCCGATACTGGCCAACCTGGCGCTGAAGTCGCATGATCTTGCCTTCAACATTGCGCTGCTCTTTTTTGGCTTCACATGCCTGGTAAATGGGTACCTGATTTTTAAGTCCGGCTACTTCCCCAGACTTATCGGTATTCTGATGCAGATAGCCGGGGGAGGGTATCTGGTGGCCTGCTCGGCGGCGCTTTTTGCCCCGGCCCTGGCCGATGTGCTCCTGCCGGCTATACTGCTGCTGCCCTTGATCGGTGAATCGTCCCTGTGCCTGTGGCTGCTGGTAAAGGGGGTGGATAGCGCGCAGTGGCACGCGCGGGTGAGCCGTAGTAGCCGCTTCTGAGCCGGTAAGACCAGGTCGATTGCTCAGCTGAAGTCATGCAAGCGGCTCGTCGTTCGCGCCGGCCGGCTGACGGATGGACGACGAGCCGCCCGACGGCCTCCGCAGCCTTATCATTGCGGCCGTACCACGCCCAGCGCCTGCAGCCGCGGCGCATACTTGTCGTAGATAATCCCCAGGTCTTCGTTGTGCTTGTTCGCATCGACGCCAATGCTCACGTTGCTGCTATGAAAGCGGTGCAGGTGGCTGATATGGGGCGACACGACCGGCAGGTGCCCGGCCAGCAGGAAGCGCACGTACAGGTCCAGATCCTCGGCCATGGGCAGCTGCTCGTCGTAGCCGCCTACCTCATCAAACAGCGCTTTGCCGTAGCACACGTTGCCCTGAATGAAGTGCTCGGCTTTGAAAACGGCGTGCAGCATGGCCCGCGGCGAGTCGAAGCGCCAGGCGTAGTAGTCTTCGCCGGGCAGGTAGCGCCGCTCTTCATCCAGGCGCAGGAAGTCGGCCACGAACCAGGGGCGGCCGGGGTGGCGCTGCACCAGATCGGCATAGTGGTAGAGGCTGCGCTGAAGCAGCAGGTCGTCGTCGTCGAGGGGCACCAGCCAGGAATCGGGGCGGGCTTCCCGGATGAGCAGGTTGCGGGCATGGCCGGCGCGCAGGGGCTCCGAATGGGTCCAGTAGCGCAGCGGGGAACCCGCTTGCTGCGCGGCCGTGGGCAGCCACTCCGGGGTGCCGTCGGTGGAGCCGTTGTCGTAGATAAGGTGTTCAAACGCAATATCGAGCGGAGCGCTGACGCTGGCCCGTACGCTGGCGATGGCTTCGGGCAGGTACTGGCGGCGGTTGTGGCTGGGGGTGATAATGGTGAAGTTCATACCTGCCTATTCTGCTTTTTTGGGCAAAAAGTTACTTGGCCCGGCTGGCACCCAACTTTGTAGCGGGGTGTGGTGTTTATCCCAGAGGTAATTGCCCACCGCATCATGGCCCGATTTGCAGTCACCGTCCGTTTTTCCGCGAACTTTAATGAGGACTTCCTGGCCCTGATTCCTCAGCACCGGGCCATAATTAACCCGTTGATTGAGGAACACGTGGTGGAGGCCTACGCCATCAGCGTCAACGGCACCCGCGGCGGGATTACGATGAACGGGCAGAACGCCGCCGTGATCCGGGCCGTGGTGGAACAGTTTCCGCTGTTTCGCTTCTTCGAGCAGGTGGCGGTAGCTGAGCTGTTCGTATTCGACAGTATGGCCGCCCGTTTTCCGCGTAGCAGCCTCCATTAGCTGGTTCCGGATGCTGTATTCCGGCCTGGTTTCTGCTAAAGCGCTTTTTTACGCTTCTATTCTACTAGCTTCCGTTCGGCATGCTTCACTTTTTCCGGCTCCCGGTTTTTGCGGCTATCCTGCTTACCGCCTTCGCGGCGGCCCCGGCCCCCACCCCTAAGCTTACCACGGACCAGCTTATGGTCCGGCTCACCACGGCCATTGAAAGCCTGAAAACTTTGCGCTGCAACGTGCGGACCCAGGAGCGGGCCGGCACGAAGTACAACCAGGCCCGCACGGCCATGAAGATGGGCTTCAATCCGCTGCGGGTGTATCTGCGCAACGAAAAAGGGATTGAGGTGCTCTGGGTGACGGGCCAGAATGACGGCGACGCCTGGGTGTATCCCAATAGCTTTCCGTACGTGACGCTGAGCCTCGACCCCAATAGTACCCTCATGCGCCGCAATCAGCACCACAGCGTGCTCGACGCCGGTTTTGGCACCATTGCCAACCTTATCAAAGGCTCTACGCTGCGCCAGGACCACTCCTTCGAGCACAGCTTTCGCTACGCCGGCGACACCACCATCACCGGTCGCCCCTGCTACATTCTGCGCTCCGACTTCCCGCAGTTTCGCTACGTGACCTACAAAACCACGAAGCCCGAAACCGTGGCCAACATTGCCGACCGGTTCAGCTGCGGCGAATACCGCATCATGGAGCGCAATGGCCTGGCGCCGGACGAGCCCGTGCCGGCGGGTAAAACCCTGCAGGTCCCCAACGGCTACGGCAAGCGCACCATCATCTGCGTCGATCAGAAGCTGTTGCTGCCTCTGGTGGTGCAGGTGCACGACGACAAAGGCCTGTTCGAGAAATTCGAGTTTTCCGACGTCGTCGCCAACCAGCCCATTCCAGCCGCTGAGTTCACCAAGAACTATAAAGGCTATAAAATCTGAACCACGGATTCGGCCGGATTTTTCGGATTGCCCTGGATTCCGGACCACGGATTCGTCCGGATTTTTCGGATTGGTCGGATTTTGTAGTTGGCGCAGACGCCCGGGCAGCAACCTTGAATAAGAAAGGCCACCCGTCCGGGTGGCCTTTCTTATTCAAGGTAATCGTCCACGAAATCCGACCAATCCGAAAAATCCGGACGAATCCGTGGTCCGGAATCCGGGGGCTAGCGACGCATGGCTTTTTCGATTTCGTCCCACATCGGGGGCGGAATCATTTCCAGCTTGTTGAATTCGCCGGCCCCGTTAAGCCACTCGCCGCCATCGATGGTCACGACTTCGCCGTTCACGTAGGCCGAGAAGTCGGATACCAGGTAAGCGGCCAGGTTGGCCAGCTCCTGGTATTCGCCTACCCGCTTGAGCGGTACGGACGCGGCCGGGTCGAGCTTGGCGGCCAGGGGGGCGGGAAACAGCCGGCTCCAGGCGCCTTCCGTCGGAAACGGGCCGGGAGCAATGGCGTTGGAGCGGATACCGTACTTGGCCCATTCCACGGCCAAAGAGCGGGTCATGGCCAGCACGCCGGCCTTGGCGGCCGCCGACGGCACCACGTAGGCGGAGCCCACGGATGCGTAGGTGGTCACGATATTGAGAATGGTACCGGGTTTCTTATCGGCAATCCAGCGCTTGCCGAACGCCAGCGTGCAGTTATAAGAGCCGCGCAACACGATGTCGACAATGACGTCAAATGCCTTGTGGGAGAGGCGCTCGGTGGGCGAAATGAAGTTGCCGGCGGCGTTGTTGAGCAGCACATCTACTCCCCCAAACTCGTCGATGGTCCGCTGGAGCATGGCTTCCACTTCGTCGTACTTGCGCACGTCGCACTGCACGGCCAGCACCTTACCCCCGGTTTGCTGGCGCAGCTCGTCGGCGGTTTTTTCCAGCACGTCGAGCTTCCGGCTGCTGATGGTGACGTTGGCCCCCAGCTGGAGGAAATACGTGGTCATGGCACGGCCCAGGCCGGTGCCGCCGCCGGTGACGACGATGGTTTTGCCCTGGAGCGCGTTGTCGCGGAGCATGGGTTGGGTATACGCTGGCATAAGGGCTGGTGAAGGGCTGAAAAGAAGAGGTGACGGCCTGCAAGAACGGGATTTGTTGGCTTTTGCCCGCCAACAAATCTGGTGATGGAATTTTTACCACCTTTGGCTTCCATGACTGCATCTGCTACTTCTTCTTCCAACCTGACAGTGGCAGTGCTCGGCTGCGGCTGGCTCGGCCTGCCCCTGGCCAAGGCCCTGGTTGCCGCCGGCTATTCCGTGGTCGGCTCTACCACTACCCCCAACCAGCTGCTCACCTTGCGCGACGCGGGCATCACGCCCTACCTGCTGCGCCTCGGCACCGACTTTACCCCCACCGACGCCGATACGCTGCGCACCATGCTCACGGGCGTCGACGTGCTGGTGCTCAACGTGCCGCCCCGGGCAGCGGCCGCCAACAACTATCCGGGCCTGCTGCGCCCCGTTGGCAGCGTAGTGGCTTCCGTGGGCGTGCGCCACGTGCTGTTCGTCAGCTCGACCAGCGTGTACCCCGATGCGCCCCGCACGATGCAGGAAGCCGACGCCGTTTCTTCCCCCGACGCGTCCTCTGATCTGCTGCGGGCCGAGGGGCATTTCACGCCCCGGCGCGGACAGTGGCTGAGCACCGTGGTCCGCTTTGGCGGCCTGATTGGGCCGGACCGCCCCCCGGGCCGCTTTCTGGCCGGCCGGCAGGGCTTGCCCAATGCCGGGGCGCCGGTCAACCTGATTCATCTCGACGACTGCATTGGGTTGCTGACCAGCATCATTCGCGAAAACGCCTGGGGCTACACCTTCAACGCCTGTTCCAGTCAGCACCCTTCGCGCCAGGAATTTTACACGGCGGCGGCCCAGAAGCTTGGGGTTGCCCCCCCCACTTTCGACGCGCAAAAGAATCGCACCGGGAAGCTCATCGACAGCAGCTTCCTGCACCGCACCCTCCCCTACCAGTTCCAGCGCGACAACCTGATAACGGCGCTGGATTATTGCTGAACCACGGATTCGTCCGGATTTTTCGGATTAGTCGGATTTTGTAGTTGGCGCCGACGCCCGGGCAGCAACTTCTAATCAGAAAGGCCACCCGGACGGGTGGCCTTTCTTAACTTCAGGGCATCGTCCCCAAAATCCGACCAATCCGAAAAATCCGGACGAATCCGTGGTCCGAAAAATCCGGACGAATCCGTGGTCCGAAAAATCCGGACGAATCCGTGGTCTATCTTTGCGGGGTGAATGACATCAATTTGACGGTAGCGGTATTGGGGGGCGGGGCGGCGGGGTTTTTCGGCGCCATTGCCTGCGCCGAGGCCAACCCAAAGCTTACCGTATATCTGCTGGAAAAAACCAGTAAGCTGCTCGGCAAAGTGCGCGTATCGGGGGGGGGGCGCTGCAACGTGACCCACAACTGCGGCTCCGTGGCTCAGCTGATCCAGCACTACCCGCGCGGGGCCAAACAGCTCAAGGAGCCTTTCCATCAGTTTGGGGCCCAGGATACGGTGCAGTGGTTCGAAAAGCGGGGCGTACCGCTTAAGACCGAGGCCGATGGCCGCATGTTTCCCACCACCGACTCCTCCGAAACTATTGCCCAGTGCCTGCTCGACGCCGCCCACCGCGCCGGCGTCCGGGTGCTGACCAGCACCAACGCGGAGCGTATTGAGCCGCTGCCGGGCGGCGGCTTTGCCCTGCACCTGACCGGCGCGGCGCCCCGGGTTCTGACGGTGCGGCGCCTGCTGGTAGCTACCGGGGGCCTGCCCAAATCGGAGGGCTACAACTGGCTGCGCGACCTGGGACACAGCGTGGTGGAGCCGGTGCCGTCCCTGTTTACCTTTAACGTGCCGGCCTCACCACTCAAGGAGCTGATGGGCGTGAGCGTACCCCACGCGCGGGTGGTGCTGGCGGGCGAAAAGCTGGACTACGAAGGGCCTTTGCTGATTACCCACTGGGGCATCAGCGGCCCGGCCGTGCTGAAGCTCTCGGCCTGGGGCGCCCGCCGCCTCCACGAGCTGCAGTATATCGGCTCCGCCCTGGTCAACTGGATTCCGACCTATACCGAAGAAACCCTGCGCCAGTGGCTGCACGCCTTTCGCACCGATAACGGCCGGAAAGTAGTTCTGTCGAATGCGTTGTTCGGCCTGCCGCAGCGCCTGTGGCGCAACCTGGCGGAGCAGGCCGGGGTAGACGCCGAAGTTCGGTGGAGCGAGCTGCCGGCCAAAACCCAGAACCGACTGATTGAATTGCTGCTGCGCATGCCGCTGGCCGTGCGGGGAAAAACTACTTTTAAGGAGGAATTCGTGACCTGCGGCGGAATTCCACTCAGCGAGGTGAGCATGAAAACCATGGAAAGCCGCCTCCACCCCGGCCTGCACTTCGCCGGCGAGGTACTCGACATCGACGGCATCACCGGCGGCTTCAACTTCCAGGCCGCCTGGACCACCGGTTTCCTGGCCGGGCGGGCCCTGGGCCAGCCCAAAGAAGCTGGCCGTTAGGCTCTTTCGCGCCAAGGATTTTCACCCGGAGCAGGCTGTCAGGTCCCGCGACACAACGCTGCGCCGTTGGGGTTGAGGCCTGCCGCGGGTATGCCCACCGGCACCCGGTCTGGCGGCAGATCCGGTACGGCAGCTCGGTGAGACGCCGCATCCCGGGGCCCCGGCAAGCAGCAAATACCCCCGCCTGCGTGGCGGTGGCCATCCCGGCAGAGATGTGAGAACAGGTTAAAACTCCACGATAAAGCCAATGGTAGGCAGCACCGTGGCGGCATCGTTGCGCAGCAGCGTAGGCACGGCGTTCGACCCGTCGGGGCGCACGGGCTGCCCGTCGGTAGTCACGAAGTCGCTGTTGTCGGGCGTGCGCTCGAAGGTGTAGCTGGCCGGGGCCGGGCTTTTCAGCACGAAGGCATTCTGCACGTCCAGGTACAGATCCAGGGTGAGGCGAGGCCAGTTGATTTTCTTGTCGAGGCGAAAGTCGAACTGCTGGAAGCTGTTCAGCCGCTCGGTATTCAGGCGGCGGAAGTCGAAAATGCCCTGGCCCAGGGTGAGGTAGTTCTGGCGCGACGCCTCGAAATCGAAGGGCGTGTAGGGCGCACCACCCGCGAAGCGGTACTTGAGGCCCATCTCCCAGCCGCGCTTAAACTTGCGACCCAGCAGCAGCGAAGCCAGGTGGCGCGTGTCCCAGGCGGAAGGTTTATAGCGGCCGTCGGCTCCGCTGAACTCACTCCAGAACAAGGTGTAGGCGGCCACCGCAAACAGGTTTTTGGTGAGCTTCTGCTGGAAGAAGAACTCGCTGCCGTAGGCCCGGCCCCGACCGGTGCTGCGTACGGCCTCGTTGCCGAGCGCCACAAAATCGCTGCCCAGATTGGCCAGGGAAATGCCGTTGCGCACGCTCACCGGATAGTCGCGGTACTGCTTGTAGAAGCCTTCCAGCGTAAAGCGGGTGCTGGGCGTGGGCAGGTACTCCAGGCCCGTTACATAGTGGGTGCTGGCAACGTAGCGGTTGTTTTTATTGACCAGCCGGCCGGTTTCGTCGCGGAAGCCCAGCAGCGTGGAAGGGGGGATTTTGTAGTAGCGGCCCACGCTGGCGTTCAGGTTCCACTTATCGGCCAAGGCGTAGGAGGCCGATAGGCGCGGCGACAGCGTGCGCAGCAGGTTGGCCCCGTCGTCGGTGAACGAGTTGCCATCAGCCCGCAAGCCCGCCGACAGCGTGAGCCGATCGGCGGGCAGCAGGGAACGGGTAACCTGGGCGAAAGCCCCGAAGCGGGCAAACGACAAGTCGGAGGTGAAGGTCACGTCTACGCCCGGCTGCTGCACGGTGCCGTCGGGGTTGAGCACCGCCCGGCGCAGGCGGTTGAAGTAGCGCGAGTCGAACTCCACCCACTGCCCCACGGTCCCGTAGGCATACTGCCATTTGCCCACCGATTTGTTCACGTCCACGCGCAGCTTGTTTTCGGCTTCACCCGAGCGGGTAAGCAAGACGCGCCGGCTTTCATCGCCCCGGAACGCGGTGCCGCCTTCAAAGAAATCGACCTGGTTGTCGAGCTGGGTACGGCTCAGCGCCACGTTGAGGTAGCCCTGCGGGAGGAGCTGCCGCAGCGAAGCCCCTACGGTGTAGTTCCACTGGTCGCTGGAGGGCGTGTTGCGCAGGATATAGTCGTTTTCGGGCGTCGACTTGCGGGGCACGGCTACCTCAAAATGGTCGAGCGCACCCAGGCCCAGCAGGGTAATGCTGGTTTTAGCCGACAGCTTAGTGGTGACTTTAAACTGCGCATCCCAGTAATCGGGTCGGATGGGCAGGTCGATGATCTTAAACAGCAGCTGCAGGTACGACCGGCGCACCGAGGCCAGGTAGGTAGTGTTCTGGGTGAGTGGGCCTTCCAGGGTAGCCGCCACTTCGGTACCGCTCAGGCGCACGTTGCCCTGGGTGCGGTCGGGGTTGCCCTCGCGCTGCCGGAATTGCAGCACACTGCTCAGGGCATTGTCGTAGCGCGCGTTAAAAGCGGAGGAGCTGAGCGTCACGTCCTCAATAAACGACACGTTGAGCATGCCCGCCGGCCCGCCGGCCGAGCCCTGGGTCTGGAAGTGGTTGATGACCGGTACCTCGATGCCGTCGAGATAGTACACGTTTTCGTTGGGGGCCCCACCCCGGATGATGATGTCGTTGCGGAACCCCGCCGTACCGCCGGTGCCACCGCCGCCCACGCCGGGCAGGCTTTGCACCACTTTGGAAATGTCGAAGTTGCCCCCCGGGTTGCTCTTGATTTCCTCCACGCTCAGGCGCTGCACGCTCAGGGGAGTTTCGGCCGTAGCCACCCGAATGGCGCGGCTGGCCGTCACGGTCACCTCCCCCAACGCCTGGGCCGCCGGCACCAGCTCCAAACTCACAATGTTGGCGTTGCCGGAAGTGATAACCACGTTGGCGCGCAGCAAGGATTCGTAGCCGACGAAGCTTACGCGCACATTGTAGCTGCCCGTGGGGATGTCAGTCAGCCGAAACCGACCTTGCTCGTCGGTAGCGGTGCCCAGGGTGCTGCCTTCCAGCGCCACGGTCACGCCCGGCAAGGTTTGCTGGGTAGCCCGGTCGCGTACGGTGCCGCTGAGCACCCCGGTATTCTGGGCTAACCCGGCGTGTCCGCAAGCCAGCAGGAACAAGACAAGCAGGTAGAAAAGTCGCATGATATTGGGCTTATTTGGTTTGATACCACACAAACTAAATCAAATGCTATATGCTTATCCACCAAGTATTTTTTCACCCCCCTTTCGCCGAGGGTCTTTGTTGCTTTACCCAGTATAAATTACCGCCTTCTCCAGCAGCTCCTAGAGCAAGCCGAAGCTTTTGAGTAACCCCGCTCCGCCAGCGGGCCGCCGGCCGACCTGGCCACCTTTGCGGCGTGGCTGCCCGCCCGGACCCCGGCGCCGCCGGCCGGACTGCTGCACAGCGGAATCCACGAATAAAGCACGCCTTTGACTACCTGGAACAGCTCGGGCTCCTTCGTCCGGCAGACTACCCGCCGCAACCCAAACAGCGCCCGGGCAGTAAAGAGAAACACTAATTCGTTTCCCCTCCTTCAATTCTACCCCACTACCCCATGGAAACCAAAGCAACCCAAGCCCTCGCCAACGAACTTATCGAAACGCTCAAGGATGGTCAGAAAGGCTACGCCGAGGCGATAACCGACGTGGAAGACGCGGACCTGAAAGAGACCTTTAAGAAATACGCGGCCCAGCGGTCCGGTTACATCACGGAGCTGGAAGACCAGATGCACAAGCTCAACCTGCATCCCGAAGAAGAAAGCTCCGTTACGGGCACCATTCACCGGGCTTTCATCAACCTGAAAAGCATCGTCACCAGCAAAGACCGCCACAGTATTCTCGCTGAGTGCGAGCGGGGCGAAGACTACGCCAAGAAAGCTTACCAGACGGCCCTCAAAGCCCAGGACCTGCCCGCCGGCCTGAAAACCGTAATCGAAAAGCAGTACCAGGGCATACAGCAGGGCCACGACGAAATGCGCAGCCTGCGCGATGCTTCCGAGAAGAAGTAATCGCCAATCGCAGGGACTTTCCCCACGGGTACCTCAAACACAAAAAAGCCTCTCCGATAATCGGAGAGGCTTTTTTAGTGCTTAAACGTTGCGCCGATTAGTCGCGCTTGCCTTTGTAGCCACCGCCGCCGCTGCCATACGAGCTGCCGCCTTCGCGCTTGCCCTTATAGCCGCCACCGTACGATGAGCCACCTTCGCGGCTACCGCCGCCGTAGCTGCTGCCGCCTTCCCGGTTGCCGTAAGAGCTGCCGCCGCGGTTGCCGCCGAAGCTGCTGCCGCCACGCTGACCACCACCGTAGGAGCTACCACCTTCGCGGTTGCCATACGGAGCCCGGCGAGCGGGACGATTATCTTCGGCACCGAATCCGCCGGGGCCCCGGGTGTTACCTTCCTGCTGCGCATCACCTTCCTGACGCGGCGTAGCAATGTTGAAAGCTACCGGACGACCCTGGATAGAGCTGCGGCCAAGCTTCTCGATAACTTCTTCCACGAACTCGGAAGGCACTTCGACGAAGCTGAACTTGTCGTAGAGGGCAATGTCGCCGACTTTGCTGCCTGTCAGGCCGGTGTTTTCGGCAATCAGGTCCACGATGTCGCGCGGATGCACCCGGTCCTTCTTGCCCATCGTCACGAACAGACGGGTGAAGCCCGGACGCACGGCGCCTTGCTGGCGGCCGGCTTCGAGGCTCTTCTCGGCCTGCTTGTCTTCTTTCATCGTCATGCGGAGCAGAGCAGCGGCCACGTCCAGCGACGTGATGCCTTCTTCCTGATCCAGCAAACGCTGCACGCGGGTGACGTATTTCTCCAGCTTGCCTTTCTCGATGATGTCTTTGATCTGAGCCAGGAAGAGCGTGGTTTTCACCTCCGACACATCTTCAAACGATGGAATCCGCTCCTGCTTGATGTTGGCCTTGGTGAAGCGCATGATGTCGCGCAGCTTGTAGATGTCGCGGCCACTCACGAAGGTGAAGGCTTTGCCCAGCTTGCCGGCGCGGCCGGTGCGGCCGATGCGGTGCACGTAGTACTCTTCGTCCGCCGGCAAATCGTAGTTCACGACGGCTTCCACGTTCTCCACGTCGATGCCGCGGGCGGCTACGTCGGTGGCGACCAGAATTTCGAGCGTGCCCTTGCGGAACTTGTCAAGGGTGTTCTGGCGCTGCTGCTGGCCCATGTCGCCGTGCAGACCGTCGGCGAAGTAGCCGCGGGCCTGGAGTTCGGCTACGCACTCGTCGACCATGCGCTTCGTGTTGCAGAATACGATGGTCGACTTGAGGTTGTACATGTCGATGATACGGGACAGCACGTCCTTCTTCATCGGGTTGCGCACCTCGTAGTACATCTGCTCGATGTTCGTAACGGTCAGCTCCTGGTGGTTGACTTTTACGATCTGCGGGTTTTTCTGATACTTCTTGGTGAGCTCCATGATCGGCTTGCTCATCGTGGCCGAGAAGAATACCGTCTGGCGCTCCTCGGGCATTTTGCTCAGCACAATCTCGATGTCCTCGCGGAAGCCCATGTCGAGCATTTCGTCGGCTTCGTCGAGGATAATCTTGGTGGCTTTATCCAGCTTCAGCGTACCGCGCTCGAGGTGGTCCATCACGCGGCCGGGCGTGCCGATTACGATCTGCACGCCGCGCTCCAGAGCCTGGAACTGCCGGTCGTAGCTTTGACCACCGTAGATCGGCACGACGGCCAGACCACGCTTATACTTACCGAGCTTCTGGATTTCGCCCGAAACCTGCACCGCCAGCTCACGCGTGGGGCACAGAATCAGCACCTGGACGGCGCGGCTGTCAGTATCAACACCTTCGATGGCGGGAATGCCGAACGCGGCGGTTTTACCGGTACCCGTCTGGGCCTGACCGATAACGTCCTGACCCGCCATGAGGACTGGAATAGCGGCGGTCTGGATCGGGGAAGCTTCCTCGTAGCCGAGGTCCGAAATTGCGCGCATCATCTCTTCCGAGAGATTCAGCTCTTCAAATTTTACTTTTTCCATGACTTAGTTTGATGGAATGGGAGACACTAGCTCTGAAAACAGCTTATTCAGCGACGTTCCTCTCCCACTCAACAACAACGACAAGCGACGGAAGCAACGGACGGAAGACGAAGGCGGCCAGCCTGTTAGATTACTGCAGCCAATGCTGCGCGGAACATGGCCGTTCTCAATGCGGCTGCAAAGGTATGAGAATTTTATTATAAAAAGCAGGATGCCTAAACTCTATTGTGGAGGTTATCACAACCAGCCTGTCATCCTGAGCCGGCGAAGGACCTTCCTCTGAGCAGCGCACAGGCCTTTTTAAATGAGTAAAGCTCTCTTCATAGGGTGCGGGAAAGAGCTTTGGGCGCTGAAATGAGTTCGGCAGACCCGAAGAGGAAGGTCCTTCACTCCGCTGCGCTACGCTCAGGATGACAGGTAATTTCTCAGGAAATACCCTGAACGCAAAGAAGCCCGCATTGCTGCGGGCTTCTTTGGTTCATCCGAAGATGAGAGGTCAAACTAAACCAACGACACCTTTACGGCGTTGAGGCCTTTTTTGCCCTGTGCAACTTCGAATTGCACTTTGTCATTTTCGCGAATCTCATCAACGAGGTCACTTACGTGAACGAAGATGTCTTCACCTGATTGGTCTACTTTAATGAAGCCAAAGCCCTTGGTGTCATTGAAGAATTTTACTGTTCCTGTCTGCATGTTGTTTGATTATGTATGTCATCTAAGCAAAGTGGCCATGAAATCTGCTATGGCCCCTTGCGGAACAGCTTGCAGATGGCGTGATGCACGTTTCTAAGACTTAGGCAAATATACGACTTTACCCCAGAGTAGTTAGGGTGGGTGACGGATAAAGTGCCGGGTGGGTGGCGGACCGGGCCAAATACTGCCGCTATTCCGTTTAAAGCGGGTTTTAAGTTTTTGTGAACCACCCATAAATATTCAGCGGCCGGTGCTCATTCGGCGCTGAACCCACCTTTCGGACCCGGCGGGCAGTGGTAGAAGGCCGGACTTTACCCCTGCGGCGCGCCGCATTCGGAGCCGGAAGAAGCAGCTTAGGCTTCTCCCGGCTGCCCGTTGCCTCTACCCCCGGCCTTCTGACGAACAAGCCGTTTCTTTGCCTCCACTTATGGATAACACCACCGCATCCTTCCGCTTCTCCCACACCATCCAGGTCGTGGCAGCCGATATTGACGAGCTCAACCACGCTAACAACGTGCAGTACCTGCGCTGGGTGCAGGATATTGCCAGCGCCCACTGGCTGACGGCCTACCCACCCACCGCCGCTCCTACTCCTTATATGTGGGTGGTGATGGAACACCGCATCCGCTACCTGAAACCGGCTTTGCTGGGCGACGAGCTGCGCTGCACCACCTGGGTGGGCGACGTACGCGGGGCGCAGTCCCAGCGCTTCACCCGCATCGAGCGGGTGGCCGACGGCGCGCTGCTCTGCGAGGCCGAAACCCAATGGGCCTTCCTCGACCCGCAGACGTTGCGGCCGCGGCGGGTGACGGAGGAGGTGATTAAGCGGCTGCGGGAGGCGGTATAGGGTAAGCTACAAACTGAAAGCCGCTAATACATTACCGCTTTCAATACAGGTGTTACCTTTTTCTTCGCTTTTGCCTCCTGCGCCTATTCTGCAAGGCTTTCAGCCATGACTTCAAACTATTCATTATATCTACAACAGAGTAAACCTGGCTTCCTTTAACCGAAATCTTGAGGTTGTTGGGAATACTCCATTTCTCCTTCGGATCGACGTAATCCACATCATATCCTTCTTTGGCAGGATTATACTCTAAACTGGCTTTCTTGTACTTATTGGCTTCAAAATTCGAAACTATCAATCTTACCAGCCTGAATACATCAGCTTCAAAATCAGCTTCGCTCTCACTATTGAAACGAGTGTAGAAATCCGGCTCTGAGCGCCAGAATATCATCAATGCTGTTGCTCTATCACATTTGGAATGGTTCACAACCCATTCCAATAACGCTGTTCCATCATCCCAGTTATAGATGGAGGCAAGGTAATGTAGCTCTGTGGATGAGTTGAGTTTATCAAACTGAGATTTGCCGGGTTCTTTCCCTTGAAACGATTGTTCAAAAAAATTATCAACGATGAACCTCGTCCTTTTTACACCTATTAATCTCATCGAATTATTGGTTTACTGAAAGTATTTGTAGGTGTAAGCGCCCTTCAAAAGTAAGGTTCCCGGCGCTTATCCGCTATTTTGCACCCTGCTATTCCCCTCTCCTATGCCTGCCACCTTCCGCATCTATTCCTCGTCCGCCGGCTCCGGCAAAACCTACCAGCTGACCAAGGAATACCTGAAGCTGGCGCTGGGCTCGGAAGACCCGGCTTATTTCAAGAGCATCCTGGCCATCACCTTTACCAACGACGCGGCCGGGGAAATGAAGGAGCGTATTATCGGGGCCCTGCGGCGGTTTGCTTATCCTACCGAAGGTCAGGCCGAACCGCTGCTGGCCGAAGTGACGGCCGAGCTGTGGGCCGCCGGGCAGCTGCCGCGCCGCCTCGATACCGCAGCCGAACAGCAGCAGGAAGTGCAGCGCCGGGCCCAGGAAACCTTCCGGCTGGTGCTCTACCACTACGCCGATTTCGCCGTCAGCACCATCGACTCCTTCGTGCAGCGCATCGTGACGGCCTTTACCCGGGAGCTGGGCCTGCCGGCCACCTTTGAGGTGGAGCTGGATACCGAGGCCGTGCTGCAAAGCGCCGTGGCCGTACTGCTCGACAAGGTGAACCGCGACCCCAACTCGGCGCTGCTGTCGAAAACGCTGGCGGAGTACGCGCTGGGCAAGGCCGAGGAAGGCAAAAGCTGGAATACGCTGCCCGACGAGCTGGTGAAGTTCGGCAAGTACCTGTTCAACGAAAGCGTGCACGAAGCCGTGGGCCAGCTCCAGCTGCTGACGATGCAGGACTTCCGCCGCCTCCACGAAGCTATTCGCAAGCGCCGGCAGGAGATTGAGGCTGAAGTGCAGCTGGCGGCGCAAAAGGCGCTGGATGCCATCAGCAGCCAGGGGCTGGAGCCGGCGCAGCTGGCGGGCGGAGCCAACGGCGTGTACACACACTTCTCCAAGTGGGCGCGCTGGCTCGAAGACGGCAACACCCCTACCGCTACCGCCAGCAAAGTGGCCGACTCGGGCAAGTGGAGCAGCGGGGCTGGCGACAAGGAGCCGTTCAAAAGCCGCATCGAAGCCATCAGGCCCACGCTGCACGACGCCTTCCGGGACCTGGAGCAGCTGCGGGCTCTGCACCTGCCCGGCTACTTATTGCTGAGCGGGATGCAGCCCTACCTGTTTCATGCCTCCCTGCTGAGCGAGCTGAGCAAGATTGTGGACCAGCTGAGCCGGGAGCGGAACGTGGTGCTCATCAGCGAATTCAACCGCCGTATTGCCAGCATCGTCCTCACCGAGCCGGTACCGTTTCTCTACGAGCGGCTCGGCGACCGGTACCAGCACCTGCTCATCGACGAGTTTCAGGATACCTCCGTGCTGCAGTGGAACAACCTGCTGCCGCTGGTCGAAAACGCCGTATCGACCGACAACCTGAGCCTGGCCGTAGGCGACGCCAAGCAGGCCATCTACCGCTGGCGGGGCGGGGAAATGGAGCAGATTCTGCGCCTGCACAAGGGCGAAACCGAACACCTGTATAAGCGCGCCACCGACCCCGAGATGCAGGAGCTGCTGCGCGAGCGGTACCTGACGCTGGACCAGACCCTGGAATCGGTGTCGCTGAATACCAACTTCCGCTCGGCGGCGGAGATTATCGGGTTCAACAACGACTTCTTCGCCCAGGTGAGCCGGACGCACCCGCAGTTTGGGCTGGTGCAGGGAATTTATGACGAAGGATTCAAGCAGGAAGTACCTCACCCCTCGCCCCCCTCTCCTAAGCAAGAGGGGGCCAGGGGGGGTGAGGCCGGCCACGTCGAAATCCTCTTCACCCAAAACGATGCGCCGGCCCGCCACTTCTCCCCCACTGCCAGCGCGTACACCGGTGAGATGCTGCCCGGCCACCGCGAAGGCGCTACGCTGGACTACGACGAAAGCACGCTCTACCTGACTTTGCAGCTGGTGGAGCAGGCCCTGCGCGACGGCTTCGAGCTGCGCGACGTGGCCGTGCTCTGCCGCACGCGCAACAGCAGCCGGCTGGTGGCCAAGTTTCTGAAGGAGCGCGGCTATGCCATTATTTCGGCCGACTCCCTGTCCCTGGAATTCGCGGAGGTGGTGAACCTGCTGGTGGCCATTTTCCGGGTGCTGAATCAGCCCATTGATACCCTGTCGCGGGCCGAGGCGTTGCTGCTGGTGGATAAAGTAGTGCGGCGGCTGGCACCCACGCCGGCCCGGGCCCGGATCATCGGGGAGCTGGCGAAGGAGGAAGCGGCCGAGCCCTTTTTCGACCACCTGCGCGAGCTGGGCTACGACGTGCAGGAGCACGAGGTCGGCAACCTGGGCCTGTACGAGCTGACCGAGCGGCTTATCGGCACGTTCGGGCTGCTGGGGCGCAACGGCGAGAGTGAGTACCTGTTCCGCTTCCTCGACCTGACCCTGGAATACAGCCTGCGCTTCGGCAACAACCTCAACAACTTCCTCGCCTACTGGGACCAGCGCAAAAGCGCCCTGAGCATCAACGCCCCCGGCGGCCGCGACGCCATTACCATCACCACGGTGCACAAGGCTAAGGGCCTGGCCTACGGCGTGGTCATCGTGCCCTTTGCCGACTGGAGCCTGGAGCCCCACCGCAACACCCTGCTCTGGGGCCGGCTGGCCGAGGAAGATAAGCCGCTAAGCCAGATGCCGGCCGTGGCCGTGGTGCCGCTCAGCAGCGCCCTGACGCACACGCCACTGGCCGCCCAGTACACCGAGGAGCGGGAAAAAACCTTCCTCGAAGGCCTCAACATGCTCTATGTGGCCTTCACCCGCCCCCGCCACCGACTCTACGCCATTGCCGAGCGGCCCCGCCCCACCAAAGCCGCCGCCGACGATGCGCCGGTAGCCGCGGCCCGCACCGTGAGCCAGCTGCTGCACCGCTTTTTGGTCGATACCAACCAATGGGACGACGAGCAGGTGGCTTTCGTACTGGCCCGGGGCAGCGGGGCCAAAAGCCAAAAACCAAAAACCAAAACCGAGAAACCTACCGACTATCCGCTCCTGAATCTGGCTACCGCGCCCTGGGAGGAGCGGCTGCGCCTGCGCCGCCACGCCAGCACGGTGTTCGACTTCGACGAGCAGCAGGTGCGCAACGAGTGGAACCGCAAGCTGCACTACGCCCTGCGCCGCCTCGTGCTGGCCTCGGATGTGGAGCGCGTGGCCACCCAGCTCGTAGCCGAAGGCTTGATTAGCCTGCGCGAGAAGCCGGAGCTGGTAGCCAAGCTGCGGCAGGTGGTCACCAACCCGGCCCTGGCCCGGTATTTCAGCCCGGAGGTATCGGTGGAGACGGAGCGGGAAATATTGGTGGGCGGCGTGAAGCTGCGCGACTACAAGCCCGACCGGGTAGTGTTTGAGGCGCTCAGCGGGGCCCGCAGCCGCGCCGGAATCCGCGTCACGCTGCTGGACTTTAAAATTCCGCCGCCCCAAGACCAGCACCGCCAGCACCTGCAGCAGTACGCTAAGCTATTCCGGCAGCTGCGCTACCACGAGGTGCAGTGCGTGCTCTACTACTTTGATACGGAAGAGGTAGTGGTGTTCTAGGACCAAAAAACTCGTCTGTCATCCTGAACGCAGCGGAGCGGAGTGAAGGACCTTCCTCTTCGTCACTGCCAAACTCCTTTCAATGCCCAAAGCCCTTTTCCGCACGCAACGGATAAGGGCTTTGCTCAATTAAAATGATGTCCGGGCTATCCGAGGAAGGTCCTTCGCGCTGCGTACGCCAGATGAAGGATGACAGAATAAGCAACGCGTCCTGCCTACCTTGTGGCCCCGCCCATTTTCTCTGCTATGTCCGACAAACGCCAGGCTGCTCTCGGGTTTATCTTTGTTACGCTACTGCTGGACGTGATTGGTTTTGGCATCATCATTCCGGTGCTGCCCAAGCTGATTGGCCAGTTTCTGGGCGGGCACCTCACGCCGGCTGAGCGGCTGAGTGAGGCGGCCCGGTACGGCGGCTGGCTGATGTTTGCCTTTGCCAGCATGCAGTTCCTGTTTTCACCGGTGCTGGGCAACCTCTCCGACCAGTTCGGGCGGCGGCCGGTGCTGCTGGTGGCCCTGTTCGGCTTCGGCCTCGATTACCTGTTTCTGGCCTTCGCGCCCAGCCTGGGATGGCTGTTCGTGGGGCGCATCATTGCGGGCATCACCGGGGCCAGCTTCTCCACGGCTTCGGCCTACATCGCCGATATCAGCCCACCCGAAAAGCGGGCCCAGAACTTTGGCCTGATTGGCGCGGCCTTCGGGCTGGGCTTCATCATCGGGCCGGTAATCGGGGGGTTGCTGGGGCAGTATGGGCCGCGGGTACCGTTTCTGGCCGCCGCCGGGCTCACGCTCTGCAACTGGCTCTACGGCTACTTCATCCTGCCCGAGTCCCTGGACCAGGACCACCGCCGCCGCTTCGACTGGAAACGGGCCAACCCGGTGGGCTCCCTGCGGCAGCTTCAGCGCTACCCGGTGATTCTGGGGATGGTGGGCTCCCTGGTTATGATCTACCTGGCGGGCCACGCCACGCAGAGCACCTGGGCGTACTACACCATGTACAAGTTCGGCTGGACGGAGAAGTGGGTGGGCTATTCCCTGGGGGCCGTGGGCCTGATGACGGCCCTGGTGCAGGGCCTGCTGATTCGGGTGGTCAATCCGAAGCTGGGACCGAAACGCTCGGTGTTTATCGGCTTGGGCTTGTACGCGGTGGGGTTCGTGCTGTTTGCCTTTGCCGATAAGGGCTGGCTGATGTTTGCCTTCCTGGTGCCCTACTGCCTGGGCGGCATTGCCGGTCCGGCCCTGCAGGGCATCATGTCGGGGCAGGTGCCGGCCAATGAACAGGGCGAGCTGCAGGGGGCGCTGACCAGCCTGGTCAGCCTCACCGCCATTGTGGGCCCGCCGATGATGACCAACCTGTTCTCGTTTTTCACCGGGCCCGAAGCCCCCGTGCATTTCCCCGGCGCGGCCTTTCTGACCGGGGCGGTGTTCACGGTCATCAGTATGCTGCTGGCTATGCGCTCCTTGGCTAATTACGTAGTGCCCGCTGCTACGTCGGGGGCTAGGGAGCTGGTGGAGCCCAATGCCACGGAGGCGCATCGGTAAAGGGCCGCTGTTTTCCCGCAATCAGCCTGCGCCGAAACAGGACAAGCTCAGCCGGAGCCAGGTATGCGGGCAGCGCTATTCACCGGTTCAGAAAGTCCTTCACTTTCGGGTGGGTGAGCCGCTTGTATGCGAACAGCAGCATTCCCGCCACCATCAGCGTCGTACTGATAATCAGCAGCGTATCCCCAGGTACCCAGTGCATGATCTTGAACAGCGCTCCGACCAGTTGGAGGCAAAAACCCAGAACAAACAGAATAAGGCCGTATTTCGCTTTCATAAAAAAGTATTGCAGGCCTTTGGTGGCAGGAGGCAATATCGAGGTATTGTCTTCGGCTATTTCCCCACCGCTTACTTTTAAGCCTTCTCTGGCCTCTTGAACGGCTACGATTCCGGATTACCCGCTATGCCCGTCACTTCCCCAACTCCTACTACCGTCGCCACCACCTCTTTCCTGGCCCAGATGGCCCGCGAGCTGACCACGCGCTACGCCCCGGACGACCTCTCGGAGCTGGTGGTGGTGGTGCCTACCCGGCGGGCGGTGGTGTATTTGAAAAACGAGCTGGCCATGGCCACCGGCGCGGGCGAGGCGCTGTGGAGCCCGCGCGTGGCGGCCATGGAAGACTACATGGTGGAGCTGGCCGGCGTGCAGGTCGAGGAGCCCATCACGCTTCAGCTCATGTTGTTCGACATCCTGCGCGACATCGACCCGAGCCTGGACTTCGACCGGTTCGTGGGCTGGTCGGCGCTCCTGCTCCAGGACTTCTCCAGCCTCGACCAGAACCTGGCCGTGCCGGCCAAGGTGTTTGAGTACCTGTCGCAGGCCAAGGCGCTGGAGCGCTGGGAGCTGTCGAAGGACCCCGCGCCCCAGTCGATGACGGGGGCCTACTTCAAGTTCTGGGACGACCTGGAAAAGGTGTACCGGGAGCTGCGTAAGCGCATGATCAAAGAGCACGTGGCCTACCCCGGCCTGGCCTACCGGCTGGCGGTGGATAAGCTCACGGCCCGTATCAACCAGGGTGAAGAGCTGCCCCAGCACGTGTTTCTGGGGTTGGGCTACCTCTCCCGGGCCGAGGAAAAGCTGATTCAGCTGCTGCTCAAAGAGCGTCGGGCCGAGGTGCGCTTCGACGGCGACGCGTTTTACCTGGACCAGGATTCACCCAACCGCGCCGGCCAGCACCTGCGCCGCTACCGCCAGCGCTGGGAGCTGCCTAATGAGGTGTTTGGCGGTCCGGCCAACCTGCTGCGCGGGCTGGAGCGGGAGGTGCGCTTCGTGGGCGTGGCCAATGCCAGCATGCAGGGCAAAGTGGCCGGCCAGCTCCTGGCCGAAGCCCGCCAGCGCCACCCCACCGGCACCGTGGCCATCGTGCTGCCCGACGAAACCCTGCTGCTGCCCGTGCTCCACGGCCTGCCCCCCTCCGTGGTGCCCGACTACAACGTGACCATGGGTCTGAGCTTCCAGAGCACGCCCCTGTTCAACCTCGTGGATCTGCTGTTTGAAGTCCACCTCACCGGCATCCGCGAGGGCGCCGACGGCCAGGACTACGGCGTGCCCCGCTACCACCACCTGGCCGTGACCAAGCTGCTGGGCCACCCGTTTCTGCGCCGCTTCCAGCTCTGGCAGAACCGCCAGGAAAACGAGCCCCGGTACCACGGGCTGCTGGATAAGGTGTGCCGCGAAATCGTGCGGCGCAACGCCGTGCTGCTGCCCGCCACTGAGCTGGAAGAGCTGGGCCAGCACCACCCGCTCATTGAGGCCCTGTTCAAAACCTGGGACACCTGCGACGACATCATCGCGGCCTGCTACACGCTCATCAACCTGCTCAAACAGGTGTACCAGGACCAGCATTCGGCCATCGAGGCGGAGTACCTGTACCTGTTTTATACCCTGGTCAAGCGGCTCGATTCGGTGTTCGACTGCCGGGAGCAGCGGCTGTCGGTGCGCTCCTTCCGCCGCTTCCTCTACGACCAGATGACCAGCACCCGCCTGCCCTTCAGCGGGGAACCCATTGCCGATATTCAGGTGATGGGCCTGCTCGAAACCCGGGCCCTGGACTTCGACCACGTCATCATCCTGAGCTGCAACGAGAACGTGCTGCCGGCGCCCAAGCGCCACGGCTCCCTGTTTCCCTACGACCTGCTCAGCCAGTTTCAGCTGCCCACCTACGCCGACCACGAAGCCGCCACCGCCTACACCTTCTGGCGCCTGCTCCAGCGCGCCCGCCACGTCGATCTGGTGCACGTGCTGCCCGGGGCCGAAGGCACCCGCACCGGCGAAAGAAGCCGCTTTCTGCTCCAGCTGGAGCACGACTTAGCTCCGCAGAACCCCAACCTCACCCTGCTCAATCTCACGGCTACGGTGGTGGAAGAGGAAGCCGTGACGGATGGCTACGAGGGCGACCTGGTGCTGGAAAAAGATGCCGAAATGCTGGCGGCTTTGCGCGCCCGGCTGGAAAACGGCCTCTCGCCCTCGGCCCTGAACGAGTACCTGAAATGCTCGCTGCGCTTCTACTTCAACCGCCTGGCCAAATTCAGCGAGAACGATGAGGTAGAGGAAAAGCTGGGCGCCGACGGCTTCGGCACGGCCGTGCACAAGGCCCTGGAAATGCTGCTGCTGCCCTTCGCCGAGGACAGCCGGGAGCTGACCGCCGACGACATTCCGAACCTGCTGCTGCGCGTGCCGAAGGAAGTGGCCGACGCCCTCTGGCAGGCCGAAGAGGAGCACCATGCCCGCCCCGACGAAGGCCTCAACCACGTGCTGGGCCAGGTGGCCGAGCAGCTCGTGCGCCGCTACCTCGAAAGCCTGCCGGCGCAGCCCAACATGCTGCCGCTGCGCATCAAAGGCCTCGAAGCCAAGCTCCACGCCACGGTATTCATATCCCTGGACGATGGCACCACCCTGCCCGTGCGCCTCATCGGCACCGCCGACCGGCTCGACGAGCTGCCCGACGGCCGCCTGCGCGTGGTGGACTACAAAACCGGGATGGTGCGGGCGGCGGAGCTCCGCCTCAACAGCAAGGGCGACGCGCCCGCCGCCCTCGAAAAGCTGCTGACGGATGGCGAATCCGGCCCGGAAAAGGTGCGGCAGCTCTGGCTCTACCGCTACATGCTCGAAAGCCAGGGCCGCCCCGCCGCCGACGCCGCCATTATGTCCCTGCGCAGCATCAGCGAAGGGCTGCTGACGGCTGATATGTCGTTTATTACCGCCGACGGCCAGCCGTTTCTCCAGGCCAGCGAGGCGCTGATTGGGAAATTAGCGAAACACATCCTGGACCCCGCCGAGCCAATCCGCAAAACCGACGATCTGAAGCGCTGTGAGTATTGCCCGTACCGGGGAATCTGTGCGCGGTAATTTAATCCGTCGTCATGCTGAGCGAAGTCGAAGCATCCCGCGTGCTGATGTTGAGTTACTAATCATAAGTCAGCACGCGAGATGCTTCGACTTCGCTCAGCATGACGTTCTTTTTTTCCTACGCCAACATTGCGCGGCACCGCGCTATATTCGCCAGCCCTACCTTTGCTTTCCACTAAAACGCGCTTTGTGCGTTTTCCTAAAACCTAACTACCATGGATGAATTCATGCAAGCCGCCATTGATGAAGCGCGCCTGGGCCGCCGGGAAGGCGGTATTCCCATCGGCTCGGTACTCGTGCGCAACGGTGCAATTGTGGCCAAAGGCCACAACAAGCGCGTGCAGGAGCTGAACCCGATTAAGCACGGCGAAATGGACTGCCTAAACAATGCCGGCCGCCAGCGCACCTACCGCGACACGGTAATTTACAGCACGCTCATGCCCTGCTTTATGTGCGCCGGCACCATCGTGCAGTTTAAAATTCCGAAGGTAATCGTGGGCGAATCCCGCACGTTCGACGGGGCCCGCGAGTTTATGGAAAGCCACGGCGTAGAAGTAGTTGACCTCGATCTGGACGAGTGCGTGCAGATGATGGCGGAATTTATCGAAGCCGAACCTACGCTCTGGAACGAGGATATTATGGAGCTGTAAGCAAATTATAAATCGAAGCTGTTTAGTAATTCGACTTTTTTTGTCGGCTGTCATCCTGAGCAGAGCGAAGGACCTTCCTCCCGCAGCCCTCTAAAACGCCTTTCAACGCACAAAATCCTTCTCCGCGCCATAGGAAAGGGCTTTGCTCGTTTAACCCGGCTTGACAGGATATCCGAGGAAGGCCCTTCGCAAGCATACGTCAGATGAAGGATGACAAACATGTTGAATTACTAAACAGACCTGTTCCCAAATACTCAAACATCCAAAAAAACAGAACGTCATGCTGAGCGAAGTCGAAGCATCTCGCGTGCTGATGTCTGATTGCTAATTCCAGCGTCAGCACGCGAGATGCTTCGACTTCGCGGACGCCAGATGAAGCATGACGCCTCCTTTTTAGTATTTGGGAACAACTCTAACAGCTTCATCTTCTGCTGATCAAAAAGCCCTGGCAAATCAGCATTAATTCAGTAAAATACTGGATGTAATTGTCATTTTTTTTAATCGAGCACCCTCTACTTGCCTGGCCAAAAATCTGCCTGGGCTATAGCATCAAAACAGCAATACCCCCGACAATGGCTTGTCGGGGGTATTGCTGTTTCAGGAATCGACCAAACTAGTCAGCCGACTGATCTTTCTTTGGACGACCACGACGGGCTCCGGTGGTACCGGTAGAAGCGGCCCGGGGCTTACGCTCTTTGCGCTCCGGGGAATAAGCCGGATCGAGGATGGCGTTCATCTCATCGAGCAGGGTACGCACTTTATCCATGCTCTTGCGAACCTGGCTCAGCACTAGCTCGTTGCTCTCCGCGCTTTTCAGAAGCTGCTGAAATTTATTCAAATCTGTTGTTGCCATGGTAAATTTTGTGGGTTGTGCCTTTTTAATTTCTGAAACAAAGAAACTACAAATTTCCTTACGCCCAATCACTAACCAGGTTGCCGGACTAAAAAAATAAATCCTGATAAAAATAATTTACGCTTTCCTTCCCAATGGCAGAATGGATATCGTAAAAAATAGCCTCTGCTAATTACCGCCAGCCAGCAGTGCAGAACATTACATTTTTTTACAACGAGTAGCCCGTTCTATAGTGCTGAATTACTTCTCTGAAAATGATCATCCGTTACAGCGGTTTCGGAAGCGGTGGACCGGTCATTGGCTCCGGTCCGGCGGCTTTTTCAGCCGTCGGGCCGGTCGAAGTTCGCGGATATTGGTTCATGCTGGCGGGTTGTTCTGGCGGCGACCGGCCCGACGGCTGAAAAAGCCGCCGGACCGGAGCGTACACCAATCATGAACCCGCTGTAAGAGTAAAACAGCTGTCCCTTTTTGAGGCAGTCAGCCATCATCCCGGGCTCTTTTTCCTGGCTCAGCGACTTCGTTTTTACGCCCCGCAACAAATGACTGCGGTACGTTTCAACTGCTTTTCTCTCGCTGTTCCCCCGGCCCCGCTCGCAGGAGATGTGCAGCAGCGCGGCCCTGAACTGCCCGGCCCGACGAAGGACAGGGGAGGTTATTTTTCCGGTTTCACACCCAGTTAATACCCCTTTTTGAGTATCATGCGTTGAGGTAGAAGGGTCGGGGTCACGGTGAAGCGGGGCCGACCAACCGCTACTGTTTAGTCAATGCCCAAAAATTACCTTCATCGGCTGCTGCGTCCTCTGTTGCTGTGGCGTCTGCGTCACGTCAACGACCGGGTCTACCTGATTCTGGTAAGCGTGCTGGTTGGGGCCCTGGCGGGACTGGCGGCGGTAGCCGTAAAAACCTCGGTCCACGAGGTGCAAACCCTGCTCTACGCCTGGGTGCCGGAGCAGGACCGCGTGTTTGCCCTTTTCCTCTACCCCATTATCGGCATTGCCCTGACGGTGATTTTCACCCGCTATTTTCTCAATGGCACCCTGAGCCGGGGCATCGGCCCCATCATCTACAACATTGCCCGGCAAAGCAGTATCGTGCCGCGCAGCAAGCTCTACTCGCAGCTCATCACCTCCTTTCTGACGGTTTCCTTCGGCGGATCGGCGGGTCTGGAAGCCCCTATTTCCGTTACGGGCTCGGCGCTGGGCTCCAACCTGGGCCGGATTCTGCGGGTGGGCCAGCGCGAGCGGCGCCTGCTGGTCGGCTGCGGGGCCGCGGCGGGCGTGGCGGCCATCTTCAACAGCCCCATTGCGGGGGTGCTGTTCGCGGTGGAAGTTATCCTCTCCGAGCTATCGGCCCCCTTCTTCATTCCCCTGCTGATTTCCTCAGCCACGGCCACGGTGGTTTCCAAAGCCCTGTACGCGGGTCAGCCCTTCGTACTCATTACCAGTAGCTGGCCGGTGGAGGGCATTCCGTTTTATCTGCTGCTGGGACTGTTTACGGCCCTGCTGTCGGTATACATGATCCGGATCTACTTCTGGTCCGACAAGTTCTTTGAGCGCTGGCACGGCACGTTCCGCAAGGTGGTGCTGGGCGGGTTCGGGCTGGGCATTATGGTATTCCTGTTTCCGCCGCTGTACGGCGAGGGCTACAACATCGTGCAGCTCATGCTCAGCGGGCAGCCCGAGCACCTGATCGACAATTCCATCTTCTCGGTGTACCGCGACGAAAACGTGTGGATCCTGCTGCTGGTAGCCGCGGCCAGTATGCTGCTCAAGGTGTTTGCTACCTGCGTCACGGTGGGCTCGGGCGGCAACGGGGGCATGTTCGGCTCGTCCCTGTTTGCCGGGGCGCTGATGGGCTTCATCGTTGCCCGCCTTATCAACCTGAGCGGGGTGTATCCGATTTCGGAGGTGCATTTCATCGTGCTGGGCATGGCCGGCACGCTGGCCGGGGTGATTCATGCCCCGCTCACGGCCATCTTCCTGATTGCGGAAATCACCGGGGGCTACGCCCTGTTCGTGCCGCTGATGGTGGTTTCGTCCAGCTCTTACCTGATCACCAAGTACTTCGAGCCGTACTCCGTGTACACCCGCAAGCTCGTGACCCGGGGCGTGCATATGCACGCCGACCGCGACCGGGGCCTGCTGTCCCAGCTTGATCCGCTTTCCCTGGTTCAGACCGACTACGTGCAGGTGCATCCCGAGAGCACCCTGGGGGAGCTGGTGACCGTGTTTCGCCACGCCCACCGCAACCTGTTTCCGGTGGTCGACGACGGGGGCCGCCTGGTGGGCATCGTCACGCTCGATACCGTACGCGACGCGCTGTTCGACGACGAGCACTACACCACCACCCGGGTGCGCGACCTGATGACCCCGCCCCCGGCCATTGTCAACCCCGACGATACCATGCTCGACACGCTGCGCTGCATGGAGCAGCTGGACGTGTACGCCCTGCCCGTTTCCAGCAACGGCCGCTACGTGGGCTTCATCCGCAAGTCCGTCATCCTCTCCAACTACCGCCGGCAACTGCTGAAGGAAACCGAGTGAGTTGCCCGTTGTGAGTTGCCAGTTGCCAGTTGCCCGTTGTGAGTTGCCAGTTGCCAGTTACCAGTTGTGAGTTGCCAGTTGCCAGTTGCCAGTATCTAACGGCCAGCAGAACAACCTAGCAACTGGCAACTGGCAACAGGCAACTCACAACAGGCAACTCAATACTCCCCCAGCTCCGGCTCTTCGCGGGCCAGCAGCAGGCCAATCATCATCAGGATGCCGGTGAGCAGGATGACGATGAAGAGGATATTTTCACTGACTTCGCCAATGGAATGCTGCGGCGGAATGCTGTAGAACAGCAGAATGGTGATCAGGCCCTTGGGGGCAATGAACAGCTCGGGAATAAGGCTGGTGCGGGCAACGAAGCGCAGGTAGAGGTAGCGAATAAGCGTGAGCACGGCCACAATCAGTAGCCCCTGCACCAGCAGAGTGACGCTGATCAGGCTGCTGATGGTAATGGAAAACCCGAACAGCAGAAAGAAGAACGTGCGAATCAGAAAGGCCGACTCGGCGGTGATGCTCTTGAACTGGTGCAGCTCGCCGGCCAGCCGCTCGGGCCGGAACCAGCGCTGCAGCGGGCCTTTCAGAAACAGCTCCGCGTTGTTCACGGCCAGCCCGAATACCAGCACCACCAGCAGCGACGAGAGGTGCAGCTTTTTGGCGAGGCTGTAGATCAGGATCAGGAAGGCGAAAATCAGAAAGAACTTGATGTGCAGCCGGATCCGGTCGAGCAGAAACGCCAGCACGGCCGTGCTAACCACCGCCACCAGGGCCACGGCCACCACGTCGCGGGAAAAGGTGATGACGGAAATGCCCTGGGCGAAATCATCCTGCAGGGCAAAGTTGAAGAACATGATGCCCAGGATATCGGAAAACGTGCTTTCGTACACGATGAACTCCTGCTTTTCGCCCAGCAGGTTGGCCACGCTGGGAATGGCAATGGCGCTGCTGATAACGGCCAGGGGCACGGCATTGACCAGACAAGTCTGGAGCGGCGCCCCCACGTAGGCGTGCAGCAGCAGCGCAATGGCCCCGGCCTGTACCACCAGCATCAAAGACGCGGCCAGGAAAGACCGGCGAATCAGGGGGGCCTTGTCACGGCTGAGCTTGAGGTCCATGGCGCCTTCCAGCACAATCATAATCAGACCGATGATGCCGAATAGCTGCAGCACCACCGGCGGAATCCGGATGACCGCATCAGTGTAGTCGGCGGCCTGACGCAGGGCAATGCCGGTGAGCAGCAGCATAAGCACCGACGGCACCTTGGTGGCGCGGGCCGCGAGGTCGAACAGGTAAGACAGGATGACGGCAATGCTCAGCCCGATCAGAATAGTATACGGCCCCATAAGCGCTGGTTTGGTGTAACGATCAGCCCGGCTATACGGCCGCGGCAGTTTTTTTGCTGATTCCAGCCCGTAGTCCGCAACGAGCCACCCGAAACCGGCAGCTCACAACGGCAGCCCGCGTACCTTGCGGCCGGTTTACTGCGGCGTATGTCTTCTTTTGTTGCCATTATCGGGGGTGGTCCGGCCGGACTGCTGGCGGCCCAGCACTTAGCTGAAGCCGGCCACCGCGTGCGGGTATACGAGGCCCAGGCCACGGTGGGGCGCAAGTTTCTGGTAGCCGGGCACGGCGGCTTCAACCTGACCAACGCCGAGCCGGGGGCGGCTTTTGAAACCCGTTACGGCCCGCGTCAGAACCACTTTGCCCGGTTTCTGACCCACTTCTCCCCCACTGATCTGCGCCACTGGGTAGCCGGCCTGGGGCTGGAAACCTTCGTGGGCACCAGCGGCCGGGTGTTTCCGACGGCCAGCTACAAACCGGCGGAGCTGCTCCGCGCCTGGCTGCTCCGGCTGCAGGCCCTGGGCGTCGAAATCGATACGCGCCACCGCTGGCTGGGCTTCACCGCTGCGGGACTACGGCTGCGCGATGAGAGAACCCGGCAGGAGTTCGGGGTCCAGCCCGCCGCCACCGTCCTGGCCCTGGGCGGAGCCAGCTGGGCCAAAACCGGTTCGGATGGGCAATGGGTCGCCGCTTTTGAGGAAATCGGGGTGCGGTGCGTGCCCTTCGCCCCGGCCAACTGCGGGGCGGAAGTAGCGTGGTCGGCCTTTTTGCGGGCAAAAACCGGCCGGGTACCGCTCAAGAACGTGGCCCTGAGCTGCGGCGGCCCGCTGATTCGCGGCGAAATCATGCTCACGGACTATGGCCTGGAAGGTACGCCGGTCTACGCCCTGACGCCCGCGCTGCGGACCGCGTTGGCCACCGCAAACCCGGCGCCGCTCCTGCTCAACCTCAAGCCCGACCTGACGCCGGAGCAGCTCCGGGAAAAGCTGCGGAAGCCCCGCGGGGGTAAGTCGCTGGCGGCATTCCTGGAGCAAACCCTGCGCCTGGGCCACCCTGTCCCGACGCTGCTGCGGGAGCTGGCGCCGGCGGAGGCCACCGCCACGCCCGAAGCCCTGGGCCACCTGCTGCACCACTTACCGGTGCCCGTAACGGGGCTGCGGCCGCTGGACGAGGCTATATCCACGGCCGGCGGCGTGGCCTGGGAAGAGGTGGACGAGCAGCTGATGCTGGGCCGCCGCCCCGGCACATTCGTGGCCGGCGAAATGCTGGACTGGGAAGCCCCCACGGGCGGCTACCTGCTCCAGGGCTGCTTCAGCACCGGGGCCTGGGCCGCCCGGGGCGTGCAGGCATGGCTGGCGGCGCGGTAATGCGGGGGCAGGTTACGCCTGAAAAGCCAGCGCGCTGTGCGGATCGAAGCCGAAGCCTGGCCGGAAAACAGCACCCAGGTTACTGGTCCGGGGAAGCTGCTGTAGCAGGATCAGCCTGGTTTTTCCTATTCTTCTTCGATCCGCACACTCCGGGCTTCGGCGGCGGCCAGGATTGCTTTGGCCTCGGCCAGGGCCTGTTCGCCGCCATTCATTTCCTTGCGGTAGAGCAGGGCAAACAGGATGAAGAACGAGACGATGGGCAGCACCCAGCCCAGGACAAACCACAGCCAGAACGAGCGGCCGTAGCTGTAAGCGCAATACCCCGTGGTAAGGGGTAAAAACGACAGGGCACACGCAAAAGCCAGAATGATATCGAAAAACATGGCAGGGCAACGGCTGGGTCTCCGAAGTTACACCCGTTGCCGACTATTCACAAGCCGGGGCGGGGGTTTCTGCTCTCATAACCTGATCGGGCCATCGTTGTTGAGCGAAGCCCGGCAGAATCTTACGGCCCGCCCGCCCCACCTTCCGCGGCGTTTTCCCGTACCTTCCGGTTCACGCCCTTTCCACCCGCCCGTTTGCCCCGCCCCCAATTGCCCATGTGGGACCACCAAAGCCTGTTTCGCGTCACGGCCCAACTCTTTGCCGATGGTGTTTTCAATCTGCTCGACCGTAATCTGAAGCCCGAGGTTTTTCTGCTCGGCCTGGCTTCCGCCCGCGAAACCGACGAGCCCCAGGCCGTAGTCGTTGAGCCCCCGGGCCACCGCTACCAGCCCGCTGATTTTGCCGACGTGAAATTCCGCGCCGCCGCCCTGGAGCCCGACGGCCCCCGCGAAGTGGTTTATCACCTGCACCCCACCGACCACGACCGGTTTGAGAAGCTGCGCTGGTACGACCTGATGCGCAGCGCCACCGAGCAGCTGCTCCAGGGCCTGATTGAGCACCACGGGGAAGACCGCATCAGCTTCTGCTCCCTGCCGGTGAGTCTGAACGGCTACCTGGTGGTGGTGGTGCTGCAGCTTTCGGCCGAAACCTACCACAGCTACTATGCCCTGCCACCCCAGGTGGGCCTGCGGTCCAACTCATTGCTGTCGGCGGCGGTGCAGGAGTTTTTGCAGGACTGCTCCCGGGGCCTGCGCGAAACGGACCTCGACGACGACCGGCCCGTGCTGGACCGCGACTACAACGAAGTGCTCCGCGCCGCCGGCCGCCGCTTCATGCTGCGGCCCGCCGCCGGCAACCACGGCCTTTACGATGCCTGCAATGGCGTGGCGGCCCTGCGCCACGAGGGCGACGAAGGCATCGGCACCATGCTGGTGGCCCGCCGCCACCACCCGGCTGTGGTCCCAGTGCTGACCCTGGAAAGCCCCATTACCCTGCGCGACCACCGCTCTATCCGCAAGCTGCTGGAGCTGAGCGAGGACCGCACTGCCCTGATCACGGATGCCTCCAATGTGTTCGGTCTGGGACACCTCGTCGATTCCACCGATCCGCACTACGAGCCCCTGTTTACCGTTCACTTTACCAAGCACTACAGCTGGGACCTGAGCCACAACGGGCAGGTGATGATGAAGGTAGTGACCAACACGCCCCGCCTGCCCCAGGGGCGGGTAGATGAGCAGAATTTCACCCGCGCCATTCACCGCGTGTTTCCGGCCGTGGACGCCGCCGGCATTGCCTACCTCTGGGAGCTGACCCAGAAAGCCAGCCGGCAAACCAACGGCACCATCCTGGTTATCTCCGAGGGCGCGGCCAGGGAAGCGGTGCGCCTCACCCGCCAGTGCTTCCGCGTGACGCCCCGCATCATGACGCCCTCGGTGCTGCGCCTGGTCACCAACATCGACGGGGCGGTGTTTATCGATCCGGCCGGCACCTGCTACGCCATCGGGGCCATTCTCGATGGCCTGGCTACCGAAAAGGGCGACTCCTCCCGCGGCTCCCGCTACAATTCGGCCCTGCGCTACGTGGAAAGCAGCCGCTACGCCTGCATTGCCATCGTAGTCAGCGAAGATGGCCTGATTGACCTGCTGCCGCCGATGAAGCGGTGAACCTGTTTGGGGTTTCGGTTTTTTCGTCGTTTGTCATCCTTCATCTGGCGTCCGCTTGCGAAGGACCTTCTCACGACTGCTCATGTTGGCCTAATTCCAAGTGGTACGGACGTGATAAGGTCCTTCGCTCCGCTCAGGATGACAGCTTTTTCGAAACCCTAAACAGCCTCGGTAACATTTTTTAATGTGCGAATGATTAATGTGGGGAATGGGCTAAAGGAGCTGTTTAGGAAGTTGAAAAAGCTGTCATCCTGAGCAGAGCGAAGGACCTTATCACGGCTGAATGGTACTCGCTTGACAAAATACCAGGCGTGATAAGGTCCTTCGCTCTGCTCAGGATGACAAACGCTTAAAAAAACCCGAATTACTAAACAGCTTCAAATGTAGTTCTGTCATTTAGCCCATTCTCCACATTAATCATTCGCACATTAAAATCTACCCGTTCACGGACCCCATCATGGCGCTGGGGTAGCGGGGGCCGGCGGCGGCATTCACGGGCGCTACTTCGTCGATCTGGCGCAGCTCGGCGGCGGTCAGGGATACTTGCAGCGCCCCCAGGTTTTCTTCCAGGTAGGTCACGCGCTTGGTACCGGGAATAGGCACCACCTCAGCCCCCTGCGCCAACACCCAGGCCAGGGCCAGCTGCCCGGGCGTGCAGCTTTTCTGGGCGGCCAAGTCGCGGATCCGGGCTACCAGATCGAGGTTGCGCTGGAAGTTCTCGCCCTGGAAGCGCGGGGTGTGGCGGCGGTAGTCGTCGGCACTCAGGTCGTCGAAGCGCTGAATCTGACCCGTGAGAAAGCCCCGGCCCAGCGGACTGTAGGGCACGAAGCCCACGCCCAGCTCGCGGCAGACCGCCAGAATCTCATCTTCCGGGTCGCGGCTCCACAGCGAATACTCGCTTTGCAGGGCCGCAATCGGGTGGACGGCCACGGCCCGGCGCACGGTGGCGGGAGCCGCTTCGGACAAACCCAGGTGGCGCACCTTGCCTTCGCTGACCAGCTCGGCCATCGCGCCCACGGTTTCCTCGATGGGCGTCGCCGGATCGACGCGGTGCTGGTAGTACAGGTCGATGTAGTCGGTGCCGAGGCGCCTGAGGCTGGCTTCACAGGCCTGACGCACGTACTCGGGCCGGCCGCTGATGCCGCGCTTGACAGGGTCGTTGGGGTCGCGCAGGATGCCGAACTTGGTGGCCAGCACCACTTGGTCGCGCCGGTCGCGCAGGGCTTTGCCCACCAGCTCCTCGTTTTTGAAAGGGCCGTACATGTCGGCCGTGTCGAAGAAGGTGACGCCCAGCTCGCAGGCCCGGTGCAGGGTCCGGGTGCTTTCGGCGTCGTCGGGCTGCCCGTAAAAGTCGGACATGCCCATGCAGCCGAGGCCGAGGGCGGATACGCGCAGGCCGGTGCGGCCCAGGGTTCTGGTTTCCATAACGAGTTGTTGTAAGGGGAGCCGAGAATAATGGGCCGTAACTCCTACGGATACCGGCCTTCCCTGGCTGGGGTGGGGGTTTAATCTGCCCCGCCGGGACCGTCGTTTTTCAGCCGGCTTCGTTTAAGACGGAAAAACCCTGCCGATGATGCCCGTCCGCCGCCAACCCATGTCTGCCCCTACTTCCTTCGATGCCGATGAGCGCCTGCGCTGGGTGGAGCGCGTGGCTCACCTTATGGACAGCCAGTTCCGCCTGCCCGGTACGCAGTTCCGCTTCGGCCTCGACCCGCTGCTGGGCCTGCTGCCCGTTGTCGGCGACCTGTCGACGCTGGCCGTGTCGGGGGCCCTGCTTATGACCATGATGCGCCACGGGGCCAGCGGGGCGGTGGTGGTGCGCATGGCCCTCAACATCCTGCTCGATACGCTTGTCGGGGCCATTCCCCTGCTGGGCAACCTCTTCGACTTCGCCTTCAAAAGCAATGAGCGCAACGTAGCCCTGCTGCGCCGGCACTATGCCGAAGGCAGGCACAGCGGCAGCGGCCGGGGCTTACTGGTGGTAGTCATGCTGGGGCTGCTGGCCACGTTTGCCCTGACCGGCTGGGCCGGGTACCAGCTCGTGCGCTGGGGCTGGAACTACGTTCAGTAAGCCCCGCCGCCCGCCGGGCTCCTTTCGATTTGCGGGCGGAGCCGTGCTACTGCGCCCTTCGCGTTGTAGCTTTGGGGCGTGAAAATCCTCCGCTTTGTTTTCCCGGGCCTGACTGCGCTGACGCTGATTTCGCTGGCGGCCTGCGGCCCCCGGCCTACGCCCGCCCAGCAGGCCGAGCAGGCTGAAAAAGCCGTGCTGGCCAGCCACGACACCCTTATGGCCCGCATGGATGAGCTCTACGACCTGCGGCAGAAACTTCAGGGCGCCCCGGGAGTTGATACCGTAACCGCCGGCCGCCACCGCCGGGCTCTGCTGACTGCCGACGCGGCCATGATGGACTGGATGCACCACTACCAGCGCCCGGCCGACAGTATAGCCGGGCCGCGCAAGCTGGCGTATTTCGCGGTGCAGCAGCTTAAAATTGATTCCGTTGCCCGCCTCATGACCCGGAGCCTCGATTCGGCCCGCCTGGTACTGCAGCAGGCTGCGGCTTCGCCCAAACCTTCCGCTCAATGACCTTTAACTTTCTGCGCCGCGCCCTCCTCGTTGGCCTGTCAGCCCTGGGCAGCACGGGGCTGCTGCCTGCCTGCTCTGCCGATACCAATACGGCCGCCACTGACCGCCTGCCCTACATCGGGGAGCGGGAGGTACGGCCCCGGGCCGATGGCCGCGCCGCCGACACCTTATACGCCACGATTCCCGCCTTCCGCCTCACCAACCAGGACGGGCAGGTTATCACTAATCAGACCTTTGCCAACAAGGTCTATATCACCGATTTCTTTTTCGCCACCTGCCCCAGCATCTGCCCTAAAATGCAGAGCGAGCTGCTGCGCGTGTACGACCAGTTCAAGGGCGACCCGCGGGTAAACTTCCTGTCCCATACCATCGACCCGGCCCACGATTCCATCCCGGTGCTGCGCGACTACGCCCAGCGGCTGGGGATCCAGGATGCCGCCCGCTGGCACTTTGCCACCGCTCCCCACGACACGATTTTTGCCCTGGCCCGCGCCTATATGACGGCGGCCCAGGTTGATAAGGCAGTACCCGGCGGCTACGCCCACAGCGGGGCCTTCGCCCTGGTTGATCCGCAGCGCCGCATCCGGGGAGTGTACGACGGCATGAACCCCCTGGAAGTGCAGCGCCTGCTGGACGATTTGCCCGTGCTGCTCAGGGAAGTGGAGCAGGATCAGAAAGCCGGCCGATGAGAATCTTCCGACCCCTGCTGCTGGGAGCGGCGGCCCTGCTGGGCGCGGCGCTGGGCCTGTCGGGCTGCTTTACCGAGCGGCAGAACGAGGGCGGCCAGATCTACGCCTCGCACTGCGCCAACTGCCACGGAGCGCAGGGCGAAGGGCTCAAGCGCCTGATTCCGCCCCTGGCCGGAGCCGATTATCTGGCGAAGAACCGGACTGCGCTGGCCTGCCTGATCCGCAAGGGGGTGCAGGGCCCGCTGGTGGTGAATGGCATCGAGTACAACCAGCCCATGCCCGCCGCCGACTCCCACCTCACCGACTCGCAGATCACCAACCTGCTGAACTTCGTGCAGACATCCTGGGGCAATGAGCAGGAGGTGTTCACCATTCGGGAAGTCTCGGAGCAGCTGCAGGCCTGCGGAGCCAGCGACGGCCAGTAGCCCTCTCATCCGTCGTCCCGGTGCTGGCCCACTGCCAACCTTCGGGAGGCAGCGCTTTCCCCCGGCCGGCTGACCGGCCCACCCTCATGATCGTTGGCCCCGGCCCTGGCGGCGGCCAATTCTTTGGGAACCAAACGGCTACGAACAAAGTCATTTCTACGGGCCGGGGAGGCTGAAATCTTCCGCAATCCTCGCTAGCTTGCGTATCCAATCCACTTTTTCGTCATGGGTCTGTTCGACTTTCTGAAATCCAAAAAAGATTCCGCCGCGCCGGCCGCGCCCACCACTCCGGCCCCGGCCCCGGCTGGTTCCGATGCTGCCGCGGCCGCCCCGGCCGGGCCGCGCTATAAAGGGGCCAGCTACACCTCGCCGGTGCCGGCCGCCATTCCGCCAATGCCCCCAATGCCGCTCATGCCGCCGCTGCCCCAGGCCCCACCGTTTGAGCCGGTCAATATTCTGGAGCAGCTGCTGATGAGCGCAGCCAATCAGCCCGAAGCCCGCCCGGATTTCTACCGGGCTTTGCTGGGGGAAGAGCTGGTGCTGGTGATGCAGCCCAAAGAGGGTGAGCCGGGTGGCGAAGTCCAGCCCGCCGAGGGCATGGAAATTCAGCTGCAGGTGCTCAACGACGGCAAGATTCCGGTATTCAGCTCCGTAGAGCGCCTTTACGAAGGCGGCATGGAGGTCGACTCGGTGCCTTACCTGCGCATTCGGGGCCTCGATTTCTTCCAGATGGTGCAGGGGGCCGAATGCGCCCTGAACCCATTCTCGGCCGCCGGCAAGCTGCTCCCGGCCGATGAGCTGGCCGACCTGCTGGCGGGTCGCCTGTTCCCCGGCGGCACTGAGGCTCTGGGGCAGCAGATTCCCGTTATGCTGGGTCAGCCCGCCGATTACCCCACTCCCCTGCTTGAGGCCCTGCGTACATTCAGCGCGGAGAAGCCGGCTATCCAGGCCGTGTACATTGCCCAGGCCCAGCTGCAGGATAACTCGGCCCCACCCCGCCTGCTGCTGGCCTTCCACACCGACGATAATGATGCCGCTTTCCTGCAGGAGCTGGGCCCGGTAGTGCAGGGCAACATCAGCGACCATGAGCTGGTCGACGTGCTGGTACTCGACCCCAATAATGCCGCAGAGCCGCTCAACCAGTACTTCACCACCGTAGAGCCGATTTACAAGCGGGTTTAGGGTTTGGAGAATACCGAAACAACCGTTTCGCTGAACTTGGTTTCTGGCAATCCTATATCCTCTACTTGGGCATTAGTTTTGACCCTCTTTCCGCTATAGGACCACTTATGTTACTTCCCGGCATCCACCTGAGCGCCGCCGCGCTACTCATCGCCTTAGTGCGGCCCTTTTCAGTTCAAGCGCAGTCCGCAATAGCGCCCGAGCCTCCCGTAGCGCAGGTGGAAAAGGTAATAACAGCCGCTGGCATCAACTACCTGGGGCTGGCTGTCTCGCAGGAGCGCGGCCTTACGGACCGCATCACGGTGCTGTACGGGCTGGGCGTACACTATTCGTTTTACGACACCGACGCCCCGCCGCCCGTTGGTGCCCGATTCATTGAAGTCTTGGACAAATCCTTCGGGCGCAGCTACCAGACCAATGGTATTACGCCCTATGCCCTTGCCGAAGCCCGCCTTTACACGACGCTGGAAAAGCGCAAGCTGCATGGCCGCGACGTGCGCGCCAACTGCGCCCGTTACTTTGCGCTACTGGCCGAAATTCCCTTCGCCACCGGCAACTTGGTTGAGGTGCCCGAACTGCGCGTCGCTTACCCGGTGGGGTTGAAGTATGGTATGCGCCTACCGCTGGGTTCGCGGCTATATGTGGAAGGCAGCATCGGGGCCGTGGCCAAAATCACGCGAGTGCAGCAAAGTCTGCAGCCACGGCTGGATTTCGCACTGGCTTGGCACAAGTAGCAAATTTAAAAACGCTCCTTTACTTGAGCGACCAGCAGCAGCTCGGCACCCAGTGCCTAAATCCCCCCTGCTGGTCGGCACGAGTTTACGAAACCCGTCTACGATTCAAAGTTCACGAAACTGGCAGAAGGGATGAGTTTCGTAAACCCGAAACCAGACGCATTCCCGGGCCTGGGCAAACAGGATTTCAGGGGCAGTGGGGAAGTGCAATCTTTCCCTTTTGTCCCTTAACATGAACTGTGTTAAAAGTTGGCCTTTTAAATAACGGGGCAATTTCCGCTCGGACCTGCCCTAATACCTGCCCTGTCGGGCCAGCAGGCGGCGGAACACGGGGCGCAGGCCGAAGTTCAGGATCAGCACCAGCGGCACCATGCCCAGGGCCCAGAGCACGGCCGCTCCCACGCTGGCGTGCCAGAGCAGCTGCACCGCGCCCCCCCAGTCGTGCGCAAACAAATACTTCAGCTTCTCCAACGTCAGATCGGGCATTTTTTCGCTGGGCCAGACCAGCGCGCCCAGGCGCAGCATCGGAATAATGAGTAGCATCTGCACCGGGCTCATCAGATGTCCGATCAGCAGCATGGCCGCCACGTTCAGCCGCAGCCGCACGGCCAGAAAGGTGATCAGCAGGGTCGTAACGCCCAATATTGGCACCAGGCCGCACGCCACACCCAAAGCCACCGTCAGGGAAAGCTGCGAGGGCGTGAGCCCCTGCCGGAGCAGATTGCGCAGCGGGTCGAGCAGGTAGCGGCGCACCCAGCCGATGGGCCGGGGCGGAGTAGGCGGCGGAAGAAGCGGTAGCGGAGCAGACACGACAATCGGGACGGTAAGGAAAGCGGGGCGTTACGGCGGCGGCGCGTTACCTTCGTAGCCCGCCTTCAAATGGCACTGCGCCGCGGGAAGTACGCCCTTTCGATGACAAAAGTACGTGAGCCGGGTCAGCCCCGGGCCAAAGTCTGGACCGATTTCTTTTTCCTGCTGCGCCGCGCGGGCACCGAGTTGGGCATGCACGACCCGCTCCGACTGGGAGCAGCCACGGCGTTCTTCACCACGTTTGCCCTGCCCCCCATCCTGATTATTCTTATCCAGGTGCTGGGGTCGCTGTACACGGCCTCGGGGGTGCGGGTGCTGCTGCTGGCCAAGCTTTCGGCGTTGCTGGGCACCTCGGCGGCCGAGCTGGTCGAGCAGATTCTGCTCAACGTGACCAATGTGGAGCGCAGCCGCCTGCTCACCTGGCTGGGGTTCGGCTTTCTGCTGTTCGTCTCCACCACCCTGTTCGTGGTCATTCAGAATTCGCTCAACGAGCTCTGGCAGGTGCGCCCGGCCCGCCGGACGGGGCGCTTTGCTAAAATCGTGAAGGAGCGGGCCCGCTCCCTGGTCCTGCTGCTGGCCACCGGGCTGCTGTCGCTGCTGGCTTTCCTGACCGATGCCGCCCTGGCTTTCTTCGCCGACTACATCCAGGACTTCGATGCCGACTTCGCCTATTTCCTGGTGCAGGGCCTCAACCACATTACGTCCCTGCTGATTCTGGCCGTGTGGTTCAGCGTCACGTTTCGTAACCTGAGCAGCGCCCACGTCCCGTGGAAAGCGGTGCGGCGCGGAGCCGTGCTCACCGCCGTACTCTTCGACCTGGGCGAGTTCGTGCTGGGCCATCTGCTGGTGCCGCGCAACCTGGGGCCCATCTACGGCCAGGCCTCCAGCATCGTGCTGGTGCTGCTGTTCGTGTTCTACTGCGCCATGATTTTCTACTTCGGGGCCTGCTTCACCAAAGCCTACGCCCACTACGCGGGCATCGACATCCGCCCCAAAAAGAACGCCGTGCGCTACCGCCTGGTCGACCTGCCGGCAGAAAGGGAGTAGCAATCCTGAAAGTCGTTTCAAGCCGGTTGCTATCCGGTCCGCTGCCCCAAACGCATTCTGGCGGCAGTCTGAAGCCGGCGCAGCCGGTGTGACTTCCAGCCCCGACACGCCGCAAGTCTCCAGACTTGCATAACCGCCGCAAAAAGGGTCTTTCCACTCCCGTTAGTCCGGGGACGGACTTCTTGCCGGTGGCCGGAAGCCCCGCCTGCGGCTTTGGACTTCCGCCAGCTTCCGGCTTCGAGCCGCTACCCGCCCACTCCGCTGCGGACTCCCGCCAAAATCCGGCGTACCTTTGCGGTCAACTTTTTCGTTTCGCATGCCCTCTTTCGCCGACCTTGGCCTCGCCCCTTCCCTGCTGCAAGCCCTGGAAGAGCTGAATTTCACCACCCCCACCCCCGTTCAGGAACAGGTAATTCCGATGGCCCTCGCCGGGCAGGACGTAGCCGGCCAGGCGCCCACCGGCTCGGGCAAAACCGCCGCCTACGGCCTCTCCATCCTGCAGAACCTCGATCTGAAGCTCGATGCCGTGCAGGTAATCGTGCTGGTGCCGGCCCGGGAGCTGGCTCTGCAGGTGCGCGACGCGCTCAAGAAACTCGGTAAGTTCCTGCCAGGCCTGCGGGTAGCGGCCTTTTACGGGGGCCACGCGTTCCGCGAGGAAACCGCTTCCCTCACCCAGCCGCCCCACATCGTGGTAGCCACCCCCGGCCGCCTGCTCGACCACTTTGAGCGCCGCTCCATCGTGCCTAACCAGCTCACGGTGCTGATTCTGGACGAGGCCGACAAGCTCCTGGAGCTGGGCTTTCAGGATGAGCTGGTGGAGATTGTGAAGCGCCTGCCGCGCCGCCGCCAGACCCTGCTGTTCTCGGCCACGATGTCGGACAAGGTGCTGCTGCTGATTCGCAACAACCTCACCCGTCCCCGGGTGGTGCAGTCGTCGGAGGAAGAAGGCAAGCTGCCCGAAAACCTGACCCTGCTGGGCCAGGTCGGTCCCGTGGAGAAGAAGCCCGCCGCCCTGCTCCACCTGCTGAGCCAGCCCGAAACCGGCCGCGCCCTGGTGTTCTGCAACACCCGCGACCGGTGCGTGGAGCTGACCCGCTTCCTGCAGGGCCGGGGCGTGGCGGCCGAGGTGCTACACGGCAAAATGCCCCAGCCCGAGCGCGACAAAGCCCTGATGAAGCTGCGCAACGGCTCCTCCCAGGTGCTGGTAGCCACCGACGTAGCCGCCCGCGGCCTCGACGTGACGGCCCTCGACACCGTGATTCAGTACGACGCTCCCGACAAGGCCGATGCCTTCCAGCACCGGGCTGGCCGCACGGCCCGCGCCGGCGCCGTGGGCACGGCCCACATTCTGGCCACGCCCCACGAGCAGACCCACGTGCAGAAATGGGCCATTGCCGAAAGCATTCAGTGGAAGCCCCTGCACGCCCCGGCCCTGCCGCCGGCGGCCCCCAAAGCACCCAAGCCGGTCAGCATCACGCTGCACGTCTCGGCCGGCCGCAAGGATAAGGTCAGCGCCCACGACCTGGTGGGTACGTTCGTGGCCCACGGCGGCCTGGAGCGCGCCGACGTCGGCCACATCGAAGTATTCGACCACTACAGCTACGTGGCCGTGCCGCGGATGCAGGCCCAGGAAGTGGCCCAGCGCGTGACGGGGGCCAAGATCAAGGGCCGCAAGATTCGCGTTTCGGTTGTTGAGTAAACCAGATTCCGTCCCCGCTGACGCCCGTCAGCTACTGTTCATCTGTAGCCAGAACCGCTGGCGCAGCCTCACGGCCGAACGGCTTTTCGACGCGCACCCGCACTACTAAGTCCGCGCGGCCGGTACCGAGCCCGGGGCGGGGGCGCGCGTCACGGCCGGGCACCTGGGCTGGGCCGAGGCCATCTTCGTGATGGAGCGCCGCCACGCCGACCGGCTGCGGGAGAAGTTCGGCACCGCGCTGGTCGATACGCCCGTCATTATTCTGCGCATTCCGGATACGTATCCGTTCCTGGACGCTGGCTTGCAGCAGCTATTGCGCGACAAGCTCCGGGAGTCTGCCGCAGTGGTAGCAGGGTACGGCCGCGCTACTTCGCGTCCCTGGCGTTGAACGCCCCGGCAATGCGCCGCTTATACTCGTTCTACCACGGGCGGGGGCAAGCCCCGCACCCTACTGTGTTTTCGCGAACCGCTTCGCGAGGAGCATAAATACCATCAGCAACGATTGAGACGCGAAGTGTCGCGTCTCTACATCGGGCTGGAGCCCACCTTACGCTACAACCTAAACCTGCCCCCATCGTTAACGGGGCCATGAATTACCTGGTCTGGCTGGCCGTGCTGGCCGTTGTGCTGTTCCTGTTTTACCGCTACGTCAGCCGCGATGCCCGGGTGAAAGCCGCCGCTCTGGCCGCCGATTTTCCGGCGGAATGGCGGCAGATCCTGGCCACCCGCGTGGCGTTTTACCTGTCGCTGTCGAAAGACGAGAAGAAGCGCTTCGAGCGCGAAGTCCAGGTTTTCCTGGCCCGGACCCGCATCACCGGCGTGCAAACCGACGTCGACGAGGTGACCCGGGTGCTGGTGGCCTCCTCAGCCGTCATTCCCATTTTCGGTTTCCGCGACTGGGAATACGGCAACCTGAGCGAGGTGCTTATCGTGCCCGATGCCTGGCAGGAAGCCCGCAACCCGAACCAGGAAACGACGCCCTTGCAGGGCCAGCTGCTGGGCAGCGTCCGCAACTTCCAGACCTCCCACTACATGCACCTGTCAAAGGCCTCGCTCGAGCAGGGCTTTCAGGATGGCATGGATAAGCAGAACGTCGGCATCCACGAATTCGCCCACCTGCTAGACCAAGCCGATGGCGTGATTGACGGGGTGCCCGGCCTGGCCCTGCCGCCCGAGCTGCTCCAGCCCTGGGCCGAGGTAATGGCCCGCGAAATTGAAGCCATCCGGGCCGGCAACTCCGACATCAACTCCTATGGCGGCACCAATGAGGCCGAGTTCTTCGCCGTCGTGACGGAGTATTTCTTCGAGAAGCCGGAGAAGCTCCAGGAAAACCATCCCGAGCTGTATCAGCTGCTCACCCGGGCCCTGCGCCAGAACCCGAAGAAGCGCTTCCTGCGCTTTGCCACTGACCCACGCGAGTGGCTGAAAACCCTCCGCTCCCGGCGTAAATTCGGCCACAACGACCTCTGCCCCTGCGACAGCGGCAGGAAGTATAAGGACTGCCATTTATTGCAGCCGGAGCAGGCCACCTAGATTTTCGGTCCTTGCGAGCTACGCGAAGCAATCCGTCCGGGGCAATAAAGAACCCCTGGTTCCCTCAGTAAACCCTGACGTAGGCCAACGTCGGGGCTTACCCGGATGTAGTTCACGCAGGGTCCCGCAGGGTTAAGGCGCAGGGTCTCGCAGTGCCATTCAGTGAAAACACGGTGAGACCCTGCGCTTTTACCCTGCGGGACCCTGCGTGAAAGCTCCGGGGCGGCCGCTACAAAAGGTTTGGGGAAGGACAAGACGTAGGCCAACGTCGGGGCTTTTGCTTTAAACAGACTCGGTCCATTTCAGCGGACGGATTGCTTCGGCCTTTGGCCTCGCAAGGACAGCGCAAGACCAGCTCGCATTACTTCGGCGGCAAGTAGTACTTTGGCGGCCAGAATTCTCACGGCTTCCTCGTACTTCTCATGAAGAAATTCCTCGTCTCCGGCCTGACCCTGGCCACGCTGGGCCCGGCACTCTGGGCCTGCGCCCCCACCGCCAAAGTCCCTGTTGCCGCAACTACCACCGCCGAAACTGCTCCGCCGGCGGCCCCGCCCGCGCCGGTCGACTGGGGCCGGCAGGCCGATGAGTTTCTGGCGGGTTACTCCCCCGAGTACCAGCGGCTCTACACCCAGTCGACGGCGGCGGAGTGGCGCTCCAACACCCGCATCGTGGCCGGCGACTCGACCAACGCCGTGGCCACGGCCCGGGCCAACGAGGCCATGGCCGCCTTCACCGGCAGCGCCGACAACATCAACAACCTGCGCCAGCTGCTCGGGCACCAGGACCAGCTCCAGGAATTCCAGATCAAGCAGCTCCAGGCGGCCCTCTACAACGCCGCCAACTCGCCCCAGACCATTGCCGCCGTGGTGAAGCGCCGCATCAAGGCCGAAACCCGGCAAACCGAAAAGCTCTACGGCTTCGACTACAAGTACCGCGGCAAGTCCGTCACGACCAACGACCTCGACGAGCTGCTGCGCCAGGAAAACGACCCCAAAAAGCGCCAGGCCATCTGGGAAGCCAGCAAAGCCATCGGCCCCACGCTCAAGGACGGGCTGCTGAACCTGCGCGGCCTGCGCAATGAAACCGTGCAGGCCCTGGGCTACCCCGACTACTTTACCTACCAGGCTTCCGACTACGGTCTGAGCCGGGAAGAGATGATGACGCTGGTGCGTAAGATCAACGACGAGCTGCGCCCCCTCTACCGCGAGCTGCACACCTACGCCCGCTACGAGCTGGCCAGGAAATACCAGGTGCAGCAGGTACCCGATTACCTGCCCGCTTCCTGGCTGCCCAACCGCTGGGGTCAGGACTGGAGCGCCATGGTGGAGGTGAAAGGCGTGAACCTGGACGCTACGCTGGCCAAAAAGGGCGCGGAGTGGCAGGTGAAGCAGGCCGAGCGGTTCTACCAGAGCCTGGGCTTCCCGGCGCTGCCGCCGGTGTTCTACGAGAAAAGCAGTCTGTACCCGCTGCCCAAGGGCGCAGCCTACAAGAAGAACAACCACGCCTCGGCCTGGCACATGGACCTCAATCAGGACGTGCGCAGCCTGATGAGCGTGGAGCCCAACACCGAGTGGTACGAAACCACCCACCACGAGCTGGGCCACATCTACTACTACCTCACCTACACCAACCCCGGGGTGCCGGTGCTGCTGCGGGCCGGGGCCAACCGCGCCTACCACGAAGCCATGGGCAGCCTGATGGGCCTGGCCGCCACCCAGAAGCCGTTTCTGGTGGGCCTGGGCCTGCAGGACCCGAAAGCCAAAACTGACCAGACTCAGACGCTGCTCAAGGAAGCGCTGCACTACGTGACCTTCATTCCCTTCTCTTCGGGCGTGATGAGCGAGTGGGAAAACAGCTTCTACGCCGATAAGCTCCCCGCTGACCAGCTCAACGCCCGCTGGTGGGAGCTGGTGAAAAAGTACCAGGGCATCGTGCCGCCCACCGCCCGCGGCGAGCAGTACCTCGACCCGGCCACCAAGACCCACATCAACGACGACCCCGCCCAGTACTACGACTACGCCCTATCGTACGTCATCCTGTTCCAGCTCCACGACCACATTGCCAGGAAAATCCTCAAGCAGGACCCGCACGCCACCAACTACTACGGCAGCAAGGAAGTGGGCACCTTCCTGGCCGACATCATGCGCCCCGGCGCTAGCAAGGACTGGCGGGCCGTGCTGAAAGAGAAAACCGGCGAAGACCTGTCCGCCCGCGCCATGGTCGAGTATTTCCAGCCGCTGATGGTGTATTTGAAGCAGCAGAACAAGGGACGCAGATACACGATGTAGATTTGTGCCGTCTACAGGAATTGAAAAGCCTCACCGGTTACGGATGAGGCTTTTTCTGGTATCACTCTTTTATCATTTTATCACTTATAGCGGATTCGCGAACGGTTCGTCCACTTATCAGGCAACTTGGGTGTGATAGCCGCAGTGGTCAAACCAGTTTTTGGCGTCCTGGCTGGTAATCAAGTCGATGGCCTCGTACAAGGCGTTTTTCAGGGCGTCATAGGACCGGGCGGCACCGGTGCGCAGCTTGCTTTTGAGCTTGCTCCAGGCCTGCTCAATGGGGGAGAAGTCGGGCGAGTAGGGCGGCAGAAACACGACTTCCACGCCGCGCTTGGCCAGCCACTGGCGTAAGCCGGTCGGGTGATGCACGGGCAGGTTGTCGAGCACCAGTACATCCCCGCGGCGCAGCGTCGGGGCCAGGCAGTAGGCCACATAGAAGGCAAAGCCGCACTGGGTTAGCGCCCGGTCCAGCAGTTGCCCGGCCCCGATCCCGCGCCCGGAAAGCGCCCCGATCAAGGTGAGTGACCGGCCCCGGCTTAGCGGCCCCGCCCCGCCCACGCGGGCCCCGCCAACAGCCCGGGCATGGGTGCGGGCGTAGTCCAGGCGCAAGCCCGTTTCGTCCAGGAAGTGAAACCGGGCCACGTCGGAGCGGGTACACACGTGTTCGACGTGTTGCTTGCGTGCCTCACCGACCCGCTTCAGGTCGCGTTCCGCGGCGTGTTGGCTTTTTTTTTACGCCGCAGCCGGTGCGCGTCCAGCACCTGCCAGATACAGGTCTGGCCCACGGGCCGCCCGCCCTGGGCCTGCCAGGCGGCGCCCAACTCGGCCAGCGTCGCATCCGCGTGCTGGCCGACGTAGGCCACCAGCCAGGCCTGCGCGTCGGCGTCGAGGTAGCGGGCCCGCCCGCCCCGGGCGGGCTTGGGGGCCAGCGAGCCGGTGGTCGCCTGCCGGCGCACCAGGTCTTTGACGAACGAGCGGCTCACGCCAAAGCGGTGCGCCACCTCCGTCTTACAGGCGCCCGGCGCGTGGCAGGCGACGGCCACGCGGGTGCGTAAATCAAGCGAGTACGGTTTCATCCACTGGTCTACGGCTTCCGGTAAAATATGGCCGAACCGTTCACGGATCCGCTATAGCGGTTTCGCGAACGGTGTATGTCCCGGTCCGGCGGCTTTTTCAACCGTCGGGCCGGTTTCCCTTAGCTGACGCTGTTCAGGTGCCATTGCTCAAGCAACGACCGGCCCGACGGCTGAAAAAGCCGCCGGACCGGCAGCCACACCGTTCACGAAACCGCTGTATCCCGCCGCCTGCGCCATCCGCCGCTTGAGCCCTTTGCCCACGCTGTCCAGACGCCGCTCGATGAGCTGGGCTACTCCATTCATCTTCGTCGCCGAGACTCTGGTTGCAGGAGTGCAGGGAGCGGCCAGCCCGGCCGGGGCGGCTTCCCGTTCCGGTTGCGGACCGCTGGATACGCGCTGATCTGAAACGCGGATTGATCCTAATCGCACGGAGAACAAGGCATTGGTCAGCCATCCGCTGCTACCTCACCAATAGTATCACGCTGTCAGCGCGCGGCTTTGGCCGGGCTTAATAACGGCTTACCTGATTCTACATATTACTCCTCATAGTCAGCAGGATAAAAAATAGTTAGCCTCTAATCCACTAAGTGTTGCGGCATCAAAGGAATTTTCAGCTATATATGTGGATTGATTAACAATTCACCCTAAAACTTTCAACAAAATGCTCACAACAGTACTGTTCGGTCTAGTCGACATTCGGGTTGACGATCCGGTTGCTTTCACGTTTTTTACCGGGTACATGGCGATGCTAGCGGCCTCGGTCTTCTTCTTTGCCGAGCGTGGGAGTGTAGAGGGCAAGTGGAAGCTTTCCCTGTTGGTGTCAGCCCTTATCACGGGCATTGCCGCCATCCACTATTACTACATGCGCGACTATTACCTGTCTACCGGTAAGACGCCCACGGCCCTGCGCTACATCGACTGGACCCTTACGGTGCCGCTGATGGTCGTGGAATTTTACCTGCTGACCAAGGCGGCAGGGGCTAAAATCAGCTTGCTGTGGAAGCTTATCGCAGCCGCCGTATTCATGTTGGTGACCGGCTACATCGGCGAAGCCTTTACCGATGGCTCCGCCGGGCACTCCATGCTGTGGGGTACGCTCTCTACGCTGGGCTACGTATACATCCTCTACAGCGCCTGGTTTGGCGAGGTAGCGCAGCTGGCCAATAGCACCGGTGACGCCATTGTCATCAAGGGTATCCGGGCATTGGCGTGGTTTGTCCTCGTTGGCTGGGCCATTTACCCGATTGGCTACATGTGCATGCCGGGTGGCTTGCTGAACATCGGCTTAGGCTGGCAGCCCTCCAACGTCGACCTGTTCTACAACATTGCTGATGCCATCAACAAGATCGGGTTTGGCCTGGTCGTGTACGGCATTGCGGCTTCCGGCAAAAGCGCCGCGGCCGTTCGTGAACTGTCCCCGACTGCTTAGCGCTAAAACCAGGTACGGGCAGACGCGCTGCCAAACTGCTATGTCGGCCTGAATACCTGATTTGATGGGGTACTCACCGGTACTCATAAGCTCATTCCCGCTTTCCACAAATTCTTTGCGGGGGCGGGAATGACTTTATAAGGGGTTACCAGCCTTAGGGCTTGCGCGAAGGTTACGAGCTTGGAATACTATCACGGAACATAATGTCACCGCTTACGCTTATCAATCGACCTGCCTGGGGTGCCGCTCTGCCCCGCCGCGCATCCTACGGGTTTGTGCTGGTGGCGGTGGCAGTGGGGTTGCTGGCCCCTGGCCTGGCCCATTGGCTGCTGGCCCCGCTACTACTAGCCGGCATGCTGCTGCTGGGGGTTGCCCACGGGGCCTGCGACCAGTTTGTGGTGCCGGCCACTCATCCGGCCCTGGCCCGCGAACGGCTCCGTTACTGGGCGGGCTTTCTGATTGGCTACCTGGGGCTGGCCTTAGCAGTGGGTCTGCTCTGGTGGTGGCAACCCGCAGCGGCAGTAGCCCTGTTTTTTGGGCTGACGGCCTGGCACTGGGGTTCGGCCGATGCACCAGCGCTTGCCCCTAATCGCGGCCAATGGATAGCCCATAGCCTGTTGCGCGGCGGTTTGCTGTTTGCCGTGCCCCTGGGATATTGGCCCGAGGAAACAAGAACCATCATCAACGATTTGCTGACGCTGGGCGGTGCAATGCCCGTGAGGGCGGTGGCCGTTGCCCAAACCGCCGTCCTGTTAGGGCCCTCGGTAGCCGTGGGGCACCTGCTGCTGTGGGGTAGCTACTTCCGCCAGAACCGGGGCGGGGTGGCCCGAACGGATATGCTGGAAGTGCTGCTGCTTACCATCCTACTCATGGCTCTGGCCCCGATTTTGTCGGCCGGCGTGTACTTTGTGTTTTGGCACAGCTTACAGCACGTGCTGCGAATGAATCAGCTCATGGGTCGTCCGCTGCTTAGCCGCCGACCGGCCCTACGAACTGAGCTGGGCTTTTTCCTGCGGCGCTCCGCCCCCCTGCTACTCCTCAGCCTGGCGGGTCTGGCCATACTGTACGGCGTAGCCTGGTCGCGGGCGGCTACGGGGTCGGTCTTCGTGAGTCTGGCCCTGCTGGTAGCTTCAGTCGTCACTCTGCCGCACGCACTTCTCGTGACGCTAGGCATGGATGCTGCCCGTTGGCGCTGAAACACCCTTTTCAGCCAGAAACAGTTTAGCTCTTCGCGCTCAGTCTACCCCGCCACCTGCGCCATGCGCCGCTTCAATACCCTGGCCAGGCCATCCAGGCGTCGCCCGATAAGCTGGGCTACTTCGTCGTCCTCGTAGTCGATACCCTGGTTGCGGGAGTTCAGGTAGCGGGCCAGGGCGGAGTTTTCGTCCAGCGTGTCGGCCAGCTCGCTCTGGGCTGTTTCCCATTCTTCCTGCTGCTGCCCTTTCAGATAGCGGGCCCGCAGATCGATGGTCTGGCTGACCAACGCGGCCAGTCGGGCCAGCACGGCTTTTTCCCGCTCCGAAATCTGCCGGAACTCCCGGCCAATAACGGCCAGCATCCCCACGCGGGCCCCATCGGGCATTTGCAGCGCGGCCCCGGCGTAGAACTTCAGCCCAATAGCCTGGGCCACATCGGGCTTGATGAGGGTGCAACTCTCCGGCTTATAGTCGGACGTCACCACCGGCTCGTTCTGTAAAATGGCGGCCGAGCACATGCTTTCCACCCGCGGCAGGCCGGAAATTCCCTCGGCCCCGGTCACCGACTTAAACCACACGTACTCGTCATCAACGAGAGAAATCAGGGAAATGGGGGTATTAAACAGCTGCGCCGCCCAAGCCGTGTAGTCATCAAAAATCGGCTCGGGGGTGGTATTGACGATGTTGTACTGGTGCAGCGTCCGCAGCCGGGCCGCGTCGTGGGCGGGCACCAGGGAATCCGGAAAATTGGTGGTCATATAGTGGGAATCACCCCGTTATTTAGAGCGTGTGAACACTTAGCTAAAAGGGCCTTTGAAGCCATTGAAACAGTCATGCTGAGCTTGTCGAAGCATCTCTACCGAACGTTTTGCCGCAAAAAAGCGGTAGAGATGCTTCGGAAAGCTCAGCATGACCGCCTTTTTCGTTAAGTGTCCACACGCTCTAGTAGTTGGCTTCGCTGGCGGGCAAGTCAATCAGAATGAATTGCGCAGCCTTTTTGGCCCGGATCTGCACCACGTGCTCGTCGGTCATCCGGGCCTGGTCGTTAGGGCCCAGCTCGGTGCCGTTGACGAAGATGGTGCCTTCCTGCACGTAGAGGAAGGTATTGCGGATAGGAAAAGTTTTGAACTCAATTTCCTTGTCTTCCTTCAGATTCGACCAGTAGATGGTAGAATTGGAGTTCATATACACCACGTCTTCCAGCACTTTCTGGCCCGACACCAGCGGTATCAGCTCGTTTTTGGAATCCAGAAAGTTAAGGTCCTTCTGCTCGTAGCTAGGGGCGAGGCCCTTCTGGTTAGGCAGAAACCAGAGCTGGTAGATGTGCAGGGGCTTGTCGGAGCGGTTCATCTCGCCGTGGGCCATACCTGTACCGGCCGTCATGCGCTGCACCTCTCCTTTCGGGATACTGGTTTTGTTGCCCATCGTATCCTCGTGGGTTACCTCGCCGTCGAGCACCAGGGTAACAATCTCCATTTCGGAGTGCGGGTGCTGGGGAAAGCCCGAGTTGGGCGCGATACTATCGTCGTTGAATACCCGCAACGGCCCGAAGTGCATGTTTTTAGGATCGTGATAATCCGCAAACGAAAACAGGAAATAGCTGCTCAGCCAGCTCACGGGGGCGGCATGATGACGGTCGGAGGCGGGAATATATTTCAGCATGGTGGTCGGAAGGTTAGACTGGGGGCAAACTGCCTACCGCATACGCGCCAAGGCGGGGCGAAGTTAGCAACTCCCCAAAAGCGTCAAGCCAGCTCGACGGGACGAACTGGCTTGGCTATCTTTCAAAGAACTGAGCCTATACCTTCCGCATGGTGCTGACCTGCTGCTGCAAATCGAGCACAATGCTGGCCAGACGCGTCAGGGAGAGGTCGGCAATAGGGAACGTGCTGCTGATATAGGATTTGGCTTCCCAGATTTCCACTACGTCCTCCACGTCGATTTCGTAGGGCGAGTACACGGGGTTGTCGGAGTGCAGCGAGAGCGTGGCCCCTTCCTTGAGGCGGTTGAACACGCGCTTGAACACGATGCCTTCCTTGCTGCTCACCACCACGCAGGGCGTGCCGTCCTTCAGCGTCAGCCAGTCGTCGACGTAGCGACCCACGATGACGGTACCCGAAGCGATGGGCAGCATGGAGTCGCCGGCGATTTCGAAGGCCCGGTAGGTGCCGCCGGTGCTGAGCATGGGCAGGCGGAACTTGGGCAGCTCCTCAATAAATTCGGGGTCGGCATAGCCGTTGAGGTAGCCGGCGCTGGCCTTGAGCGGCACCAGCTCAATATTCTCATTCTGGTCCTTATCGACGGTGAGGGCCAGAATGCGCAGGTTGCCGGCCGGCCGCGTGGGGTTCGGATCGGTAGAAGCGACGGGCTCCAGCTGGCGCAGGGCCGCCTTCTGAACGCTCTTCTTGGTGAAGTCATTGGTCACCAGCGAGTCGAGGGTGATGCCGAACAGGCGGGCCATGTTGACCAGGGTGCTGAGCTTGGGCTCGGCCCGGCCTTCTTCGTACGCCCCTACCAGGGAGCGTTTTATATTCAGCTTTTCGGCCATCTGGGCCTGCGTCAGGCTCAGTTCGCGCCGCCAGAATTTCAGGTTCGTGTTAATCATCGCGGATAGGGAGCCGGGAAAGGCTTCGACATCAAAGGGAAACCGGCTCGTGAAATTAGCAACAATGCCGCTGATTTACTAATTCAATTAGCTTTAATTTTTTTCGTAAAAAGTCCCCCTCCATTCCGTTGGCCCCGGCTGCGTCAGCGTAGCGGGGTTGTCCGGGCCACAACGGTACCGGCCTCGGCCCACCACTCGTCATTTTCCCAGTAGCGGCTCCAGCCCAGGCGGGCGTACTTGGGGTTGATGTGCACGCCCCGGTCGCCGATGAGGAACCGCTCGATGACCGTGTTGGCAATGTCCATAAAGTTGGTGGCCCACACCAGCTTCACCGGCTCGGGGTGGGCGGCGCTGGTCCAGGTGCTGGTGAACCGGCTGCCTTCGCCAGGCATCGGGTAGTCCCAGCCGCCGCTTTGGCCCGGCATGTAGGCCAGGCCGCCGGCAACGCGCGAGAAGGTCATGGTGAGCGTGCCGGAAAGCTGCCCGCTACCTTCCCCGGCGGGGTCTTCGCGGAAGCGGAACCGGCCGGCGGCCTGGTAGTGCGCCAGGGCCCGGAAGTCCTCGGCCGGGTGTTGCGGGCGCACCTTCTTCACTGCCGTCAGCAGGATGGTGCCGCGGAAAGGCATGATTCGCTCCCGCTCCCGGCTTTGGCCCCACACATGGTACAACTGCCGGTTCTTACTATCGCGCCGCACCCTTTCGTAGACCAGTTCCAGCCGCCGATACTGCGGCCCCATGCAGCCAATGAGCACCTGCGGCTGGCCCGACTGCGCATTCAGTGCCCAGAGCGGCGCCAGGTTGTGCTGCCGGAAAAATACCGGGGACGACAAGGCAACTGCGGGCTTGCGGGCCGCCGGCCGGGATAATTTGGTGGGTGGGGTAGCCCGTACGGCAGCCGACAGCACCAGCAGAAGCAGTAGCAGTTTCATGGAAAAGCAGGAAAGTGGATTGTCGGGTTAACTAAGCCGCCACGGCCTCAGCGGATACTTTCGGAGCCGCAAACCGCGCCCCGCGCAACAGTCGGCGGGCCGCGCCGGCCTGAATGAGCACTTCGGCCAGCACCAGGTTGCCCGTCCACGACAGCCACGTCACGGTGAGGTAGGTTTCGATGGGCTTGGTGCCGAACAGGTAGTAGAGCAGGTAGCTTTCGGCGCGCAGACTCAGGGCGGCCAGCGTGATGGCGAAGCTGCGGATCATCCAGGCGGTGTGCTCTTCCCAGCGGCGCTGCCGGGCCAGCCGGTAAGCCTGCCAGGTGCTGAGCCACCACACCACGCACTGCAGCGTGAAACCTACTTTGGCCACCAGTCCGCCGTTGGCGTAGGCGGCCAGAATCAGTCCCGAAGGCGCGGCCAGCACTAGAATGGAGGCCACGTAGAGCTTGCCCAGGTTACGGTGCAACGTGGCGCGGCCCGGAAACCAGCGCGGGAAGAACTGCACCAGCCCCGCCGCCAGCACCCACAGGCTGCTGGTAATGTGTACGTAAAACCCCACCCGGAACAGCCCGTTGGCATTCGTCGTCTCCGACTTGGTAGTCAGAAAATGAATGCCCGGCTCGAAGCTCAGGTAGGGCCAGACTTTGGTCGCCATCAGCCCCGCGAAGGCGGCTACCAGGGCGCCGGCCAGAAGTTGCAGGGTGCGGGGGAAAGTTGGGGCAGCGGGCATAGTCAGCAGGTTGGTGCGGGGCGCGGCCAGTACAACGCGGCTGGTATATTCTTATGATTGAATAGAGGGAATATTTTTTCGGTGGGGCTCAGCGTGGCATAAAAAAGAACGTCATTCCTCGGCTGCGCTCGGAATGACGTTCTTTTTTATGCCTTCTTCCTTCCTACTTCCCGCTCAGCCGCTGCTGGTAGAGCCCGGCCAGGCGGAGCTTGAAGTAGTCGTACTTCTCGCGCAGGTGGTCGAACAGGTCGCGCAGCTGGGGCTCGCCACCGAGCTGGGCCCGGGCCGTCATGATTTCGGCGTACTCGCTCTGACTCAGGAACTCCTCGAGGCGGATGGGCTGGCCCTTGGCGTAGAGGGTTTCGATGTGGGAGCGGATGGTGCCGGGGCTCAGGCTGCGGCGCTCGGCAATTTCGTCCACGCTCAGCCCCTGACGGTGCAGCTGGAAGGTGTTGTCGTGAGTGTCGCCGGCCTCGCGGGTGCGGCGGGGGCGCGGCACCTGCTCATCTTCGGGGTCGAGGGAAGTCTGCTGGTCGGCTTCGGCGGCGTCATCGGGCGTGGGGGTGCCGCCCTGGGCCAGGATTTCGCGGATGAACTGCTCGCCATAGTTCTCGAACTTCTTCATACCCACGCCCGAAATGGCCAGCATGGCCACGCGGGAAGTCGGCCGCTCGGCCGCCATTTCCTGGAGGGTAGCGTCGGAGAAAACCACGTAGGGCGGCACGTTCTGCTCGTCGGCAATGCGCTTGCGGAGCTGACGCAGCTTCTCGAACAGGTCAGAGCCGGCGTCGGTGGTTTTGCCGCTGCCGCGCGGAGCCTTTTTGCCCCGGGGCAGCTTCTCGGCTTTCTCGGCGGGCTGGAACTTCTTCATCGGCAGCTGGCGCTGGCCCTGGAGCACGAGCTTGCCCAGCTCGGTAATTTTCAGCGCGTAGCCCTCTTCGTAGGCAATGTAGAGCAGGCCGTCGTTGAGCATCTGGTGGATGTAGCTGTACCAGTCCAGATAGGGCAGGTCGGCGCCGGCGCCGTAAGTCTTGATCTGGTCGTAGCCGCCGCTGAGCACGGCCTGGTTGCGCATGCCGCGCAGCACGTCGATGAGCAGGCCGATACTGCCCCGCTCCCGCATCCGGACCACCGCCGACAGCGCCTTTTGGGCAATGAGCGTGCCGTCGAAGGTGGTGGGCGGGTTGCGGCAGATGTCGCAGTTGCCGCAGTCCTGGGGCAGGGTTTCGCCGAAGTAGTTGAGCAGGATCTTGCGGCGGCAGCTGGCGGCCTCGGCAAACTGCTGCATCCGCTCCAGCTTGGTCAGGTTGAGCTGGGTGACGCTGGGGTTGTCTTTCGTGAGCATGTCGCGCAGACTCATCACGTCGGCGAAGCTGTAGAACAGCACCGCCGTGGCCGGGGCCCCGTCGCGGCCCCCGCGCCCGATTTCCTGGTAGTAGCCCTCGATGTTCTTGGGCAGGTTGTAGTGCATTACCCAGCGCACGTTGCTCTTGTCGATGCCCATACCGAAGGCAATGGTGGCTACGATCACCTGCAGGTCGTCCTTCAGAAAGCCTTCCTGCACGGCGCTGCGCTGGTTAGAGGTCATGCCGGCGTGGTAGAAGCCGGCGCGGATGCCCTTGGCCAGAATCTTCTGGGTCAGCGTTTCGCACTGCTTGCGCGAGAGGCAGTAGATAATGCCCGACTCGTTAGGGTGGCGCTCGATAAACTCCAGGATGCCGGCTACGCGGTCCTGGCCGGGGCGCACGATGAGGTTGATATTGGGCCGGTCGAAGCTGGAGAGGAACACCCGGGGCTCGTGCATCTTCAGCTGCTGCTGAATGTCGCGCTGGGTGAGGCGGTCGGCGGTGGCCGTCAGGGCAATGATGGGCACCTGCGGGAACTGCTCCCGCAGCAGCTTGAGCTGGGTGTATTCGGGGCGAAAGTCGTGGCCCCAGGACGAGATGCAGTGGGCCTCGTCGATGGCGAACATGCTGATGCGCAGGCGCTTCAGAAACTGCGTGAAGCCCGGGGAGACGAGCTTTTCGGGGCTCACGTAAAGCAGCTTGAGGTGGCCGTTGAGGCAGTCGCCGGCAATGGAGTTCTGCTCGGCCTGGCCCACGCTGCTGTTGATATACTCGGCCGAGATGCCGTTAGCCTTGAGGGCCTCCACCTGGTCCTTCATCAGGGCAATCAGCGGCGACACCACCACGCACACGCCCTCCATCACCACGGCCGGCACCTGGAAGCACACGGACTTGCCGCCGCCGGTGGGCATGAGCACCACCGTGTCGTGGCCGGCCATGATGTTGGCGATGATGTCTTCCTGCATGGGGCGGAAGGAATCGTAGCCGTAATACTGTTTCAGGACGCGCCGGGCCGATTCGAGCGTCGGCGTGAGGGCTTCGGGGGCAAATAACATGCGGTAAAAATACGACGGTAAAACGGGAGTTCGGGCAGTTTTGTCAGAGTATGCTAACCCCAGCCGCCTGAAAATCGTGCGCTACCACCCGGTCATGAACTGCTCCTCTGCGCCTGGCCCCCGCTCTACTCCGGCAGCACCCGGGTGTAGGTGTGCGACACCGGTACCGGACATTTCACGCCCTGCCGGCCCAGCGCCTGCTGCAGCTGCTCAATGAGACGGCCGTAGGCGGGCAGGTTCTGGCCGGCGTGGGTGTAGGCCCGAAACGCCACGGCCATGCCCCCGGGCTTCAGCGCCGTCACGACCACTTCGGGGGCCGGATCAGGCAGCACCTGCGCATCGGCCAGCATGAGCGGAATGGCCCAGGCCCGCACGGTGGCCAGGTCGTTGGCGGCGTCAATTTCGGCCGGAATTTCGACCAGGGCCCGGTTCTGGGCCGTTTTATTGACGATGACGTTGTTGGAGGTGGCCCCGTTGGGCAGAATGATGGTGTCGCCCTGGGGCGTGACGAGGATGGTATTGAAAATCTGGATTTCCCGCACTTCCCCCGACTTGCCCTGGCTCTCAATCACGTCGCCGACCACGTAGGGCTTGAAGATCAGGATGAGCACCCCACCGGCGAAGTTGGCCAGCGTGCCCTGCAGGGCCAGGCCCACGGCCAGCCCCGCCGCGCCCAGAATGGCCACGAACGAGGTGGTTTCGAAGCCCACCATCCCGGCCACTGAAATCAGCAGCAGCACTTTCAGCACGATGTTGACCAGACTGGTCAGAAACGAGCGGAGCGAGACGTCGAGCCGGGCGGTGGTTTTGGCAATAACGCGGCTGACCCGACCAATCACCCACCACCCTACTCCCAGCGCCAGCGCGGCCATAAATACTCGGGGCAGATACAGCACGACCAAGGTCTGGAGCTGCTGGGCGTAGGTGGTAAGCTGGTTCATAGGGAGCGGCGGCGGTGGGGTGAGGACAGGCAAGCTGGGGTGAGTATAAGCAACTGAGGTGACGCGGGGCATTCCTGAAACCCTGTTTCAGGAGCTAGGAGTTAGAAGTCAGGAGCTAGAAGCGGGAAGGCAGAAACTAGGAGGCTGAGTACGGGCCGGCTGCCGATTCAAGGCGCGTCGGCCTGGGCACCCGTTCGTTCCTTCCTCTTTAACCCCTGCTTCCTCAACTCCTGGCTTCTAACTTCTAACAGACGGCAACCCGCCGCCCACGGCGTAACCTCAGTTACTCTTTTACCTTGCGGGAGCCCTGGTAGAGCTCGTACTTGAGCAGCCGGCAGTCGATGGGGCCGTTGAAGAGCGGAGTACGCCGCGAGGCTTTCAGGCCCACGCGCTTGGCGGCTTCCAGGTTGCCGGTGAAGATATAGGCGTCGTAGCCCGGGAAGCTGGTTTTGAGCGTGTCGCCGATGGTCTTATACAGCGCGTCCATCTCCTCCTCCTCCCCGATCCGCTCCCCGTAGGGGGGGTTCATGATGACGAGGCCGGGCGCTTCGTTGGCGGGCGCCACGGCGTCTTTCACGTCGCGCACCGCCAGGCGGATGTAGTCTTCCAGATCGGCGGCGGCCACGTTCTGGCGGGCCAGCTCGATGAACTCCGGCGACAGGTCGGAGCCGGCCAGATAGGCCTGGGGTTCGTCGATCCGGGCCCCGCGCGCATCCATGCGCACCGACTCCCAGAGGGACAGGTCGAAGTCGGCCCAGTTCTGGAAGCAGAATTTGCCCTGGTGGTAGAGGCCGGGGGCAATGCGCTGGGCAATCAGGGCCGCCTCGGTGAGCAGAGTACCCGAGCCGCACATGGGGTCAATAAGCGGCTTTTTACCATCCCAGCCGGTCAGCAGCAGCAGCCCCGCCGCCAGGGCTTCGTTGAGCGGAGCGGCGTTGGTTTGCTGACGGTAGCCGCGGCGGTGCAGCGAGTCGCCCGACGAGTCGAGGCTGAGCACCACTTCGTTCTCAATCATGTGCAGGTGCAGACGAATATCCGGGGTCTTCACGTCCACGCTGGGCCGCACGCCGGTGCGGTTACGAAACTGGTCCACGATGGCGTCCTTGGTGAGCTGGGCCACGTAGAGCGAGTGCTCGAAGGAGGACTTGTTGACCACGGCCGTAATGGCGAAAGTCTGGTCGGCCCCGATATACTCGCTCCAGTCGAGGCGGCCCACCTCGCGGTAGAGGGATTTTTCGTCGGGGGCCTGGAAGTGGGCGAAGGGCTTGAGGATGCGCACGGCGGTGCGGCACCACAGGTTGGCTTCGTAGAGCAGCTGCTTGGTACCCGTGAATTCCACGGCCCGCTGCCCGATCTTCTCAATCTTGGCTCCCAGCTGGCGCAGCTCCTGGGCCAGCACTTCCTCCAGCCCGAACTGGGTGGTGGCCGTCATAAAAAAGGAAGCGTCGCGGCGGTTTTCGGACATGGGGCGGGGCATTAGAAGTAAAGTGAAGCGGCAAAGGTCGGGATTCTTCCCTGGAATGCGCGGCTTTATCCGGCGCGCCGGTAGCGTCAACCCTACGGCGTGGCCTGCGTTAGATCTGCTTTACCCCACCTCTTCACCTCCTACCGCATGTCTGACCAGCCAAGTCTCTTTCCCCCGCAACACCAGGATGTGAGGGCCGGCAAGCCCGGTATCGAAGCCAAAATGACGCCGGCGCCCGAGTACATCCGCGCCACCTACCAGGGCGCCGACAAGCTGCGGGGCAAAATCGCGCTTATCACCGGCGGCGACTCCGGTATCGGCCGGGCCGTGGCCGTGCACTTTGCCCGCGAGGGCGCCGACCTGGCCATCGTGTACTTCCCCACCGAGCAGGAAGACGCCGAGAAAACCCAGCAGCTGGTGCAGGCCGAAGGCCGCCGCTGCCTGCTGCTGGCCGGCGACCTGCGGGAGCCGCCCTTCTGCCAGCAGATCGTGGACCGCACCGTGGCCGAGTACGGCCAGCTCAACGTGCTGGTCAACAACGCCGCCGAGCAAACCTGGCACGACGACTTCGCCGACCTCCAGGACGACGAGCTGGACAGCATCTTCAACCTCAACATCATCGCCATGTTCCGCATCACCCGGGCGGCGCTGAAGCACCTCAGGGAAGGCGACTCCGTGATTAACACGGCCTCGGTGAATGCCTACAAAGGCAACGAGCAGCTTATCGACTATACGTCCACCAAGGGCGCCATCGTGTCCTTCACGCGGGCCCTGTCGCTGCAGCTCATCAAGAAGGGCATCCGGGTCAACGCGGTGGCGCCGGGCCCGATCTGGACGCCGTTCGTGACGGGACTGGGCCTGCTCAAGCTGCCCCTGTTCGGGCACAACGTCCCCATGGGCCGCGCCGGGCAGCCGTCGGAAGTAGCGCCCTCCTACGTGTTCCTGGCTTCGGAAGACGCCTCGTACTTCTCGGGCCAGGTGCTGCACCCCAACGGCGGCGACGTGGTCAACGGCTAGGCGCTCCCGGCCGATGCCGTCAGCCGCCAGCTCCTTCAGCGGGGGCTGGCTGTTTTCGTTTGGCGCAGGGGCGGCGGGGCGGCGGGCCTTGCGGGTAATGCCTATCTTTAAGGCCCACTTCTTTCCCACTCCCGCCTGCATGGCCGTTCCTCTTTCCTCTGCTGCTCCCGCCACCACTGCCGCCCCGGCCCGCTCCTACGCCGGGCCCATGCTGCTGATGACGACCCTGTTTTTCCTGTTCGGGGCCGTCACCAACTTCAACGACGTGCTGATGCCCTACCTCAAGGACGTCTGCCAGCTCACTGATCTGCAGTCCTCGGCCGTACAGTCGGCCTTTTTCGGGGCCTATTTTCTGATGTCGCTGCCCGCGGGCTGGGTCTTGAAAAAGCTCGGCTACCAGCGCGGCATCGTCGTGGGGCTGCTGGTGATGGCCGGCGGGGCCCTGCTGTTCATTCCGGCCGCCGACTCCCGGCAGTTCGGTTTGTTTCTCACGGCGCTGGCGGTGCTGGGCGCGGGCATCACCCTGCTGCAGGTGGCGGCCAATCCGTACGTGAGTGTGCTGGGCCCGGCCCGGTCGGCGGCGGCGCGGGTGAGCATCGTGGGCGTGGCCAACAACTTCGGCGGCAGCCTCTCCCCGCTGGTGGGCGGCCTGATTTTGTTCGGCGGCTCGGTGGCGCTGAAAGCCCGGCTGGCAACCCTGCCCCTGGCCCAGCGCCTGAGCGAAGAGTCGCAGCTCGTAAAAGGCCCTTATATGGGTCTGGCCGCGTTTCTGGTGGTGCTGGCGGGCGTCTTTTTCTTCCTGGTCCGGCTGCCCGACCTCGAGGGCATCGACGCCGATGATGCCACTGAAACTACTGCCGGACAAGCGCTTACCCGCCGTACCAGCGCCCTGGGCTTCCCCCATCTGGTGCTCGGCATCGTGGCTATTTTCGTGTACGTGGGCGTGGAAGTCGGGCTGGGCTCGTTTCTGATTCGCTACGGCGAAAGCCAGGGCATTCAGCAGCTGTCGGGCTTCACCCAGAGTCTGGTGCGGGGCCTGAACGTGGCCACCAACTACGCCCTGGTGCTCTTCGGCCAGCAGGCCGAGCCCATTGACACTACCGGCGGCTTCACCAAAGCCGTGGGCGCGGTGCTGGTGTCGTCGTACTGGTTTGGCTCGCTGATCGGGCGGCTGGTGGGCATTCCGCTGCTGCTGCGCTTCCCCAACCGCGCCCTGCTGGTGGCAGTCTGCGCGGCCGGGGCCGCGCTGGTCGGGGCTTCCCTGCTCAGCCAGGGCGAAACGGCCCTGTGGCTCATCGTGCTCTGCGGGCTGATGAACTCCATTATGTGGCCGGTGATTTTTCCGCTGGCCATTACCGGGCTGGGCCAGTTCACCAAGCAAGGCTCCTCCTACCTGATTATGGCCATCGTGGGCGGGGCCCTGATTCCGCCGCTGATGGGCTTCATTGCCACCCACGGCGGCGGCCTGCGCGTGGCCTTCGTGGTGCCCATGCTCTGCTACGTATACCTGCTGTTCTACGCCCTGAGCGGCTACCGGGTACGGTAAGCTGGTTGTTGGTTTTTGGTTGTTGGGCTGGTTTCGGTAGAGTTAACCAAAAACCAACAACCAAAAACCAACAACCAAAAACCAACAACCAAAAACCAATAACCAAAAACGCAGCCCATGCCCCTGCTCGAACAAAACGTTTCCCTGCGCGCCTACAACACCTTTGGCCTCGACGTGAAGGCCCGCCTGTTTGCCCGCTTTGCCAGCGTGGAGGAGCTGCGGGCATTGCTGGCGCTGCCCGAGGTGCAGCAACAGGAGACGCTCGTGCTCGGCGGTGGCTCCAACCTGCTTTTCACCCAGGATTTTATGGGCGTGGTGCTCAAAAACGAAATTCTGGGCCTGGAAGTAACGGCCCAGGATGAGGCCACCGACACGGCCCTGGTCCGGGCGGGGGCGGGCGAATCCTGGCACGGCATGGTGCAGTACGCGTTGAATCAGGGGCTGAGTGGCATTGAGAACCTGTCGCTGATTCCGGGAACCGTCGGCGCGGCCCCGCTGCAGAATATCGGGGCCTACGGGGCCGAGCTGAAGGACACCTTCGACCACCTGGAGGCCGTGGAAATCAGCACCGGGCAGCTGCGCACGTTCACCTACGAGCAGTGCGGGTTTGGCTACCGCGAAAGCGTGTTTAAAGGTCCGCTGCGCAACCAGTTTATCGTGACGGGCGTGGTGCTGCGCCTGCGCCGCCGGCACCAGCTCAACACCAGCTACGGGGCCATCGGCACTACCCTGGCCGACATGGGCATCGAGGCCGCCACCCCCCAGGACGTGAGCGAGGCCGTCATCCGCATCCGCCGCAGCAAGCTCCCCGACCCGGCCCAGATCGGCAACGCGGGCAGCTTTTTCAAAAACCCCGAGCTGTCCCGGGCCAAGTACGAAGCCCTTAAAGCCGACTACCCCGGCCTGCCCGGCTACTCCGTGCCCGGGGGCGTAAAAGTGCCCGCCGCCTGGCTCATCGAGCAGTGCGGCTGGAAAGGCCGCCGCTTCGGGGCCCACGGCGTGCACGACCAGCAGGCCCTGGTACTGGTCAACCACGGCGGGGCCCAGGGAGCCGCTATCCGCGACCTGGCCCACGAGATTATTGCCTCCGTGCGGGCGAAGTTTGGCGTAGAGCTCCACCCGGAGGTGAATATTCTGTGACTGGATATTCGCCCTGCTGCATGAAGCGGTTCAGGCAGTCGAAAGAACGTCAGGTCGCGCCCTAGCGAGATATCCCGCGGGCCATGGTAGTCAGATCAGGCTGGCAACGTCAGCAGACGAGACTCCCCGGCCTCGGCTTCAGGCGCCGAATGCTCGCAATGACGTGCCAGGGTTTCGGGAGGACCTCTTTCTCACGTTAACTCCCTCGCCTTTCTCTCCAGGTAGGAGGAACGCTACGCTTTTTGCCATGCTGCCTGGTCAGCTGTTACCCCGTCTGTACAGTGATGTGGGGCTGGGCGAAGGGCTGCCTAACGTGGTGGAAAAGCCCGTGCCCACGGGAATGACCAGCATTGGGTTCACCGTCGCTTTCACCACCCAGAATGCCGGCGACACGAAGGTGGAGTACGGTAAAACCGCTCAACCGGGCACTGTAGGTATGAACGTCACCCCCACTACCCGGCGCAACGTGGTGCTGAAAAACCTGCCGCCGGGCATCGTTTACTCCGTGAAGGTGTCGTCGGTGAATGGCGCAGGAACCTCCTCGGCCGCGGCGGGGCCCGTGAGCACGGATACCCAAAAGCGCCCCTCCAACCGCCTGCGCGGTGCGGCAGTCGCGCCCGGCCGCGAATAGGACCGGGCGCGGCAACGCCCACCGCCAACTTTATAACATTTCCCTAACCTGGGGCTGACGGGGTATTGGCTGAAAATCAGGATATTTGCCCCCTGAATTTCCACTAAGCTTTTCGGTTGTCACTTTTACGATCTGCATGAAAAAATTTACTCTTCTGGCCCTGCTTTCGCTTGGGGTAAGTCTGCCGGCGGCGCTGGCTCAGACGGTTATCAGTATTGCCGCGGCCCGGGCTCAGGGTCCGGCCTTTAACACGTCCGGTGCCACGGTTACGGTGCGGGGCGTGGTCACCAATGGTCCGGAGCTGCGCGACATCCGCTACCTGCAGGATGGTACGGCCGGCATTGCGGCCTACTCCCCGGCTTTGGTGGCGGGCATCAACCAGGGGGATAGTATCCAGGTGACCGGGACGCTCAAGAATTTTCGCGGTTTGTTGGAGCTTGACCCCGTCACCTCCGTTACGGTACTGGCCGGCAACCGGCCTATGCCCGTGCCCGTGGTGTTCGCGGCGGCGGGTATTTCGGCCGCTTTCGCCGAGCAGTACGAAGGACAGCTGGTGCGCTTCAACGGCCTGACTTCCATCAACACGGTGGCGGGAAGCCCCGTTACGGCGTTTTCCAGCACCACCTTCCGCATCAACAACAACGCCGCGACGGTGCTTTTCGTCAATGCCGGCTCCAACGGCCCCAACGGGCTGATCGGCAAGCCCTCCCCGACCGGAGTGTTCGACGCCATCGGCATCATGAGCCAGTTCACCAACACGGCGCCCGGCATCACTGGCTATCAGCTGCTGCCCCGCCTCTACACCGACTTTCTGCAGGGCAACACGCCGAACCTGATTACCTCGCCCCGGCCTGCCAACATCACCACCACCGGCTTCACGGTGGGCTTCGTGACCCAGAACGCCGGCAACACCAAGCTGGAATATTCCACTTCCGCCACCGGTCCCTTCACGGCGGTAACCAGCGCTACGAGCGTCACCCAGCACAGCCTGGCCCTTACGGGTCTGCAGCCCGCCACGGTGTATCACGTGAAAGCCAGCTCCACCAATTCGGTGGGCCTGTCGGAGTCGCGCGTGGTGCCCATGATTACGGCCTCGCTGTCGTCGGGCAAGATGCGCACCTACTTCACCAACCCGGTGAACACCAGTCTGGCGCTGCCCGGCAACAACGCCGTGTACCTGCCCAACGGCGCTATTGCCGACACCGTGGCCCGCTACATCAACAAGGCCACCCAGACGCTGGACATCTCCGTCTACAACTGGAACAGCCCGGTTATTCTGACGGCCGTCAACGCGGCCCACGCCCGGGGCGTGGCCGTGCGGGTGTTGTTTGAGGCCGACAACCTCAACGCCAGCGTGCAGAACCTGACGGCCAGCGTGCCGCGCCTGGGCCGCAACACGGCCATGAACATCATGCACAACAAGTTCGTGATTATCGACGCCAACAGCGCCAACCCGAACATTCCGTGGGTGTGGACCGGCTCAACCAACTGGACGCCGGCCCAGCTCAGCTCCGACCGCAACAACGCCATTGCCATTCAGGATCAGTCGCTGGCCCGGGTATACAGCATCGAGATGAACGAAATGTGGGGTGCCGGCACCCAGGCTACGGCCCTGTTCGGCTCGCGCAAAACCGACAACACTCCCCACTACCTCAACATCGGCGGCAAGAGCGTAGAATCGTGGTTCTCGCCGACCGACAACGTGAACGGCCGCCTGATCGAAGCCATTCAGACCGCCGACAACGACCTGCACATTGCCACCATGCTCATCACCCAGAGCGACCTTGGCCGCGCCATCCGCGACCAGGTGCTGCTGCGCGGCATTGCCGGCTGCTCGGAAGTTCTGGTCGATGACACGACCAGCAGCCCGGCCTCGGGCGGCATTTTCCGCACCATCAAAACCGCCGTCGGCGCCCGGGCCCTGGTGAACAACGTGCCCGGCATCATGCACCACAAGTACGCCATCATGGACGCCGGCGCTTCGGCTTCCGATCCGCAGGTATTCGTGGGCTCCCACAACTGGAGCCTGTCGGCCAACACCGAAAACGACGAAAACACCCTTATCGTCCACGATGCGAAGGTGGTGAACCAGTACTACCAGGAGTTCTACCGCCGTATCACGGATCAGAACAAAGGCATTACGCCCTGCGTGCTGGTGCTGGCCACCCGCAATGGCAAGGTGCGGGGCTCCGGCGTGCAAGTGTACCCGAACCCGACCACCGGCAGGTTCCAGCTGCGCATTGAGGCGGCCCAGGCCCGCCTGGCCACCATCACGATGCGTGACGCCACCGGCCGCGTCGTGCTCACGCAAACCCAGCCCCTCAACGGCCAGGAGGTGAGCGTGGACGCCACCCGGCTGCGTGCCGGCCTGTACCTGGTCCAGATCGTAACGCCCGAATCGACGCAGGTCAGCCGCGTGGTAGTGGAGTAACCATCCTTGATTACAAGGCCCAAAAAGGCGGCCCCCGGATCGGGGGCCGCCTTTTTTATGGTTGCTGTGCTCCGGCTGGGCGGGTGCTGCAAGCGTAGCGGGTTTGCAGGCGTTGGCGCACATAGCGTACTATCCGCCCCTCGCTTCGCGGGTTTTACCAGGCCGGAGCTTAGCGGCACATCCTCACCCCCTGGTCACGGGCGGCCCGACTATCTGCATATCGTGGGCCGCGAAAATCCGGGCCAGTTCTTCGGGGGTCGGGGGGACCTTTAAAGCGGCCAGGGCCACGAAAAACTCTTCCAGCTTGCCGGCGGGCTGGAACGTGACGGTCATGCGGCCCGTGGCACTTACCTGAATCCAGGAATGAGGGACTTGGCGGGGCAGAAAAATACATTCCCCGGTAGTGAGGGAATATTTTTCCGCGCCTACCTGAAAGTAATACTCGCCTTCGAGCACGTAAAAAACCTCGTCCTGAAAAGGATGGATATGGAGGGGGGTGCCCCGGCCGGGGGAACGGCTGGTCTGCTCGAAGATGGCCAGGCCCCCCGCCGTATCCCGGCCGGAGACCTTTACATCCATACTATTGACGTTGACCCCGGTAAGCTGGAGGTGCCCATGCCGCCGGCCTTCCCCGGCCTTTACTTTGAACCCCGGTCCGGACCGTTTGCCCTGGCCCGGGAAACCGGGCAGAGCGGTCAGCGGCACCGCAAGCGTGGTCAGAATAAATTTTCTTCTTTCCATGACTTCCGCGCTGTAGAGGTGAAGCCCCCCGGGCCGTCAGCCACCCTACCGGGGTAGCGTGGCTGACGGCCCGGAATACCAATCAGTATCGACTTCAGCTAATATAAGCTTTGTCGGGATACTGCCCTGCTTGCCCTACTTCAACACCGCAATAGTCACGCCGTCGCCACCCCGGTCGGCGTGCTCGTCGGCGACGCTGGCAATGGCCCGGACGGAGCGCAGGTAGTCGCGCACTACCTGGCGCAGTACGCCGTTGCCGCGGCCGTGCAGCACCCGCAGCTCCGGGATGCCGAACATCACCGCGTCGTCGACGAAGGCCATGATCTTGTGCAGGGCGTCTTCGGCCCGCTCCCCGCGCAGGTCGAGGTTGGGGCTGAAGTTGCTCATGCGGCCCGTCATGTCGATGCCCGCGCCCGATACGGCGTAGCTGAGCCGCTCGGACTTTTTCTCCCGCTCCCGGATTTCGGCCCGGCCCAGCTTTTCGAGCATGGCCACTTTGACGATGGTTTTCATGCCGCCAAAGGAAACCTCCGCCGTCTTGCCCTTCACGCTCATGATTTCGCCGTGCCCGTCGTGGCCGATGAGGGCCACTTTGTCGCCGGCTTTGAGGGTGGCGGCGTCGGCCAGCTCGCGGGTGGCTTTGGGCTTGGGCGGCTCCAGCTGGAGCTTTTCGCGCACGAAGGTGTCGAGCTTGTGGCGGGCATCCCGGGTCTTTTCCTTGTCGGCCTGGCCGATGCGGATTTCCTGGATGGTGGCCTCGATCTGCTGGTTGGTGTCGCGGAGCAAAAGCTTGGCTTTGGCCTTGGCGTCGCGCAGCACTTCGAGGGTGGTTTCGTCGAGGTGCTTTTTAAGGTCCTGGTATTCCTGGGCGGCTTTTTTCATGCGCCGCTCCGCTTTTTCGGCTTCGGCGGTGCGCAGCTCCAGCTCGGCCTTTTCCTTTTCCAGGCCTTCCAGCAGCCGGTCGTAGCGAATCTTGTCCTTGCCCACGAGCTGAGTGGCGCGCTCCACAATCTGCCGGGGCAGGCCGATTTTGCGGGCAATTTCGATGGCAAACGACGAGCCGGGCTTACCGATTTCCAGGCGGTAGAGCGGCTGCAGCCGTTCGGGGTCGTAGCGCATGGCCCCGTTCACCACGCCTTCGGTGCGCTCGGCGAAGTTCTTCAGGTTGGTATAGTGGGTCGTAATCACGCCGAAGGCGCGGGCGCGGTTGAGCTGGTCGAGCACGGCCTCGGCAATGGCCCCGCCCAGGGCCGGCTCGGTGCCGGTACCGAATTCGTCGATGAGCACCAGGCTGCGCTTGTTGGCCAGGGTCACGAACTGCTTCATGCTCAGCAGGTGGGAGGAGTACGTGCTCAAGTCGTTTTCCAGGCTCTGCTCGTCGCCGATGTCGAGGAAGATGTCGTCGAACATGCCCGCCTCCGAGCCGTAGGCGGCCGGAATGAGCAGGCCGCACTGGAGCATGTACTGCACCAGGCCCACCGTTTTCATGCTCACCGACTTGCCCCCGGCGTTCGGACCCGAAATCAGCAGGATGCGGCGGTCGGGGTTCAGCTCAATGTCGAGCGGCACCACTTCGCGGGGGCTGTCCTTGAAGTGCTCCTTGAAGGTGAGGTAGAGCAGCGGGTGGCGCACGGTCTGCCAGCGGATCAGCGGACGCGGGTCCAGCGTGGGCAGGGTGGCTTCGAGGCGGCGGGCCAGCAGAGCTTTGGCCCGCACGAAGTCGAGCAGCCCCAGGTACTGGTAGGCTTTGCGCAGGTCCGGAATGTGGGGGCGCAGCTGGTCGGTGAGGGTGGTCAGGATGCGGATCAGCTCGCGCTGGTAGCCGTTTTCGAGGTCCTTGATGTCGTTGTTGAGCTCAAACACGGCTTCCGGCTCAATGAACACCGTCTGCCCCGAGGCCGACTCATCGTGAATCAGGCCCTTCACCCGGCGCTTGTGCTCGGCAATGACGGGCAGCACCAGGCGGCCGCCGCGGATGGTGGGCTCGGCATCACCCGGCACCCAGCCCTCCGACTTGGCGTGGCGCAGGATGCCGGCAATCTGCTTGCGCAGCTGGCCCTGGCGGCCAATGAGCTCCTGCTTGAGCTGCGACAAGAGCGGGGAAGCATTGTCGCGCACGTTGCCGTCGTCGTCCACCACCTTGTCCAGGTTGGCCAGCAGGTTGCGGTCGACCTGCACGCCGATGCCGAGCAGGCGCAGCGTGGGGTAGAGGCTTTCCTCGGCCTGAGTGAAGAAGGTGAGGGCCTGACGGATGGTGCGCAGACTCATCTTGACGGCGAAAAACGCGCTGACGTCGAGGTAAGCGCCGGGCAGGGCAGCCCGCACCAGGTGGGGGTTGACGTCGTGGTAGTGCTGGCTGGGGAAGTCGGCGCCGCTGTTGAGCAGGAAGCGGAACTCGTCGGTCTGCTGGAGCAGCTTCAGCAGCTGGTCGTGCTTGGTCTGGAAGCTCATCTTGGCCACGAACTGGCGACCCAGGGCGCTCAGGCACAGGCCTTCCAGCATGTCGCGCAGCTGCGCGAAGCCAATTTTGTGCTCGAAGTTCTGGGGAAGAATCAAATCAGGTGCTGCGTAATAGGGCTATTCAGAAAGGAATGTAAAAGTAAACATTCGGGGCCGGGCGAAAGATTCGCCGGGGTTACTAATTAGTTGTAGCGGTTTCACGAATGGTATCCGTGTCGTTTGCGCCGGTCCGGCGGCTCTTTTCAGCCGTCGGACCGGTCGCCGTCAGCTGACGGTGCTATATCCGGCAGAAGTGCTCGTGCGCGCGGCAACCGGCCCGACGGCTTGAAAAGAGCCGCCGGACCGGCACGTTCACCGGTTGTGAAACCGCCGCGGGGTGATGTAGCGGGGCGCAAAAAACCGGAGGACGGTTGTAGAGACGAGCTCCCTGTAGTCTCGATGCGGGAGCTGTTTAACGCCGGGGCGCGAATACGCATTTCGGGATGAGCGTAACCGCTAAACGCATTACCGCTTCTCCTCCACCCCCAGCCCAAACAGCGCGAAGTCGTACTTCACCGGATCAGCCGGGTCGAACTGCCGTAGGTTCTCCGTCAGCTCCTCGGCGGCGCGCCAGTCTACTACCGGGCGGGTCAATAACCCCAGCTGCCGGGCCTGGCGCTCCACGTGCACGTCGATGGGGCAGATCAGGTCGGCCATGGGCAGGCGGGTCCAGAGGCCGAAGTCCACGCCTTTATCATCCCGGCGCACCAGCCAGCGCAGGTACATGTTCACGCGCTTGCAGGCCGAGCCGCGGGCGGGCGTGGCCACGTGCTTGCGGGTGCGCGGGGGCGCGTCGGGCAGGCTAAAGAAGAGCGTATGGAAGTTTTCCAGCCGCTCGCGCTGGGTGTTGCCGGTCAGAAAGGCATCTTCCAGGGTGTCGTGGTCGGCATAGTACCAGCGCAGCCAGTGCACGAAGTAGAGCAGGTCGGTGTCGCAGAACGTGCGGTGGCAGAAGCCGAGCAGCTTTTTCAGATCCTCCTCCTGGTGCTGGGTGACGAACTGGTGGGGCGCGTCGTCCATGCGGCGCAGCAGCTCCGTGACCTTGCTGATGATGGTGGGCCGCCGCCCCCAGGCCAGCAGGGCGGCAAACAGGGCGCTGATTTCAATATCCGCCCGCTGCGTAAAGCGGTGGGGAATCTGAATCGGGTCGTCCTGGATGAACGCGGGCCGGTTGTAGTGGGCGTAGCGCTGCTCCAGCAGCTGCAGAGTCTGGGCGTGAGTCAACTCGGAAGAAGCTAGAAGTCAGGAGTCAGGAGTTGAAGATAGCTAGCGGCTCTGAATACATAAGAAGAATCCAGCCACGAGCATACCCGCCGAGCTGCCAGGGATTCTGGCTTCTAACTCCTGACTTCTAGCTTCTAGACTTGTTCCCGAATAAGCAATAATGAAAAAAGAACGTCATGCTTCATCTGGCGTCCGCGCAGCCGAAGCATCTCTACCGCATTAGTAATCAATGCTACAGCAACAAAGCGGTAGAGATGCTTCGACTGCGCGGACGCCAGATGAAGCATGACCGCTGAATTTGCGCTTTTCTGTATTTAGGAACAAGTCTTCTGCCTTACGGCACGTAGGACGTTTCGACCCGGAAGCGGGAGTCGGGCGTGGCCAGCTTCTGCACGGCGCGGCGCGAGATGCGCACCAGCACGTTGCTGTTTTCACCGGTATCGGGCAGCTGCCCGATCACGCGCACGTACACCGACTGGCCGTTCATGATGTTGCGCACCTGCATGATAGTCCCCACCGGGGCCGTTTTGTGCAGGGCCAGGTACTTGTCGGTACCGCCGCCTTCGATAACGGCGGCCAGCCCGTTCTCCGTCACCTTGCGGACGATTTCGCTGACTCTTTCGGGAGCCTCTTCCCTCGCGGGCGGCAGCACGGCGGCAGTAGCGCCCGCCGTTTCCTTCTCCTTTTCCCGCTCGGTTTCGTCCCCGCGCTCGGGCCGGTTGGTGGGGGCCGGCACCGAAGCAGCTTTCGTTACCGGCGCAGCTTCCGGGGGTACCGCGGCGGCAGCACCGCCCGCAGGCACGATAATCAGCGTCTGGCCGATGCGGACGCCGGCGTCAGCAGCCATGTTGTTCTGACGGGCTATGTCGGCCGGCGACAGGCCAAAGCGGCGGGCAATGGAAAACAGGGTCTGGCCTTTTTCCACCTTGTATACCTTGTTGCCCCGGGCATCAGCGGCCAGGCCCCGGGCGGCCGGGTTGGGTGCGGCCGCCGGGCCGGCCGCGGTGGCCGTTTTAGGCGCACCGGGCGGAGTCAGCACCACGCGGGTGCGCGGCACCAGCACAATCTGGCCGGCCCCGAGGGCTCCTTCCAGCTTGGGGTTGGCTTCCACGATCTGCTCCACGGGCACTTTATAGCGGCGCGAAATGCCGTACAGCGTTTCGCCGGGCGCGACGCGGTGCTTGATCAGGACTTTATTATTACGGTATTCCACGCCGATGGAATCGGGCAGAATGGTGGGCCGCACGGCGGCCGAAGCAGCAAAACCAGAACAGGCAAAGGCGGCAAACAGCAACGAAAAACGGGTCATACGGACGGTTTGCGGGGGAAAGACCAGGGACTATGAATCAGAAGAGCGGCCCGCGGTCAGCAGCTTAAAGGCTGCCGAAAGATAAATAAATAATCGTTGGGTGGGCGGCCCAAATGGCCCATCGGCCGCAAGGCTTGGATTAGCGGGTGGGTTACCCGGCGCTTAGCCAATTTGGGGCCTCTTTGCTTCCCAAGCCAAAATCCCGCTACTTTCGGCTCCTTCCGCTTCGTTCTGCCCTTCCACTCCACTCCCATGCTCAACGCCATCGGCATCATCCCCGCCCGCTACGCCTCCACCCGCCTGCCCGGCAAGCCGCTGGTCGATCTGGGTGGTAAGTCCATGATTCAGCGCGTGGTGGAGCAGGCCCGGCAGGCCAACCTGAGCCGGGTGGTGGTGGCCACCGATGATGACCGGATCCTGCGCCACGTAGAAAGCTTCGGCGGCGAAGCCATCCTCACCGCCGCCGACCACCCCAGCGGCACCGACCGGGTGTTCGACGCCTACCGCCAGCTCGGCACCGTGGCCGACTGCATCATCAACATCCAGGGCGACGAGCCCTTTATTCACCCCGCCCAGATAAATGCCCTGGTCGATTTATTCCAACAGGAGCCCCGGCCCCAGCTGGCTACGCTGGTGAAGCCGGTTATCAGCACCGAGGAGCTGTTCAGCCCGCATCTGCCCAAAGTCGTGCTCGACGCCCAGGGCTACGCGCTCTACTTCAGCCGCCATCCCCTGCCCTTCCAGCGCCAGCACGAGCCGGCCCACTGGCTGGGCTACCACCGCTACCTGCGCCACATCGGCCTCTATGCCTACCGCCCCGACGTGCTGGCCGACATCACCCTGCTGCCGCCTTCCCCGCTGGAGCAGGCCGAAAGCCTGGAGCAGCTGCGCTGGCTGGAAAACGGCTACCGCATCCTCACCGCCGAAACCACCCTCGAAACCATCGGCATCGACACCCCGGAAGACGTGGGAAGAGCCTTGCGGCAATTAAGAATTAGTAATTAAGAATTAGTAATGGGTTACGATTAACGCCCCTCTCAGGAGAAATGGGGCAATTCTTAATTGCTAATTATTAATTACTAATTAACCCCTTACCCGCCGGCTTTCTTGGCTTTGTACTTCTGCTCCAGCAGCACGGCCAGGGCTTTGTCGCGGAAGTCGCCCTGGATCAGGATTTCGCCGTCTTTGGCGTTGCCGCCCACGCCGCACTTGGTTTTGAGCAGCTTGCCCAGGGCCTGCAGGTCGGCATCCTGGCCCACGAAGCCGGTGATGAGCGTGACCTGCTTGCCCCCGCGCGACTTCTTATCGAGCTGCACGCGCAGGTTCTGCTGCGGGGGCGGCAGCGTCGGGGTTTCTTCGGCGGCGCCGTGCTGGTACTCAAAGTCGGCGCTGGTCGAGTACACGATGCCTTCGCGGCTATGGCGGTTTTTATCAGCTTTCATGGGGCGAATTTATGAAATGGCGCGTGAGCGGGCGGGTCGGCGGTCATCCCTCATCTGGCGTCCACCGGCGAAGGACCTCCCTGGTTGTGTAGCAGGGAAGGCGCTTAACTGAGCAAAGCCCTTTCCTGTTGGGGGCGAAAAAGGGCTGTGGGCGTTGAACAGGGGTTGGTGGCAGCGAAGAGGAAGGTCCTTCGTCACCGCTTAAAGCGCGATATGCTCAGGATGACAGAACCTGAAAATTTACCGTTTCAGCACTACCACTACGTGGCTACTTCCAGCGCCAGCGGGGTCAGGGCTACTTCGAAGTCGTGAGCTTCCCCCACGTAGTCGCCGTCGATGTGAAAGCCCAGGGGAGCGGCGGTTTGGACGTGAATATGGTTGCTGGTGTGGAATATGGCCGCCCCGGAGGCGGGCAGGTTGCCCAGAGCCAGCCCCAGCCCGACGCGTACGGCCCGGCCGAAGGGCAGCGCATCAATCAGGCAGACATCCAGCAACCCGTCCCGGATATCGGCCAGGGGCGCGATGTAGGCGTTGTTGCCGTACTGGGCGGCATTGGCGAAGGCCAGCACGTAGCAGTCGGTTTGCAGGGTCTGGCCGTTCAGGGTCACCATTACGGCGGTGGGGCGGTAGTGGCGGTATTCGCGCAGGGCCACCTTCACGTAGGTGCTCAGCCCCCGGGTGCCGGCCTGGGCAAAGTGCCGGCTTACGTGGGCGTCGAACCCCAGCCCGGCGGTGCAGAAGAAGGCGTGCCCGTTGATGTGGCCCACGTCGATGCGCTGAAAGGTGGGCCGGCACACGCGCTGCACGGCGGCGGGCAGACTCAGCGGAATCTGCAGGTGGCGGGCCAGACCGTTGCCGGAGCCCCGCGGCAGAATGCCCAGGGCCGTGGCCGTGCCCAGCAGCCCCCGCCCTACTTCGTTCACCGTGCCGTCGCCGCCCACGGCTACCACCGTCCGAAACCCTTCGGCCGCGGCCTGCCGGGCCAGCGCTTCGGCGTGGCCGGCGTGCTGGGTGAAGCGGATTTCGTGGTCCACGGCCGCGTGGTCGAGGTGCCGGGCAATAAGCGCGGGTACATCCTGCCGCCGGTCGGTGCCCGACTTGGGGTTAATCAGAAAGCAGAGGCGGGGCTTGGCGGGCATAGTCGGCACAAAAACGCGGCGGTGCCGGAAAGGTTGGAAAAGACAGAACCGGCCCCAACAGAAAAGCCCACCCGAACCGGGCAGGCTTCTCACAGGTAGTCGCTTTACGGCAGCGCTTACTTACTCATGCCCTCACCCAGCTTCTGGATCAGGTCGGCCGTGCGGGTGCTGTAGCCGGTTTCGTTGTCGTACCAGCCGATTACCTTGGCCAGCGTGCCGCTGGCGGAGGTCAGCTCCGAGTCGAAGATGCAGCTATGCGGGTTGCCCACGATGTCGATGCTGACAATCGGGTCGGTGGTGTACTCAATGATGCCTTTCATCGGGCCCTCGGCGGCCGCCTTGAGGGCGGCGTTGATCTGCTCTTTGGTGGCTTCTTTCTTCAGCACTACGGTCAGGTCGGTCATCGAGCCATCGGGCACGGGCACGCGCATGGCCAAACCATCGAGCTTGCCTTTCAGCTGGGGCAGTACCAGGCCCACGGCCTTGGCGGCACCGGTGCTGGTGGGGATGATGCTGTAGGCGGCGGCGCGGGCGCGGCGCAGGTCTTTATGCGGCGCGTCCTGCAGGTTCTGGTCGGACGTGTAGGCGTGCACCGTGGTGATGTAGCCTTTCTCGATGCCGAATACCTCGTCCAACACCTTAGCCATTGGGGCCAGGCAGTTGGTGGTGCAGCTGGCGTTCGAAATGATGGTCTCGTCGCCGGTCAGGATGTCTTCGTTTACGCCCAGCACGACGGTTGGGATGTCGCCGGTGGCCGGAGCCGAAATCACGACTTTCTTGGCCCCCGCGGTGATGTGCTGACCTGCGCCAGCCTCATCGACGAAGCGGCCCGTCGATTCGAGGACGATATCCACGCCCATTTTGCCCCAGGGCAGCAGCTTGGGGTCACGCTCGGCCAGGGCCGCGATGCGCACGCCATTTACCGTCAGGCTTTCCTCATCATAGGCTACGGTGCCGTCGAAGCGGCCATGCACGGAGTCATACTTCAGCAGGTGAGCCAGCGTCTTGTTATCGGTGAGGTCGTTGATAGCAACTACTTCCACGTTGTCGCGGCCGAGCAGCGACTTGAACGTCAGACGGCCGATGCGGCCGAAGCCGTTGATGGCGACTTTTATTTTAGCCATAATGGGGAATGGGGGTTAACGGTACTCGATTGCACCGGGTGGAAACGCGGAGCGAAGGTACAGGGAGCAGCCAACTTCGCCAAATCAATCCGTACGATAACGAAATAGCCGGCCTGTCGGGCTCCGGCGCCCCGCCTCTTCCCTACCGCTCAAGCCTCCGACCGCCCCTGTTCATTTGCTCCGATACCCGCCGGCCGGAACCCGCGGCCGATGGTCCCGAAACCCGCGCCGCCAAAAAATTTTTCCCCTGAAAGTCAGCCCATTTGCTTCCTGCGGCACCTTTTTTCGGGACCAGGTATTGCGTCAACGGTTTGCGTTGCTACCTTTGCATCATCAAAACGAGGTCGGCACACTATCTGGTCCGTTCGTCTAGGGGTTAGGACAGTAGATTTTCATTCTACCAACAGGGGTTCGATTCCCCTACGGACTACATCCCCTCGTTTTGAAATGGCTTCTACGTTAGCGTAGAGGCCATTTTTGTTTTTCAGCAATATCTCCGGCTTGGCTTGCTGCCGGGGGGCAGCCGGTTCGGCCGGCCATCCGGACATAAGTTTGGATCAGGTATTGCGCTGCATTGCTTCCTTGTTACCTTTGCATCATCAAAACGAGGTCGGCACCGTATCTGGTCCGTTCGTCTAGGGGTTAGGACAGTAGATTTTCATTCTACCAACAGGGGTTCGATTCCCCTACGGACTACATTCCGCTCGTTTTGAGACTAAGAAAGCCCGTTTCCAGTTTTGGAGACGGGCTTTTTTTTGTGGCCTGCATTTGCAGACCCTCCCCATCCCTACTCCGAAAAACTCCCCTGAAAACAGCACTTCTTCCTCCAGGACGGCGAACCGAAAGTCAGCGCGGCCGGGCAGCTTTGCCAAATAAAAGAGGTGGCCTTTGGCAAGGCCACCTCTTTTTGCTACTCAATTTTATAGCGGTACTCCCGCCGCCCCAACGGCGTTACCATCAGGCCAGGTCGAAGCGGCCAAGGTTCATCACCTTGCTCCACACCGCCACAAAGTCCTGCACGAACTTCTCCTGAGCATCCGAGCAGCCGTACACTTCGGCCAGGGCCCGCAGCTCGGAGTTGGAGCCGAAGATCAGGTCTACCCGGGTGCCGGTCCACTTCACTTCCCCGGTTTTGCGGTTACGGCCGTGGAAGGTGTTCTGCGCCTCCGACGTGGCCTGCCAGGTGGTGCCCATATCGAGCAGGTTCACGAAGTAGTCGTTGGTCAGGGCCCCTGCACGGTTGGTAAAGATGCCGTGCTGCGACTGGTCGAAGTTGATGTTGATGGCCCGCAGGCCCCCGAACAATACCGTCAGCTCGGGCGCGGTCAGCGTCAGAAGCTGGGCTTTGTCGACCAGCATTTCCTCGGCCGCCGCCTTGTGGTGGGACTTCAGGAAGTTGCGGAAGCCATCGGCGGCCGGCTCCAGGGCCGCAAACGACACTACGTCGGTTTGGGCCTGGGAGGCATCGGCGCGGCCGGCCGTAAACGGAACCGTAACCGGCTGGCCGGCCTGCTGCGCGGCCTGCTCCACGCCGACGCCGCCCGCCAGCACAATCAGGTCGGCCATCGAAATCTGCTTACCGCCGGCCTGGGCGCCGTTGAACTCCGCTTGAATGCCTTCCAGCGTTTTCAGCACGGGCGCCAGCTCGGCGGGGTTGTTTACGGCCCAGTATTTCTGGGGTGCCAGGCGCAGACGCCCGCCATTGGTGCCCCCCCGCTTATCGGAGTCGCGGTAGGTGGACGCCGACGCCCAGGCGGTCGTGACCAGCTGGGTCACCGACAAGCCGGAAGCCTGAATCCGGCCTTTCAGGGCCGCGACGTCCTGGTCGTCAACCAACTGATGGGTAACGGTCGGAATGGGGTCCTGCCAGAGCAGCTCTTCGGTGGGCACTTCGGGGCCCAGGTACCGCTCTTTCGGGCCCATGTCGCGGTGGGTGAGCTTGAACCAGGCCCGGGCAAAGGCATCGGCGAACTGGTCCGGGTGCTCGTGGAAGCGGCGCGAAATCACCTCATACGCCGGGTCTACCCGCAGGGCAATGTCGGTGGTGAGCATGAAGGGGGCGTGCTTCCTGACCGGGTCGTGGGCATCGGGAATGGTGCCGGCACCGCCACCATTTACGGGCCGCCACTGGTGCGCCCCGCCGGGGCTCTTGGTCAGCTCCCACTCGAAGCCGAACAGGTTATCGAAGTAGTCGTTGCTCCACTGGGCGGGCGTCCGGGTCCAGGCGCCTTCAAGGCCGCTGGTAATGGTGTCGCCGCCGTGGCCCTGGCCGAAGCTGTTGCGCCAGCCCAGGCCCATCTCTTCCATGCTGGCTCCGGCGGGCTCCTTGCCCACGTGTTCGCCGGGGTTGGCTGCCCCGTGGGTTTTGCCGAAGGTGTGGCCGCCGGCAATCAGGGCCACCGTTTCTTCGTCGTTCATGGCCATGCGGCCGAAGGTTTCGCGGATGTCGTGCGCCGACCGCCGCGGGTCCGGTTCGCCGTTCGGGCCTTCCGGGTTCACGTAGATGAGCCCCATCTGCACGGCGGCGAGGGGGTTGTCCAGCTCCCGGGTATCGGTGTAGCGCTTGTCGCCCAGCCACTCGGTTTCCGGGCCCCAGTAAATATCCTGCTCCGGTTCCCAGACATCGGCCCGCCCGGCGCCGAAACCGAAGGGTTTGAAGTTCATCGACTCCAGGGCGCAGTTGCCGGCCAGCACAATCAGGTCGGCCCAGGAGATTTTCTGGCCGTACTTCTGTTTGATGGGCCAGAGCAGCAGGCGGGCCTTGTCCAGGTTGGCATTGTCGGGCCAGCTGTTGAGGGGCGCAAAGCGCTGGGCGCCCGAGCCGCTGCCGCCCCGGCCATCGCCGATGCGGTAGGTGCCGGCGCTGTGCCAGGCCATGCGCACGAAGAACGGGCCGTAGTGCCCGTAGTCGGCCGGCCACCAGTCCTGCGAATCCGTCATCAGGTCGAACAGGTCCTGCTTGACGGCATTCAGGTCGAGCTTCCTGAATTCCTGCGCGTAGTTGAAATCCTTACCCAGCGGATTGGACAAGTCCGCGTGCTGGCGCAGGATACTTAGCTTCAGCAGGTTAGGCCACCACTCGCGGTTGGTGCGACCACCGCCGGCGCTTTGCTTCAGCGCGCCGCTGCTAAACGGGCACTGGGCCGCGGGCTCATTCAGCTCGTAGAGAATTGAGTTTTCGGGGGGCGGGGTATTTGCGGGGTTATCCATCTTGCAAGTGAGTTTTACTTCGTCCAGTATAATGAGAATTTCACGGAAAAGTTTGTGCTTTTACCAGGGGAGAGGTTCCGCGACCCGGTGGATGGTCGCGGGAAGCTGGCGTAGCGGCTGCAGGGCTTCGGCAGGCGCAGGCAATGAAGCGCGCTGGCCGGCAACCGGCCCATCTCCCGGCTCCGGGGGCCGGGCCGCGGCAACAGGAAACTCAAGCCGCCCGTAGGCAGCAGCAGCTGCCGCTGGACCCACGAAGCTCTAACCGGCGCGGGCGTTATCCTTGTTCCTCTTCTTTTCTATGCGCAGCATATCCCTGCCCCGCGCCAATGGTCTGCTCCTGCTGGCTTTGCTGTCGGTGGCCCTGCTGTATGTGGGGCGCCTGTTTTTTATTCCGCTGGCTTTTGCCCTGCTCCTGGCCATGCTGCTGCGCCCGGTCAGCAACTGGCTGGAGCGCCGCGGCCTGGGCCGAGCCGGGGCCGCGCTGGTATGCCTGCTGCTGGTACTGGCCTTTATCGGCGGGCTGGCGTGGCTGATTAGTGAGCAGGGTTCCCGCATTGCCGACGACTGGCCCCAGCTGCAGGCCCGGCTCGATCAGGAGCTGGCGAAAGGGCAGCAGCTGGTGCAGGAGAAGTTCGGCGTGGCCCCGCAGAAGCAGGTGCAGCTGGTGCGCGAGCAGCTGGCCAAGGTGTCGCAGTCTATCAGCCGGTTCGTGGGCACTTCGCTGAAAGGGCTGCTGGGGGTGGTCGGCGGGCTGGTACTGGTGCTGCTCTACCTGTTTTTCCTGCTCTGGCAGCGCCGCAAGTTCCGGCAGTTTGCCCTGCAGCTGGCCACGCCCGACAACCGGCCGGAGGTGGACCGCATGCTGGACCAGATCAGCAAAGTAGGCGGCCAGTACCTGGTGGGGCGGCTGCTGTCCATGGTTTTTATAGCCGCCGTGTACGCCATCGGCTTTTCCATCATCGGCCTCAAGAATGCGCTGCTATTGAGCGTCATTGCCGTGCTGCCGACGCTGGTGCCCTACGTCGGCGCCTACATCGGGGCGGCCTTCCCGCTGGTCATGGCCCTGGCCGGCGGCGAATCGGGCCTGGTGCTGCCCACCATCGGGGTGATTGTGCTGGCCCAGTTTATCGACAACAACATTATTGAGCCCCTGGTGATGGGGTCGGCGCTGCACCTGAGTCCCTTGTTCACCATCGTGGCCGTGGTGCTCGGCGAGCTGCTGTGGGGCATTCCGGGCATGATTCTGTTTGAGCCCCTGCTGGCCATTATCCGCATCGGGTGCAGCCACGTGCCGGCCCTGCACCCCTACGCCTACCTGCTCGAAGACGAAATGCGCGAGCCCCGGTGGCTGAAGCAAGTGAAACGGGTGTTTCGTCGCAAAGCTTAGCCCAGGGAGCAGCGGCCGGCAAAAGACTGTGCCCACGGGATTCCTGCGCCGGAAATTCCGTGGGCACCACGCCGGCGGCCTCCCTCCATACCCTGCAAGACGCTGTAACGCCTCAGTCATCATCGTCCTTTTCGGCGGCGGCCCGCACGAAGGCGCTGCGTCGCGGGGCGGGCATCACGCTGGCCTCACCGCGCACGGCGTGCCAGATGTTCTCGTTGAAGGGGATGTCGGGGGCAGCATCTTCCCTGGAAAAGTCGAAGCCCTCGGCCTGGCGGGAGCTGCGGTTGTACGCCGTGTTGCGGGCATTCAGATCGACCAGCGCGGGGCGCGCCACGAAGGGCCGGGCGTTGGCAGAGCTGGTAAAACACTCCCATAGCGGCGTAGCGGCCGCGTCGTACTGGCTCATGGGCGGCAGGCCCAGGATCAGCTCCAGCGTCCGCAGCATGCCCGAAGTTGAATACATGGTGTGCACTACCGCGCCGCGCCGCACGTACGGGCCCGCCAGGTAGGCCGTGGAGCGGTGAGCGTCTACGTGGTCAGGCCCGTTCTGGGCGTCGTCTTCCACCACCAGCACCACCGCCTCTTTCCAGATCGGGCTTTGTGAAAGGTGCTCGATGAGGCGGCCCAGCGCCAGGTCGTTGTCGCCGGCGTAGGCCAGGGGGGTCAGCTGGCCCGTGCGGGCGCCCATGGTATGGTCGTTGGGCAGCCGCAGGATGCTCAGGCGCGGCACCTGCCCGGCGGCCAGCAGACGGTCGAAGTCCCGCTCCCAGATTTTCTCGCGGTCCACATCGGTCACCAGCAGGTTGTAGGGCGGGTAGTCGTCGGCAATATGGCCGCGCAGGCCCTTCACGGTGGCTTTACCCTTGTACACAAACTCGCCGTAGCTGCGGAAGCTCACGCCGGCGCGCTGGCAGTAGTCCCACAGAAAGCCGTCTTTGGGCTCGGCTACGGCTCCGCGGCCGCCCTCGAAGTCGTAGCTGCCGCCGCGGCCGGAGTAGTTGCCGGGCCACGACTTTTCCACGAAATCGTTGGCGTAGGCCGCCGTGCTCCAGTTGTGGCCATCGGCCGAGACTTCGGCGTCGACGTAAAAATTATCGAGCAGCACAAACTCGCGGGCCAGGGCGTGGTGATTAGGGGTCACGTTTTCACCGAACAGGCACAGGCTGGCGTCCCCGTTGCCACCCTTCACGTCGCCGAGCACCTGGTCGTAGGTGCGGTTCTCCTTGATGATGTAGAATACGTGCTTGATGGGCGAGGCGTCCCCTACCCGCTGCGGCACGGGGTTGCCGGCCGGCACCCCGGGCTGCGCTTCCCGCTGTTTGGTATAAGGCGTGTTGGCGTACACCTGCCGGGCGTAGGCGGCCAGCTGGGCAGCCCCGGGGACGGGCAGCACTGAAAGGCTGCTTTTCAGCAGGCTGCCGATGTACTGCCGGGCCTCATCCGACTGATTGCGGACCGGATTCGGCCCGCTTTCACCGTTGGGCAGCGACGTCAGCCCCTTGCCGTTGGTAACGAGCAGGGTGCGGCCGGCGGTGCGCACGGCCGTAGGGTACCAGCCCGTGGGCACGAAGCCCAGCGACTTGCTCACGCCCGGCGTGGCCACGTCGAATACGGCCAGGCAGTTGTTGTCGGCATTGGCAATGAAGAGCTGCTGCTCATCGGCGCTCAGCGCTACCCCATTGGGCGTGCTGCCGGCAGGAGCCGGCGAATACAGACTCGTACTCAGCGTTTCCAGCACGCGCCGCGCGCGGGTATCGAGGACTGAAACGGAGTTGCTGTTGGCGTTGGCGACGAACAGGCGCCGCCCGTCGCGGGTCAGCACCATATCGTTGGGGTGGCTTTCGACGGGCACCGAGGCCACCACTTGCAGCGTGGCCGGATCGACTATAGCCACGGCCGCCCCACCCCAGAGCGAGACGTAGAGCGCCGTACCGTCGGGGGCCAGCACGGCGGTGTAGGCTTCGGCGGGCAGCCTGGTGCGCTGCACCAGCCGGCGCGTGCGCAGGTCGAAGGTGTACAGGGCGCTGTCTTCGCGCGTGACGGCGTAGAGCCGTTCCCGCCGCGCGTCAGCGGCCAGGCCGGCCACGCCGATTTTCTGCTTCGGCCACCGCGCCCCCAGCACCAGGGCGCTGTCGGGCACCAGCGTGCGGTCCTCGATGCGGAAGCAGTGAATGCGGTTGTGCTGCCCACCGGAAGCGTACAGCATCTTGTTATCGGCCCCAAAGGCCAGGCCCACCCAGGCCGCCGGCACTTTCTGCTCGCTGAGGATGGCCCCCGAAGCTGGGTCGAGCAGCTGGATGGTGTTGGCCCCGTAGCCGTTGTTGGTCACGGCCGCCAGCCGGCCATCGGCCGACACGATGAGGTTCAGCGGCAGGTCGCCGAGCGGAACCTGACGGCCGGCGGGCGAGAGTTTCCAGCCATTGGGCAGCAGCGTTTGCTCCGCGGCAGTCGGGACCACGGCAGTTTGCCTCGCGGGGCTACCGGCAGTGCAGCTCGCCAGAGCCCACGCGGCCCCGGCTAACCAGACAAGAGAATGTCGCATCACAAGCATCGTTTGGTACGCCCGCGAAGGTACGCCCGGGCGGGGATTAGCCGGATGTTACGTTTCGGTTACTATCTGCTGTTACGCCGGGTGAGGTGGGTTGCCGGCGGTGAGAAGTCAGGAGCTGGTAGTCAGGAGCTGGTAGTCAGAAGTTTAGGGAGCAGGGGTTAAAAGATAAAGGAACGAAACGGGTGACCAGGCCGACGCGCCTTCCATCGGCAACCGGCTCGTATGCTGGCTGCTGGCTGCTATAGCAGTTTCGTGAACAGTATAGCCAGTGCTCGCTGCTCCGGACTGGTCGCCGGAAGCGGGTGTTGAACGTCCCGGGCCAACGGAAACCGGCCCTACGGCTGGTAGCCGTCGGGCCGGTTTCCGTTAGCTAACGCTGTTCAGGCGGCATTGCTCAAGCGACAACCGGCCCGACGGCTGGTAGCCGCCGGACCGGCAGCCACACTGTTCGCGAAACCGCTATAATATGCGTGGAATCACCCAGCGCCTCAGCCCTGCGTCGGATAACTTTGGCGTCTGAAGCAAGGAGTAGCGTAATCCCACCTGATTTGGGTTAGATTGCGCTACTCAGTAGCGTACTATGGCCGGATTGCCGCTACTTGCAGCGTCGTGGAGTAGCGGCAACCCGAATGTTAGTGGCAATTTTACCAAACCGAACGAAACAACTAACAAAACATTAAAAACATGAAAGATAAAATAGGTTTTAATATTGGTTTTGCTCTTATAGCATTCCCATTAGGTTTGGCATTGCTTAGAGAATTTGATTTTCAAAATTTTGTATTTAGAAAGCAAGCATTAGGTTTTCTTTACCTTATAGTATTTATTATCAGTATATTTCTAACATTTAAGAAAAAAAAGAAAGAAACTGAAAAATAAAAACTGCCACTAACATCGGTTTGGCAATATGGCGGGTTTAGTGCTAAATTCAAGTTCCGTTTTTGAATTGAAGTTTAGTACAAAATTGAAGTTTTGTGCTTCGAAATCCGCCACATCGCCAAGCCTCGAACGTTAGCGGTAATGGCAAGACGACACCAGAGAAAGTTTAGAGATTGAAATAGACAGACAATTATTATAAAAATAGACCTCTGTTTAATTCAATTTTGACAGGAGTATTCTACTTTCTGTTTTGTTGGTCATTAGACTATGGAGATTCAACAAAAGGTTTATTTATGAGTTTAATGCTTTTTTTACCAGGGTTGACTTTTCCATTGACAACTTGGGCTTTTGCTCCCTATTGGATAATGTTAGATGCAAAAAAGAAAAATATAAATATTGATTCTGAAAAAATTAGTATCTACCATTTAGATCTTAATCAAAAAATTAACAACTCAAATCCTGAAAAAAATTTCATATTAGATAAACAAGGCGAAGTAATTACAGTAGTTTACTAAAAAAAATACTGCAGTTATAGCGGTTTCTTGAACGATATGCCTAATTATTGATGGCCTTACACTGTAAGACAGAGACTTGAACGCTAAAAGGGGTACACCGGTCGCGAAACCGCTATAACAATGGGTTTTGTGCGAGTGCGGCTTGCGGTTGTCGCAACCGGCTACAACAGCCTATAGCGGTTTCGCGAACGGTGTGCTCAGCCGGATGTAGAGAAGCCCGTTTGCGTCTCGTAGTTGAACGATACCGGAACAGCGGCGCGGGCGACAAGACGCAAATATGCGTCTCTACATTCCGGCTTTATGGTTCGCGAAACCGCTATAACTCCTGGCTTCTACCTTCCAGCTCCTCAAACCGGGTTTCAGTAATGCCCCGCGGAACAGCAGGTACTATTGCCGCCCCGGTAGCGCGAGTGGCAGGTCAAGCGGACCGCAAAAAACAGTTGGCCTGGTGGGCCATCGGGACAGGCCCCGGGCTTCGAGGCCCCTTTTTGCCGGCTTCCCTATGCTGAGATACCGACCGGGGCCCGTAAGTATTGGGCCCGGTTGTTTCAGCTCTGGCCGGGCCGAGCGACCTTTGCCCCATGCACACCCTTGACCAACTCCGCGCCGGAGAGCTGGCCGGCACCCGATACCTGAATTTAGCGGCGGGGCTGACCGAATTCCCCCGCGAGATTTTCAACCTGGCCGACTCGCTGGAAATTCTCAACCTGTCGGGCAATGCCCTGTCGGTGCTGCCCGCTGACCTGGGGCGGCTGAGCAAGCTGCGCATCCTGTTCTGCTCCGACAATAAGTTTACCGCCGTACCCGGGGTGCTGGGGCAGTGCCCGCAGCTGAGCATGGTGGGCTTCAAGGCCAATCAGATCCGGACCCTGCCCGCCGCCGCCCTGCCCCCGGCCCTGCGCTGGCTGATCCTGACCGACAACCAGCTGGAATCGGTGCCCGCGGAGCTGGGCAACTGTGCGCACCTGCAAAAGCTCATGCTGGCCGGCAACCGGCTGCGCGACCTGCCCGCTACCCTGGCCAACTGCACCCGGCTGGAGCTGCTGCGCCTGGCCGCCAACCAGCTTACGGCGCTGCCCGAATGGCTGCTGGCCCTGCCCCGCCTGAGCTGGCTGGCCTACGCCGGCAACCCGTTTTGTGCGCCCTCTGAAGCCGCCGCCCTAGCCCGGCACCCCATCGACACCATCGCCTGGCCCAGGCTGGCGGTGGAGCAGCAGCTGGGCGAAGGTGCCTCGGGCGTCATCTACCAGGCCCGGTGGCAGCCCGGCGAAGGTACCCCGGCCAGGGCCGTGGCCGTGAAGCTCTTCAAAGGTGCCCTGACCAGCGACGGACTGCCGCACAGCGAAATGGCCGCCTGCATCAGCGCCGGCCCCCACCCGAACCTGGTGGGCGTCGAGGGCCAGGTGGGTGGGCATCCGCAAGGGGCGGAAGGACTGGTGCTGACCCTGATTGACCCGGGGTTCGGGAACCTGGCCGGGCCACCCAGCTTCGCCTCCTGCACCCGCGACGTATACGCCCCCGGCACCGCTTTCCCGCTGGCCGCCGCCCTGCGCATTGCCCGCGGTATTGCCGCCGCTGCCGCTCACCTGCACGCCCGCGGCATTCTGCACGGCGACCTGTACGCCCACAACATCATGACCACGCCCGCCGGCGACTGTCTGCTGGGGGATTTTGGGGCGGCCAGTTTCTTTGATCCGGAAGATCACAAAACTGCCCCGGCCTTGCAGCGCCTGGAAGCGCGGGCATTTGGCTGCCTGCTCGAAGAGCTCCTGGCGCACTGCCCGGACCTGGCGACATCCCCGGCAGCCTCCCACTCCTTACAGACGTTGCAGGAGCGGTGTACGCAGCCAACCGTGGCGGCGCGGCCGCTGTTCGCCGAAATCCTGCAGACCCTGACGACCGTCCAGCAGGATCTGCCGCGGGCGGCACAGCTTCAGTAGCGGCGGGTGGTGCCACGACTTTTTGGTCGTGGTACCACTATCGTTGAACGATGACAGCTGCGCCGCCCAACGCTAGTACCGCGTAAAGTCGCGAAAGGCCCCGGTTTCGTGCCACTGCCCTGATTGGCGTTCAATGAGAATGGTGTCCTGACGGCGTCGACCCACCGGCGTCGGCGGCATTGTCGTTCAACGATAGTGGTAACTGATGTTCCGCGGGGCATTACTGAAACCCGGTTTGAGGAGCTGAAAGCGGGAAGGCAGCAGACGAGCAGGGTGCCGATGTAAGGCGCGTCGGCCTGGTCACCCGTTTCGTTCCTGCCTCTTTTAACGCCTGCTCCCTCAAATCCTGGCTTCCAGCCCCTAGCTCCTGACTTCTCACAGCCGGCAGCCCATCTCACCCGGCGTAACAGTAGTGAGTTAGTGCGGGGTTGTCGTTCAACGATAGTGGTACCACGACTGAGTTAGTGCGGGGTGGTCGTTCAACGATAGTGGTACCACGACTGAAGAAGGCCCGTGTAGTGCGCCGCCTCCGCCGGGGTGGTCGTTCAACGATAGTGGTACCACGACTGAAGAAGTCGTGGCACCACGCCGGAACGCCCCGGATACAGGTGGAAATCCGCGTAATTAGCGGTCCTTTGCGCTGGCTGTTCCTGATTTTACGCTTTGTATGCCCGAATCTATTCCTGAGCTCCGCACCGTGGAGGTGACGCGCTACGTGACTCCGCTCCGGGAGGGCGGCTCCCTGCCGGCTCTGGTGGAAGCCGATGACGGCTTTTTGTACGTGCTCAAGTTCCGGGGCGCGGGCCAGGGCGTCAAAGCGCTGATTGCCGAGCTCATTGTGGGCGAGCTGGCCCGGGCCCTGGGGCTGCGGGTGCCGGAGCTGGTGTTCGGCCAGCTCGACGAAGCCTTCGGGCGTACCGAGCCCGACGAGGAAATCCAGGATCTGCTGCGCGCCAGCACCGGCCGCAACCTGGCCCTGCACTACCTGTCCGGCGCCATCACCTTCGACGCGCTGGTCACCACCATCGAGCCGTACCTGGCTTCGCAGATTGTGTGGCTCGACTGCCTGACGCTGAACGTGGACCGCACCGCCCGCAATACCAATATGCTGATGTGGCATAAGGAGCTGTGGCTGATCGACCACGGCGCGGCCCTCTACGTGCACCACGCCGGGCCGGACTGGGCACAGCCCAAAAGCCGCCCGTTTGCCCAGGTGAAAGACCACGTGCTGCTGCCCCAGGCCACCGAGCTGGCAAGCGTGGATGCCGGGAGCCGGGCCCGGCTGACTCCGGCCCGGATCCGCGCCATCGTGGCCCTGGTGCCCGACGAGTGGCTCCCGGAAGAGGGCTCCAACCAGTCGGCCGCGGCGCAGCGTGAAAACTACGTGCGGTTTTTAGAACACCGCCTGGCCACCGCCGATACCTTTGTTCAGGAAGCTCAACATGCCCGCAATGCACTTATTTGAGTACGCCGTGCTGCGCGTGGTGCCCCGGGTAGAGCGCGAGGAGTTCATCAACGTCGGCGTTATCGTGTACTGCGCCGCCCAGGGGTTTCTACAAACCCGGTTTGCGCTGCCCGAGGCCCGGCTGCAGGCCCTGGCCGGCGACGGGCTGGACCTGACGGACGTAACGGCCCGCCTGCGGGCCTTCGAGCAGATCTGCCGGGGCCGGCAGGAAGGCGGCACCATCGGGCAGCTGCCGCCGGCGTCGCGGTTCCGCTGGCTCACGGCCACCCGCAGCACCGTGGTGCAGACCTCGGCCGTGCATCCCGGCCGGTGCGAGGACGCGGCCGCAACGCTGCTTCGGCTGCTGAGTCAGCTGGTGCTGTAGCTGTTTCCCAGACCTTGCCTTGCTCAGACCGGAACTCCCCGCCCTGCTGGTCCGGGCGCTGCCGGGGCCAGTATTTCCCGCCCGCCGAGTGCGGCACTTGCATAGGACTTACGCAAAATGCTTTCACGCAGTGTTTCGCCGTGTTAAACCGCAGTGTTTCGCAGTGCGAGGACGTTAAACCCTGCGAAACACTGCGGTTTAACCCTGCGAAACACTGCGTGAAATGGCACCAGGAGGGTTTTGCGTAAGTCCTATTGCCGTTATCTTTAGGGAAAATATTCCGCAACAAAAACGCCTCAGCCGCCCACTCCCACCCATGAAACACCTCTTCCTGTTCTTCCTTTTTCTGGCCAGTGGCATTGGCGCTTCGGCTACTCAGCTCACCTTCCGGGTCGATATGAGCCAGCAGACGGTGGCGCCGGCCGGGGTGCGCGTGGCGGGCAACTTCCAGAACGCCGCCGGCTTCGGGGGCGACTGGAACCCGGCCACCACGCTCCTCACCGACCCCGACAATGACCGGATCTACGAGCTGACGGTGACGGTTCCGGCCGGTACTTACCTCTACAAGTTCGTGAACGGCAACTCCTGGCCCGGGGCGGAAATCGTCCCGGCTGAGTGCGGCCTCAACGATGGCGGCGGCAACGTGAACCGGCAGGTGACGCTGGGGGCCGCGAACCGGCGGCTGCCCGCCGTCAGCTTCGGCGGCTGCCTGACGCAGGTGGTATTCTCCGTGAATATGCGCGGGCAGACGGTCTCGCGCGACGGGGTGCACGTGGTGGGCAACTTTCAGGCCCTGGCCGGCTACGGGGCCAACTGGGACCCCACCAGCATTGCCCTCAGCGACACCAACGGCGACGAGATTTACGAGGTGACGGTAGCCTTGCCGGCCCCGGGCCGGTTTCAGTATACGTTCGTCAACGGCAGCCGCCTGACGGCCGCCGAGGCCGTGCCCGCCGCCTGCGGCACCGACGACGGCACCGGCCAGCTGACCCGGGTGGTGGAAGCTCTGGCGGCCGTAACTACCGTGCCTACCACCTGCTTCGGCACCTGCGACGTCTGCGGTCCTTCCCTCACGGGCTACCCTACGCACTGGTGGAATGATGCCGTCTTCTACGAGGTATTCGTGCGCAGCTTCTACGACACCAATGCCGACGGCAAGGGCGACTTCGCCGGCCTCACCGCCAAGCTCGACTACCTCAACGACGGCAACCCCGCCACCACCACCGACCTGGGCATCACGGCCCTCTGGCTGATGCCCATGATGGAGTCGCCGAGCTACCACGGCTACGACGTGACCAACTACAAGGCCACCGAGGCCGACTACGGCACCATGGCCGGCTTCGAAGCCTTTCTGGCGGCGGCCCACGCCCGGGGCATCAAAGTCATCATCGATCTGGTGCTCAACCATTCCTCCAGCCAGCATCCCTGGTTTACCCAGGCCCTGAGCAGCCCGACCAACACGTACCGCGACTGGTACCGCTGGTCGGCCACGAACCCGGGGCCGGGCTGGTACCTGCGCAACGGCAGCTACTACTACGGCTATTTCTGGAGCGAAATGCCCGACCTGAACTGGCGCAATCCGCAGCTTAAAGCCGCCATGTGGGATGCCACCCGCTTCTGGCTGAAGAAGGGGGTAGACGGCTACCGGCTCGATGCGGTGAAGTACCTGGTGGAGAATGGGTCGACCATCGAAAATACGCCCGAAACGATGAGCCTGCTGGAGGAATTTCACGATACGGTGCGGGCCGTGAACCCGAATGCTTTCACCGTGGGCGAAGCCTGGGGCCCTACCCCGACCGTAGTACCCTACGTGCTTAACCAGCGGCTGGATGCCTGCTTTGAGTTTGACCTGGCCTCCGCCATCCTCAGCGCCGTGAGCTCGGGCAGCGCCACGGGCTTGCGGAATCAGCTCACGCTGATCAACAACACCTACCCCAGGCTGCAGTACGCCACCTTCCTCACCAACCACGACCAGAACCGCGCCCTGGGCGTGCTGGGTGGCAACATGGCCCGCATGAAACAGGCCGCCGCCCTCTACCTGACCATGCCCGGCGTTCCTTTCCTCTACTACGGGGAGGAAGTAGGCATGCTGGGCGCGGGCCCCGACGAAGACAAGCGCAAGCCCATGCAGTGGACGGCGGGTTCCCAGGCGGGCTTCACCACCGGTTCCCCGTGGCGGGCCGTGAATGGCAACTACGCGCAGTTCAACGTGGCCACCATGCAGGCCGACCCCAATTCCCTGCTGAGCCACTACAAAAAGCTGATTGCGCTGCGCATGGCCCAGCCCGCGCTGCGTAAAGGCTACCTGCTGCCCGTAACGGGCGCGGCGGCCAGCATCGTCAGCTACGCCCGGGTGTATGAGCGGGAAGCCGTGGTCGTGGTCGCCAACCTGAGCAGCACCGCGGCGGCCAACCCGGCCCTGTCGCTGGCCGTGTCGTCGTTGCCGGCCGGCACCTACCAGGTCACGGAGCGGTACTCCGGGCAGGCCGCCGGGCAGGTCACCCTCGACGGGCAGGGCGGCTTCAGCGGCTGGACTACTCCCCTACCAGCTTTAGCCGCCAACCAGACCTGGCTGCTCCACCTCACCCCGACCATGCCCACCCCGACGGCGGCGGCGGCCGGGCTGACTTCGTTCAGCCTCTACCCCAACCCCACGGCCAGCCTGGTGCGGCTGGAACTTCCCAAGGCTCTGCCATCCTCCGTCCAGCTGAAAGTGTACGACCTCAGCGGCCGGCTGCTGCACACCACCAGCTTCGCCGGCCGCAGCCACACGCTCGATACCAGCCCCTGGGCCAACGGCACCTACTTCCTGCGCGTCCAGACGAGCCAGGGCGTGTCGATGCAGCGGCTGGTGGTAGCGCACTAGCGCGGGCCGTGGTGAGTGGTGCCACGACTTTTTGGTCGTGGTACCACTATCGTTGCTGATGCGTGGGTCCCGTTCAACGATAGTGCGGGTCCCAGCTTTCCTGAGTGAGGGCTTTACCGGTGCCGACGGTCCTTCGACGATAGTGGTACCACGACCAAAAAGTCGTGGCACCACTCACCACGGCCTAGGGTGCGGGAGGCAGCGGCATCCAGTGGGTAACGCCTTTCACGTAGCGCTCCACGCCATTGGAATCCGGCTTGATAAAGGCGTGCTTGGAGCCCGAGCCGGGCTTATACTGAGCCACGATAATATCGAACCAGGCGCTGGGCACATACACCAGCACCCGCTGATTGGGCGTGGGCAGCTGTTCCGCGCGGGTAATCCATTCCATGGCAGTACGACTGGTAAATGAAAACCCGGCCCGGGGGCAACCGCTAAATCCGCGGCACGAGCCAAAAGTAAGCACCCCCCGGCAAATCCTGGGTTATGAAATCGTGAGCCTGGGACATACGGGCCTGATCCGTGGGTGTTTACCCCAACAAAAAGCCGGAGCTACCGCTCCGGCTTTTTGCATTCTGCCTTTCAGGATGCGCCTTTACGCCTTGCTCGCCGCGAGTGGGGCCGCCTGCAGCGCGGCCAATACGGTGCGCAGACCCTGCTCGGCATCGGCCCCGAGGTGGATGCGCAGGGTGCGGCGGTTGTAGTCGCGCAGGGCCTGCAGGTCGCCGGCCGCCTGGGCATTCTTGAACGTGCCGAAGGAATACGACCGGCCGGGCAGAGCCAGATCCACGTGTTGCGGGTGGTCCATGGTGAACTGCACGAACAGACCCTGGTCGGGGCCGCCCTTGTGGTACTGGCCGGTGGAGTGCAGGAAGCGGGGACCGTAGCCGGAGGTGGTAGCCAGGTGCAGCTGCTCCTGCACCTGGGTGCGCAGCGTCAGCAGGCTTTCGTTCAGCGCCGCCGACTCGGTCAGGTAGGCCTGCAGGTTGAGGAAGTCGCCGGGGCGGGCCTGAGCGAAGAAGCTGTGGACGACTTCGGCCGCGCTGCTGCCACCCACGGCGGAGTAGTAGGCCACGCCATTCTCGGTCACCTTCGGCGCGTCGCCTTCGGGCAGCCGGCCTTTTTCCTGCACCACCTTCATCAGGCTGTCGGTGGCGGTTTTGGCGGCCTGCACGTTGGGCTGGTCGAAAGGGTTGATTTCGAGTACGGCACTGGCCACGGCCGTGGCCACCTCCCAGCGGAAGAACTCGGCTCCCAGGTCCAGCGGCTCGTCCATCAGAATGCGGATGACGGGGTGGCCGGCAGCTTCCAGGGCCTGAATTTTGGTCTGGTTGGCGGCGTCCGCCTCGTTCTGGTAGCCCACGTACACGAACACGCGGTCCTGCCCGTACACGGCCGGTTCCCGGGCGGGCTCGCCGGCGATGGGCAGCATGCCCTTGCCTTCCTTGCCCGTGCTTTCGGCAATGAGCTGCTCCAGCCAGAGGCCCAGGTCGCTGAGCGAATCGGGCACGATCAGCGTGAGCTTGTCGCGGCCCTGCTGGGCCAGCACGCCCAGGGCCACGCCCAGCTCCAGGCCGGGGTTGTGGTCCACGGCCCCATAGGCGCCGCAGGCCCGCATCATGCGAATGGCCCGCTCCAGGATTTCGCCGATGTTCAGCCCGTAGAGCGCCGCCGGCACCAGCCCGAAGTACGACAGGGCCGAGAACCGGCCGCCCACTTCGGAAAAGTTCAGGAAGATGCGGCGGTAGCCCTGCTCCGTAGCCGAGGTCACGAACTGGGAGCCGGGGTCGGTGATGGCCACGAAGTTCTCGCCGGCCTTGTCGCCCTTGATCTGCCGGAGCCGGTCGTAGAAATAGTCGCCGAAGGCCAGGGGCTCGGCCGTGGTGCCCGACTTGCTGGCCACGATAAACAGCGTTTCGGCCAGCGGCACCGCGTCGGCAATCTGGCGTACCGTGCCGGGGTCGGTGGTATCGAGCACCGACATCGGCAAGCCGTTTTCGCCTTTGGTGAAGGACTCTTTGAATACGATGGGGGCCATAGTGCTGCCACCCATACCCATCACGACCACGTGCTTGAAGCCGGCCGCTTTCACCTCGTGGACGAACTGCTCGATTTCCGGCACGGCACCCACCATCGTTTCGGCCACGCGCAGCCAGCCCATAAAGCTGCGGATGCTCTGCTGGCCGGCGGCATCCGGCACCCAGAGCGACGCCTCCTTGTTCCAGAACCCGGTGGTGAAGTTTCTGGCGTTGAATTGCTGCAGCCGGGCGTCCACGGCGGCCTGGTACCGGCCCAGGCTCAGCGTGGCGGGAACTACGGTTGCGGTTAGCGCCTGCTGACGCTTCTGGTCCAGGGAGGCCATTAGTTTACCAAAGGGTTCGTTGAATTTCCTGGCCCCATCCATTTCCAGGTGGTTGGTCAGCTCTTCCAGGTCGATGCCCAGCTCGGGCAGGCGGCGCAGCACTTCCCGCGCCTTGTCAACTCCGTCTTCCAGCCGGTGCGCCGATATGCCCCGGGCCCGGAAAATATCCAGCGTCTCAACCGGTACGGTATTCACCGTTTTGGGCCCGATGAGGTTCTCGACGTACTTCAGGTCGTCGTAGTTGGGGTTCTTGTTGCCGGTGCTGGCCCACAGCAGGCGCTGGGTAGCGGCGCCCTGGGCTTTCAGGGCTAAGTAGCGTGGGCCGCTGAAAATCTCCTGGTAGATCTGATACGCCTGCTTGGCGCTGGCCAGGGCCACCTCGCCCACCATCGACTGCGCCAGGGCGCCTTTCTCCCCGCCTTCGGCCGCGAGCTTCTCCAGCAGCGGGTCCAGCAGCACGTCGATGCGCGAGAGGAAGAAGCTGGCTACGGAATCGATGTGGTCAATCGGCAGACCGGCCTGCACCCGGTCTTCGAGGCCCGCGAGGAAAGCGTCGGCCACCAGGCGGTAGCGCTCCAGGCCGAAAATCAGGGTCACGTTCACATTGATGCCCTCAGCAATGAGCCGACGGATAGCGGGCAGCCCTTCCAGGGTAGCGGGCACCTTGATCATCACGTTGGGCCGGTTCACGGCCTGCCAGAACCGCAGCCCTTCCTCGATGGTACCGGCGGTATCATTGACCAGGGCGGGCGATACTTCCAGGCTCACGTAACCGTCGCCGACATTGTCGGCGCTGTCGTAGAGCGGGCGGAACAGGTCGCAGGCGTGCTGCACGTCGGCTACGGCCAGGGCGGTATATATTTCGTCGGTGGTCTTATTCTGCAAAGCCAGGCTGCGGATGGCCGAATCGTAGTCGTCGGAGCCGCCGATGGCTTTCTCGAAGATGGCCGGATTCGACGTCACGCCGCGCAGGGCTTCGTCGGTGATGCGCCGCTGCAATTCGCCGTTGATCAGGATTTGGCGGCGGATAAAGTCCAGCCAGATGCTTTGGTCGAATTCGCGGATGGCAACGAGAGGGTTCATAAACGGGAGCTTGATGGAAGCGCCAAAGTTCAGGAAAGAATTCTGGCAACCGGACAGGTGCCGGCAATTTTCTGGAAAAGGGCTTCACCGCCCCCCTGATCTTTATTTAGCGCCGGGGTTGTGTGGCTGAATATAATAGTGCTCCTTGCTAATCTATTTAGATTCTCATTCCGGTTACTTTAGTCAGATCGATGCGCTTACAACTATACCTGACGGCCGACGAGCTGCTCCCCTTCGATCATCTGTCGGTGCTGAAAGGCGCTTTTCACCGCTGGCTGGGCCACGATGACGACCTGCACGACGGCCTTTCGCTCTACTCGCTTTCGTGGCTGCGCGGCGGCCAGGGCAGCCGCGGCGGCCTGCGGTTCCGCGACGGGGCCCACTGGTCCATTTCCGCCCACGACCCGCGCATAATTCACGCCCTCGTGAGTGGCGTAGTGCGGGAGGCCGGGCTGGGTCAGGGCCTGCGGGTGCGGGATGCCCGGCTGCTTTCGCCGCCCCCGTTTCAGGATGGGGAGCAGTGGTTTCGGGTGCTGAGCCCGGTGTTCGTGAAGTACCTCGCACCGGAAGCCAAACTGGGGGCCGCGGCCGACCATTTCACCTATGAAAATCTGCGTACCGACGAACTGCTGACCCAAACCCTGCGCCGCAAGCTCTGCCAGGCCGGCCTCGACGATACCGGCGCTGCCGTCCGCTTCGACCGGGACTACGTGGGCGCGAAAACCAAGCTCTTCCGCTACAAGCAGGTGCAGTGCCGCGCCAGCCAGTGCCCCGTGATTGTCACGGGCACGGCCGAGCAGATCCGTTTCGCCTGGTGCGTAGGCGTGGGCGACTCGACGGGGCTGGGGTGCGGGGCGCTGGAGTAATTGACTTACTATTTATTCTCTTCATGATGCAGCAGGAATTATCACTGTTACTTCAAACGCCTGACTTCTCTGCCCGAGCGGTTTTGGAAATTGAAGCCTTGGCTCCCCTTTCTATGGTAGCCAAAATGCCCGGCAAATACTACCGCAGCCAACCCAAGCCAACTGACCATATGCTGTGGGGGATGCTGGAAAACGCCCTAGGCTGGCACATCAGTGATGTGGAGCGCAAGCAGCTATTCGCGAAGTTGAAAAAACAGCATAAGCTAAAAGACGTAATCGGCTCCGGCGTGGGCTACCAAAGCTTACTGCAGTGGCATGTTCGGTTCGGGGTGGTCATCGTGCCGCCGTTGATGCACTATGATGACTTATGGACGCAGCATTTGAAGGGCAAGAACTTCCCCGGCGGCAGCCGCAACTATGATGCGCAGGCTATTCCGATAATGAATGCCGAGCGGGGCAAACGCATCAAGTATTCTGATGCGGGCAGTGCCAAAAAAGGGGCGGCGCTGCTTCAGGATTTTGAGGAAGGTGATGAAATACATATCGGCGTACTCCGCCCCCACTTCCCGCAGTACTATTCCAGCCCGACGCCTCGGGAGTATGTGGAGCCAACGGGCAACTACCGGATAACGGTAGAAACGTCTCCGGCCTTGCTGGAAGCGTTGCAAGCTGCTACCAACAACCCAGCGGCTCCGCTCTATCTGGGTTCTAACGACGGCTGGATTGAAGCTTCCTGGCAGACTATTCAGCAATAGCGGTATGACAAAGACCACAGAAACTCTGGTTGACTTATTCAACCAGTTGGCGCACCCCTATTCTCGCTACGGCTTAGCTATCACTATTCTTCAGGCCGAATTAGCGGACGAAGTTTCTGAAGATGTATTGCGGGAATCATTGGCGTTGTCTATCGAAGATGGCATGGGACATTTTCGGATGCGCACCTTCGATGACCCGCAGCATACGACCGAACTCACGTTTGCCCCGGTGCGCAGAAGCGAACTGCTGGAAGACAGTAATCTTGTGCAGTCGGCCGGGTTAGCTTCCAAAGGACTCTACCTATATCCCAGCGTGGTTACCATCGACGGCGGAGCGAAGGATACTTTCAAAAACGCGGTATTGATTCTGGAGGCTTTACGCGCCCAAAAGCCACTCGGTAGTGCTGTAGAGCTAAGCCGCTCGTTTGCGCCAACTACCGCTAAAATCAACAATGGTACTGCTTCCCAAACGCCGCCCAAAGGCACCTTATTGGAGGCTGCTTGCACCATCATTACAACGCTTACTCCGCTCAAACCTGCCGGCTGGCAGAAGTCAGGGTCATCGGATTCAATTTTAAATACTGCTATTATTCCTGATCTAGAGCTGCCGGATTTACTGCAATTCATTGGGTTATTCAATGCTATGCAGGTTGGCGACGTAGGTAGCCAGTTGATGATAGCCACGCTGCCCGCGAAGCAACCGCCGAAGGAAAGCACTCAGGTTAAACCAGCCAAGGCCAAAAAAGCCGTCGTTACCACTTCCGAATACAAACGGCCCCGCCTCCATGCAGGCAACTACCCGTTCGCGCCCCAGAACTCGGATGCCTTCGGCACCATTGGACTGCTGGGGGCCATCGGCCGCTGGGCGCACCGGGCCAGGGAAACGGAATGGGCTGCCCGCGTCCTGAACAGCCTAGCTGATGCGCCGCTTTATATCGTGTCCTACGACAAGATTCAGCAGGTGCATTTCGGGCATCATGTGACGCGGCTGGCCCTGGAGCACGAGTTATCCAGCCTGTTGGCTAGTCTGTACCGTGACACGGTGCTGTACCGGGAACCAGACGTGCAGCGGCGCTACGACAATCCCACCTACCAACTTTTCTACTTCACGGCCGCCCGGTTTCTCCAGCTTTTTTCCCGGCCAGCCTTTATCGATTTTCTGGCGTTCCGTGCGGAATATGCCCCCGAACTAGCCCCACTCTTCAACGAATACTTTATGAACATTGACTCTGAAATTGTACGGTCGGCGGGTGCTTTGGGCCGTTGGCTCAATACGACGGCCTACCTCGTGGCTCGCGACGACGTTGGTACAGGCGTCGCCAACCAAGAGGAATTGGTGAAGAAAGCCAAGGCCAAAATACTGGTGGAATTTGAGAGTGCGGCTATGAGTGCCAAGTCCCCCCAGGACCTGCTTTTCCGCATTTCCACCCGCGCCGGCCGCCTGTTGCAGGACGATGCGCCGGCCGCCGCCGAACGGTTCATGGACGCCACGGCCACCGGCGAGATTTCCCAGCAGGACGCCACGCACTTGCTGGTAGCCTATATGCGTCTGCGCAGCAAAGCCAAGGCAAAAAACGTAGCTGAAACGCCCGCCGAAACTGAACCCGTCAGTATTTCTGACCTGCCCAACAACTAATTCTTTCACGCACTCACTTCTCAGGTTATGATTATCAAAGGAATTCTGGTTACGCTGCTGGCTCCCATGAGCGACCATATTGCCAATGGCGGCGAAAAGATTTTGGGCAATGCCTCCTCCATCAAGCGCCGGCCCGATGGCCGTGTATATATTTCCGGGCAGATGCAGCGCCACGCGCTGTTCTCGGCCCTGGACCGCCTGAATGCCGACGACGAACAGAAAGCCGACACCTACGTCTCCAATGGCGACGGGGTAACCAACGTGGTAGAGCGCGACCTGCGGGCTGACTTGGGCGGCTTCCTGCAAACGGCCAAAGAAAGCTATTCGGGCCGGCGTACCGCGCCGCTGTCGGCCACCCCCGCCGTAGCCCGTAAAAGCAGCGAAATCGGCCGCGATCTGCTTATTCGGTTGAAAATGCTGGCAGAAAAAGGAGCCGATTCAAAAAGCCAGGCGTTAGCCACCCGCGAGTTCTCGGAGGAAGATGATATGCTGATGAGCTTCTTCGTGGATGTTTGCGCGGTAGGTATCCGGAAGCGTTTTCGCTACGAGAGCGAAATGCACGTCGCCACCGAATACGTGAAGCACATTGACGAAGCCGAGCGGAAGCGGCGTATCCGGCTGGCGCTGGAAGCCACGGCTTCGCTCACCGACTACGCCAACCAAGCTCGGAACGCCGTGTCGGGAGAGCCGCAGAAAGTGCTGATTGTGTTTGACAACCGCCTTTCCCGCAAAGCCTGCCGCTATTTCAAGGCCGAAGATGGCTCACCGGAGCAGCGCAATATCCTGCGTGAGTTGGAAGCGCGGGGAGCCACCTATTTCCTGGGCGACGACACGGCCAGCGACGCCGATAGTGTATTTGAGGCGTACCAGAAGGCGCAAGCATTTCTCGCGGCGAATACCCTCTACGACCCCAACCCCGGCGCAGCGCTTCTGACTACGGCGCAGTTTGAAACCAACACGAAATAGGCCTCGGGTATGGAGCCGCTCGCCAAACCAAAAGGGCAAAAACAAGCGGACGGCTCCAGCCAGCCCATTACGCTTGCCGACCATACCCAACACGTACAGGAGGAGGCCGCCCGTCTGCTTGCGGCGCGGCCCTTCCTGGCGCAGAAGTACTTGGCCCGCACCGGTCGCAACCTGCCTACGCTGGTAGATACGGCGGCCCGTTGGCACGATGAAGGCAAGCTGCACGACGACTGGCAGCAGGCGTGTCAGCAAGACTACCAGGAGTTTCTGCGACGCGGCTTTACCACCGGGGCAAATCTGCAAAAGGCCGGCATACGACACGAAATGGAGTCGTTGGTACGGCTCAACCTTTCGGCTGACAAGGCACTTCCTGTTTGCGGCTACACAGCTATTGCGGCCCACCACGGCAAACTTGGGAAGAAGCACGAGAAACGTTGGCAGAAAACGCTGAACTACCAGGCCCTTTGGAAGCATTTTGTCAGCAAAGGCGGTGAATTTACCGACCCAACTTTACGGGATGCGTTCGACCAGGCCATTGCGCGACGCTACGAATACGACGGCCCAAGAGCTATTTTGCAACTCGCCGACCACCGCGCCAGTGCCCTGGAAGAAGGTCAGCCGGTGCCCGCCTTCCGGCCGTTTGCCTACACGTTCCCTCATAGCGAGAAAAGAGGCGTTCAGCAATTAGTTACGCAGATATGGGATGAGCCATTCGCCATTCTGCGGGCTCCTACTGGAGCCGGTAAAACTGATGCGTCGCTGCTGTGGGCGCAACGACAGATAGAAATGGGCCGGGCCGATCGGTTGGTCATTGCTATGCCCACGCGCTTTACGGCTAATGCCTTGTCTATTGCCGTGACGGAAGCCTTGAGCAGTACTGGCCTATATCACTCCAGCGCGTGGTTTCAGGCTAAAGCCCAGCCCACGGTGCAAGGCGAAGCCGACTGGAAAAAGGAGTTGGCCTACGCCCGGCAGTTGGAAACGCCCGTTACCGTCACGACTATTGACCACCTGTGCATTTGCCTGACGGGTGCCCGCGAAGACCATCACGGCATCTTCTGGGCGTTGGCGCACAGCTGTGTAGTGATTGATGAAGCCGACTTTTACGACGACTTCACTCAGCGCAACATGGTGGTGCTGCTACGGGCGTTGCGTTTGCTGGATGTGTCCGTACTGGTGATGAGCGCCACCATCCCGGAATCGGCCCGCCAACTTTATGCAGATGCCGGGCAACTCACCGACACGATTCAGGAAGACACCTCCGATTCTGAGCGAACCCGCTGCCGCCTCTACCAAGCCGGGCCGTGCGCGTCGCCGGACGATGTTGCCGAACTCCTGCAGCGCGGCCTCGACGGAACTCCGCTGATTATTTATGCCAACACGGTCCGGCGGGCGCAGGCTTACCGACGGTGGTTTGCGGAACGTGGCTTTGATGACGTAGTGCTTTATCACTCCCGCTTCACGGAGCCAGACAAAGCGACCATTGAGGAGCAACTCAAAGGGATGCTGGGCACTGAGGCCTGGCAAGTGAACCGGCAGCACGGCGTGGCTATTCTCACCCAAATCGGTGAATTGAGCGTTAACATCAGCACAAACCTGATGATTTCCGACCTCTGCCCGATTGACCGCCTGACGCAGCGTGTAGGCCGCTTGGCCCGCTTTAAAGACAAGGGCGGCAATCATGTGGTAGGCGAATTGTACCTCGTAGAGCCTCACCAACTAGACAAGGAGGGCAAGCTCCGTTTTTATCCCGCACCGTACGGGCATTTTCGCAAAGGCGTAGGCTGGGAAATGACAGATACTCTACGCAAATCTCAGACGTGGCTACAACCCGGCCGGTACTCAGCCCAGCGGTTTGTGGATTTGGTGAATGATCTATACCCTGAAGTAGTGCCTGAAACCGCAGAAGTACGGGACAACCGACGAAAGTTGGAGGACTCAGTGAAAACCAACTGGCTCATTCTGCCCTTCGAGGAAATAGACCAAGAAGACGATTCCACGCACGCCTGGAAAAGCCGTGATATTGATGCTCAAAAGGCCGTTTTCGCAAACGTAACCTATTCACCTTTCCCAGAAGATGACAGCGACCCGTCAACCTTTCCCAACTGGTTTGCTTTCCGTGAATGGGCTTTGCTGTACAGCATTACTATCCCAATCTATGAGTACAGCCGGGGCATCAAGCTGGGTATGCTGGAAAAGCACACCATCCATATTGGTAGCGACGCCGAAGAAATATTCATTGTGAAGCCCAAATACTATTCTTCTCGAATGGGCCTGATGCTTTATGAGCAAGCGCAGGAAAGAAACGATGATATGGACGATTAACAGATACTGTTATGCGCATCACCGGCAAGCACGTCAACTACTACCACATCTGCCACCGCAAGCTGTGGCTGTTTCACCACGGCATCAGCTTTCAGCAGACGCATGACAACGTGGCTGATGGCTCCCTGCTGCACCTGACCAGCTACCCGCAACGGGCGGCGCGCTACCGCGAAATTCAGATCGACGGTATCAAGATCGATTTCTATGATCCGCAGGATCGGGTAATCCACGAAATCAAGCGCTCCGATAAGCTGGAACACGCCAGCATCGCGCAGCTCCAATACTACCTCTACGTGCTCGAACGACATGGCGTATCCGGGCCAACCGGAATACTGGAATACCCCAAGCTACGCCAGACGCAAACCGTGGTGCTCACCGACGCCGACCGGGCTGCCATTCCGCAGTGGGAAGCTGCCATTGAGCAGATCGTAAGCAGTACGGAGTGCCCACCCGTCATCAACAAGCCGCTCTGCAAGCAGTGCAGCTACTACGAGTTCTGCTACGTGGGGGAATGAGTTGCCGGTTGTAAGTTGTGAGTTGCCGGTTGCCAGTTGTGTGTTGCCGGTTGCCGGAAGAGCACGAAAGTATTCGCGTATTCAGCTCAATCGACTACGAAATCCGCGTCATCCGTCTAATCCGATAAATCCGTGGTCCGATGAGAAAAACCTACTATCTGTTTAGAAGCTGTTTGAGTTAGTTTTGTTGGATGCAAGCAGCCTCCATTTCAGCCGTTCGGAAACGGT